>CANJQT010000080.1 GCA_947476475.1 Paracoccaceae bacterium | reverse complement strand
TCCACCGCCTTGATCCCACCGAAAGAGATGGAAATGTCGCGCATCTCGACGAGAGGTTTGGTTCTGTCGATCATTTGGAAAGCCCCAGACGTTTGCGATAAAGGATATCGACCCAGACGGCGATGATCAGGACGAGGCCGACGACGATGTTCTGAAAGGGCGTGTCCACGCCGACCATCGCCATGCCGGATTGCAGGGATTGCATGATGAGTGCGCCGAGGATCGCTCCGTAAATGGTGCCGACGCCACCCGCCAAAGCCGTGCCGCCGATGACGGCTGCCGCGATCACACGCAGTTCTTCCAGCATGCCGATGTCATTGCCATGGCTCTGCAGGCGCGCCTGAGCGACAAGGGCCGCAAGGGCGCACAGAAATCCCATCAGTGCAAAGATCTTCACGGTCAGGGCGCGGGTGTTGATCCCCGAAAGTTCGGCCGCGTCGGGGTTGCCGCCCATGGCGAAAATGTATCGGCCGAAAGTCGTCTTGCGGGCGACGACTGTCATGATGACACCCACCGCGATCAGGATCAGAACCGAGATCGGCAGGCCGTGCATGGCGGTATAGCCCTCCGCCATGACCTCGCCGCGCGCCTCGAACAGGCGCTTCAGCTTGGCCGGCGGAACGGGGTAGCGCGACAGCCAGCCGACGAAGAACAGGATCACGCCTACGATCAGACCGGCCATGACGGCCTCGGCCCAGACTGGTTTCACGATGAAGCCATGGCTTTGCTTGTTCCGGCGCGATGCGAAAATGGCCCATACGGCGATAACGGCTGCAATCAAGCCCAGAACCCAGCTTGCCGTGGCGCCAAGGACGCCTTCAGTACCGCCGAACATCAGGAGGTTGGGATCCGTCAAGGATACCGACTGCCCGTTGGTTGTGAACCAGTTCACGTTGCGCCAGACGAAAAGGCCACCAAGCGTGACGATGAAGGACGGAATCCGCTGATATCCGACCAGCCAGCCGGTCACAGCGCCCATCAGCGTGCCGAAGGCAAGACCGATCACGACTGTCATCGCAAGGACGACAGGATTGCCGTACTCGGTCCCGAGGACGGATGGCAGCCAGGAGGTCTGGCTCATGGCCATGATGGCCGAGCACATGGCCAGCATGGACCCGACCGACAGGTCGATGTGCCGTGCAACGATCACAAAGACCATGCCACAGGCCATGATGGCCACCGGGACAGTCTGTACGGCGATATTGAATACGTTCCGCGGCCCCACGAATGTGCCGCCGGTCCAGATGGTAAACACGACAGCGACGGCTGCAAATGCCATCAGCATGCCAAGCAGCCGAACGTCGATTTCCAACGTGTCGATCACGCTGCGGCGCTGTGCCGTTCCCTGGGCGGAAAGCCCTTGATCTGACATCTTCTCTTTCCTCCCTAAAGCACCTTCCGGCACTTCCCCCCTTATGGATTCGCCCCGGCCCTACGACAGGCCGGGGCGCACCGATCGGTGTCAGGTCACTCGCAGACCGCGACGCCCGAGACGCCGGCGCAGAGCACGTCCTTGGTGATCCAGCCCGCATCCAAAACCAGGTTCAGGTTGTCCTTGGTGATCGGCTGCGGTGCGAGCAGCGTCGCATTGACTTCCTTGCCGCCCGGTGTGGTGAACTTGATCGTGCCGGGGACAGCATCCATTGCGGTGCCGCTGGCCAGAGCGACCGCGATTTCGCCAGCGGTCTTGCCGAGCGCACGGCTGTCTTTCCACACGGAAACGGTCTGGGTGCCAAGAGCCACACGGTTCAACGCGGCCATGTCGCCATCTTGACCAGAAACCGGAATACCGGCCATTCCTTGTGCGGTCAGCGCAGCAACGACGCCGCCTGCGGTTCCGTCGTTCGAGGCGACGACGGCGTCAACGCCATTGTCGAGCTCGGTCAGGATCTGCTCCATGTTCTTCTGGGCGTTGGCGGGCTGCCAGTCGTCCGTATAGGCTTCACCGACGATGGTGACATCACCGGCGTCGATCGCCGCCTGCAGGACTTCCTGCTGGCCGCCGCGCAGGAAGTCTGCGTTCGGGTCAACGGGCGAGCCCTTGATCATGACGTAACGGCCCTTCGGCATCGCTTCGAGAACAGCGCGTGCTTGCATCCGGCCTACTTCGACGTTGTCGAAGGTCAGGTAGTAAGCGCGGGGATCGTCGATCAGACGGTCGTAGCCCACCACCGGGATGCCGGCGTCGGCAGCGGCATCCAGAGCCGGCCCGATTGAGGCCGAGTCCTGCGCCAGGATGATAAGCGCCGAACAGCCTTGGGTGATCATGCCTTCGATATCGGCGAGCTGTTTGGTGGCCGAGGTCTGCGCATCGGCAGAGATGTATTCGGCGCCAGCAGCATCCAGCGCGCCTTTGATAGCAGCTTCATCGGTCTTCCAGCGTTCTTCGCGGAAGTTCGACCAGCTCACGCAGACCTTCAGATCAGCCGCAGAGGCCGCCGAGGTCAAGCTCGCCACCGTGACCGATGCGAGCAGAAGAGTCTTCTTCATTCCTGTTCCTCCCATGGAATCACCGGCCCTATAGATGCCGGTCTGGCGACTACCGCCTGCACTGATCTGACGCATTTGCAGCACAGTTGTCAATTTATGTTTTTGGCAATGATACTTGCAAAGCAATTACCATTGCCTTCGAAACCTTGCCCGCATTGGCGGACAAGGGGTGTTGCCTTCTGACCGTGCCGCAGCTTTTAGGTTGGCGATTTCAACAAGGTAGACACGTACTCCAGGCTTGCCCGCACATGCGCGAGGAGCTCCGGATCGCTCTGCACGGCGGGACTGAACGGTTCCATCGAGACAAAGCCAGAGTAACCGCTGGCGACGAGGTTTCGCAAAAGCCCGATGTTGTCGACGCGGTCGTCAATGAAGACCAGCCCTCGGTCCGGTTCAGTCAGCTCATCGGGTTTGAGGTCGGGCCGCGAGATGCCTGACATATGCGCCAGACCGATGCGGTCGTAGTGCATCGCGTTATCTCCGCAGCGGAAAAACTGAAACGTGTCAAAGCACAGCTCGTAGGCGTCCCACCCATCCACATCGGACACGGCCTCTACGGCCATGCTTTGCCGCTTCATGGTCGACCCTTTCATGCCAAGGGGTTCGACATAGCCTGTGATGCCGTGGTCTTTCAGGATCGGACGCAGCTTTTTCAACCCGTCGCGCAGATTGCGCTCTGCCTCGGCATCGGTCCAGCCATGGTCCTCATTGTGGACAGGGCAAAGTACTACTCCTGGTGCGCCCAGGGTCGCGGCATAGGCAATGATCGCCTCTGCCTCTTTCGCGCGCGCAGGCGTCCATTCGTTGAACCGTTGCAGGGCGTTCACCGATGCGACGCCCAAGCCGGCGGCGTCCAGCCGTGCCTTCACCTCATTCGCGGGTGTGCCGTCGGCGAACTCGCGTCCTTCGACGTCATTGCGGATTTCCACCGCATTGGCCCCCGAGGACACGGCAAGCGTGATGAAATCGGCCAGCGACATCTGCGGCGCGCAAGTTCGGTTCAGGGCAAAGCGGATTGGCATGGATGGTTCCTTGAGAGTTTGCTCGAGTCAGGCGTAAAGCGCAGGTCGTGCGCCGAGAAAGAGCTTGGCCTTGGTCCCGGTCTGCAATGCAGTGACAACTTGTTCTGCAACAGCCGTTGCTACGTATCCGTCCCAGGCCGAAGCCCCAGCGGGAATGCCGGTTGCAACAGACCGCACCCAGGCCGTCATCTGGACGCGGTAAGCATCGCGGAAACGCGGCACCCAATTTTCAGGCCATTCATGTCCGTGATGAAGTCCGCTGTTCGTCACCGTGGCCGAGGGTTGTGCCATCTGAACGGTGCCCGTCCGACCAACCAGCTGGGCGTGGACATGATAACCGTAGTGGGCGCTCATGAAGACTTCGGTCGAGACGATCTCGCCTTTGTCCGTCTCCATCGTTATCAGCAAAGGGTCGCCGCCAGGTGCTGAATGCACGATGGCTGACACCAGATCAGAGCCAAGAAGCCACCGGCTGATGTCGATTTCGTGCACGAAAGAGTTGGTCACGGCCATCGTACCGGTGAACCAATCCGGGGCTGCCGCGTTCCGGTGGACGTTGTGAAGAAGGACGGGCGACCCAATGCCGCCTTCATCAGCCACTCGCTTCATCTCGACGTAAGCAGGATCAAAGCGTCGCATGTATCCGATCTGCAGAAGCCTGCGCCCGACTGCAACCTCCGCATCCACGACCCGCAATGCTTCAGCTGCGCTGGTTGCCAGCGGCTTTTCGCACAACGCGGGTTTCCCGGCCGAAAGGCATGAAAGCGCCAGACCCGCATGGGTCGCGTCGGGTGACGCGATCACAACCGCATCCACCTTGTCTGACGCGATCAGGGCCATCGGATCGGCAAAGGCGATTGCGTCTTCCGCCAGCCGGGCTGCGCGGTCAGGGTCGGCATCACAGATAGCCGTGACTTGCACCCCGGCCGTTTCCTCGCGCAGAAGGCGCAGATGTTCTGCCCCCATCACGCCCAGACCGATGACCCCGACCGAGAGTGTCATCTTACGTCGATCCAGCGCTCTTCGCGCGCCGAGGTCTGGATCGTCTCGACCAGCGTCTGGATGCGCAGGCCCTTGCGGAAGTTGAACGGCTCGAGTGCCTTGCCTGCGATGGCGTTGATATAGCCTGCAACCTCGATGGCCTTCAGGTCGTTGAACCCGATCTGGTGGCCGGCGGCGACGCAGAAAAGGCCATAGGGCGCGTGGTCGGGGCTTGCCTCGATCCGCCGAAAGCCTTGGCGGCCCTTGGCATCCGCAGTCGAAAAGAAGTGCAACTCGTTGAACCGTTCCTGGCTGAAGGCCAAGGCGCCCTTGGTGCCGTACACCTCGAAGTCATGCTGCATCTTGCGGCCCGTGGCGATCCAGTTGCCCTCGATGCTACCCGTGGCACCATTGTCGAACCGCAGGAAGGCGCGGCCCACGTCATCGACGGTCACGGCTTTTCGCCCGCCCCGCCCGTCGGGCCGCTCAGCGATCATGGTGACAAGATCGCCCATCACGCGGGTTACAGGCCCGCACAGGAACTCGGCCGTGGCCAGAGCGTGCGACCCGATGTCGGCAAGCGCCCCGCCGCCGGCCGGATCGTGGCGGAAGGTGAAATTGCCCGAAGGGTCAGCCATGTAGTCTTCGCAATGGATGCCGCGATAGCCGCGGATCTCGCCCAACTCTCCGCCCGCGATCATGTCACGGGCAAGCGACAGCATCGGGTTGCACAGGTAATTGAAGCCGACCTGGGTCTTCACTCCCTTGGCTTCGGCGGCAAGGGTCATGTCCAGCGCGTCGGCGGCCAGCGGCGCCAGCGGCTTTTCGCAGTAGACGTGCTTGCCCGCGGCAATCGCGGCCAGCGACATTTCCTTGTGGAGCGCATTCGGCGCCGTGATCGACACTAGGTCGATCTCCGGATCGGACATAATGGTGCGCCAGTCGCTGGTCGCATGGGCAAAGCCCAGCGTCTGGCGGGCACGCTCGGCGGCCTCATCCGTGATGTCGGCCACCGTGTGCAGCTCCAGATCGAAGGGCAATTCAAAGACGCGGGGGGCTGAAGTGAATCCGAACACATGGGCCTTGCCCATGAAGCCGGTACCGATCAGGCCGATGCGAAGTTTGGGTTTGGTCATTTCACAAGTTCCTTTGCGCCCGTCAGGGCTGCAGCATTGACGACAAGCGCCGGATCAAGCCGACCGGCAAAGAAATCGAGCACATTCTGCACCGACGACACGGCCATGCGTTCGGCGGCCTCTGCGGTCAGCCCGGCAGTATGGGGGGTCAGGATCACCTGATCAAAGGCTAGCAACGGATGGTCAGTCTGCGGTGGTTCGGCGTCGAACACATCCAGAGCCGCAGCCGCAATCTGCCCCGAACGCAGCCCGTCGCACAAAGCGGCCTCATCCACGATGCCGCCCCGTGCGGTGTTGACGATGATCGCCCCGCGCTTCATCGATGCGATCTCGGCAGCCCCGATGATCGGCGTGTCAGCCTTTGGGATATGGACCGAGACGAAATCTGCCCCGGCAAGTGCGGCGTTCAGATCGTTGGCGCAGACCACGTTCCCGTCGGGCCAGCCCTTGGCGGCAAGGTAGGGATCATGGGCTTGGATTCTCATCCCGAAAGCTGAAGCCATGGTTGCCAGATGCCGTCCAATCCGGCCAAAGCCGATGATCAGCAGTGTCTTGCCGGAAATCTCGCCCTGTTCCAGCTTGTTGCGCCAGCCCCAAGGTCCGTTGCGCACGGCACGGTCCGACCGGATCAATTGCTTGGCGCAGGCGAGGATCTCCATCATCGCGTGCTCGGCGACAGAAACCGAGTTCACATCGCCGACGATGCAGAGCGGTATCCCGCGCGCATTCAGCGCGGCCACATCCACAGCATCATAGCCGACGCCGTGCCGAGACACGATTCGCACCCGCGCCGCTTTGGCCACTGACGCCGCTGTCATCGGCTGGGTGCGGATCACCATGCCGTCGGCCTGTTCCAGATGGTCCTGGTAAGAGGCTTCGCTGATCTCTTCAATGTGAGTGTAGGTCACTCCCGCCGTGGCATCCAAAAGCGCAAGCCCCGCTGGATGCAGCTTTCCGGCAATCAGGATATGCGGCATCAGTAGCCCCCCTTTTCCGTCTTTCCGGTGATGCCGTCGGTAAGCTTACGGAACCCCGCGACGGCCGCCCCGGCTGCGGCGGCCAGAAAGCGGCTGTCGCCGCCGACAGTCGTCATGTCGAAGCCCCAACCGATGGCGCCGGCGGCGTAGTCGGGCGTTCCGCAATGCAATGCAGCGCGAATGCCGTTCTTCTTGCAGGCGGCAAGGATGGTTCGCAGCGCCGCGATCATCTCAGGCTCCTCCCGGTCGAAACCGGGGGCAAGGCGGCCTTGGGTCAGCGACAACGTCAGGTCGGCGGGGCCAACATAGATGCCATCCAGACCGGGGGTCGCGGCGATGGCTTCAAGGTTCGCCATGCCTTCTGCGGTTTCGATCATGGCGAAAGCCAGCATGTTGTCATTCGCTTCAGTCGCATAGTTCGCCCCGGCCGCGAAGGACACGCGAGTCGGGCCAAAGCTGCGTTGCCCATGAGGCGGGTAGCGCAGATAGCTCACGAAGCGGGCGGCGTCTTCGCCCGTGTTCACCATCGGGCAGATGATGCCATAGGCCCCCGCATCCAGTGCTTTCATGATGATCCCGGGCTCATTCCACGGCACGCGGGCCATAAGCGTAGCCCCAGAGGCCCGCATCGCTTGGAACATCGGCAAGAGCGCTGCATAGTCCAGCGCGCCATGCTGCATGTCGATGGTGACACTATCGAACCCTTGCGCCGCCATGATTTCCGCGGTGAAGGGGTTTCCGATGCTACACCAGCCGTTGATCGTGGGCTTGCCCTCAGCCCATAGGGCTTTCAGTTTGTTGGGGATCATGACCACACCATCTGGCTGGATTTGACATCAAGGTAGTCGCGGATGCCTTCGATACCGCCTTCGCGGCCCATTCCGGAATGGTTGGTGCCGCCAAAGGGGGCCTCTGATGCCGCCATGGCGAAGGAGTTGATGCCGACCATCCCGGCTTTGAGCGTCTGAACCGTGCGCCGCGCGCGGGCGGGGTTCGTGGTGAAGGCATAGGCCGACAGACCCATGTCGCAGGCATTGGCGCGGGCCAGCACTTCTTCTTCCGAGGCAAACCGCGTGATCGCGGCGACGGGGCCGAAATTCTCATCCGCCATGACACCCATCTCGTCTGTGCACTCGGTCAGAACGGTCGGCGAGAAGAAATGCCCCGAGTTGAAGCCCGCCGCCCTCGCGCCACCGGTTGCCAGCTTGGCACCGGCAGCAACAGCACCCGCGACGATCTTTTCCATTTCGGACAGACGACCGGCGTTGATCAGCGGACCCATTGCGACCGAGGGGTCAAGACCGTCACCCAGCTTGATCGCTTTGGCGCGGGCAACGAAGCCGTCGACGAAAGCGTCGTGCAGGCTTTCGTGAACGTAGAAGCGGTCACCCGTCACGCAGACCTGCCCCGCATTGGCGAACTTGGTCGGAACGGCGACGTTAAGGCAGGCTTCAAGATCGGCGTCGTCATAGACGATGACGGGCGCGTTGCCACCCAGCTCCATCGACACTTTCTTCAGGGTCGCGGCTGCGTCGCGGATCATCTGCTGTCCCACACGGGTCGATCCGGTCAGCGACACCTTGCGCACGCGCTTGTCGGCCATCAGGGAAGCATAGGTCGCCGCTGTCGGCCCGATAACCAGGTTGACCGCGCCGGCCGGTAGGGTTCCGGCACGGACGCAGTCAACCATCACCATCGCCACGCCCGGTGTCTGAGACGAAGGGCGGACGATGATGGAACAGCCCGCAGCCAAGGCAGGAGCGACCTTGCGTGCAATCAGGGCTGCGGGAAAGTTCCAGGCGGTAAAGGCGGCGACGATCCCCACGGGTTCGTGGTGGACCTCAAAACGCCCGCCTGGCACGCGGGACTCAATGATGCGGCCATAGATGCGGCGCGCTTCTTCGGCATACCAACGGAACTGATCGATGCAGAGGCCCCATTCCCGCCCCGACTGGGCGATGGGCTTGCCGGTTTCCAGGCTGATCATCCGCGCAGCCTCGTCCGTGCGGCGCAGCATTTCGTCCGCGATCCGGTGCATTGCATCGGCGCGCGTGAAAGCCGGTGTCGCGGACCATGCCGCAAGGCCTGCCTGCGCTGCATAGATCGCCGCTGCCGTATCGGCCTCGGTCGCAACGGGGCAATCACCAAGCGAAAGCTCTGTCACCGGGCTGAAGACTGGCGCGGTAGCACCGCTGGCGCTGCCGCGCCATTCGCCGGCGACGAAAAGTCCGAACGGGGCATACATCAGGCGATCTCCTTCACGGCCACGACACGGGCCTCGGCAATGGATTTCAGCGCGGCTTCGGCAAGAACGAGCGCCAGCCGTCCGTCTTCGAACCCAACAGAAGGCGCGCGGCCAGACTCTACCGCATCGACGAATTCGGAAATCTCGGCATCGAATGCTTCCCGATACCGCTCGATGAAGAAGTTGAGCAAAGGCTCGGCCCGATCGGTGAAAACAGCCGTGTGCAGCGTCATCTCGTGAGGACGGCGGTTTTCCGAGATCGCCATCCCCTTGGTTCCCAAGGCCTCGACCCGCTGGTCGTAGCCATAGGTAGCGCGGCGCGAGTTGGTGATGATGGCCTGCTTGCCGCTTGCCGTCGTCAGGACAACGGTCAGCGTGTCGTGATCACCAAGCTTTTCCATCAGATCAGGGTCAACCAGCCGCGAGCCGGTGGCAAAGACCTGCGTCACTTCTTCGCCCAGAATGAAGCGCGCCATGTCGAGATCATGGATCGTCATGTCGCGCAGGATGCCGCCCGAAACCCGCAGGTAGGCCTTTGGCGCAAGGCCAGGATCGCGGGAGGTGATCACCACCTGATGCAGTTCGCCGATATCACCCTGAACGATGGCCCGGCGCACGGCGGCGTGGCCGGGGTCAAAGCGCCGCACAAAGCCAAGCTGAATCGGCAACGCACTACCGGCAATGGTTGCTGCACAGCGGTTGACGCGGTCGAGGCTGAGGTCGATCGGCTTTTCGCAGAGCACTGGCTTGCCCGCCGCAACTGCCATTTCCAGAAGATCGGCATGCGTGTCTGTTGCAGTGGCGATGAGGACGGCATCAACGCTGTCAGATGCCAGCACGGCCTCGACCGACGAGAACACTTCCGCTCCGGTCTTCTTGGCCACCGCAGCAGCGGCGGGGGCGTGGATATCGTAGACGCCCGCAAGCGTGGCCCGCGGATGGGCGGCGATGTTTGCGGCATGCATCACGCCGATGCGCCCGCAACCGAGCACAGCGATCCGGATCATAGTTTTCCTCCCGATTCAGTTGAGCAATATTCATTGCGTTGAACGCCTATTGTCAACTATTAATGCGTGAGGTTAAGTTCGCAGAGCTTTCGAGGAGGAGGAAACAGGGATGGACCGCAGAACGATTCGCCTGACCATGGCCCAAGCGCTGGTCAAATGGCTGACCGTGCAGATGACCGAGATCGACGGCGCACGAGTGCCGTTGTTCGGCGGTGTGTTTGGAATTTTCGGCCACGGCAACGTCACCTGCCTCTCTGAAGCGCTTGAGGCGGTTCAGGACAAGTTGCCGACCTGGCGCGGGCAGAACGAACAGTCCATGGCACTGGCGGCTATCGGCTATGCGAAGGCCAAGCGACGTCGGCAGATCATGATCGCCACCTCCTCAATCGGGCCGGGTGCGCTGAACATGGTCACGGCTGCAGGCACGGCCCATGCAAACCGGCTGCCGGTCCTGCTGATCGCGGGGGACACGTTCACAAATCGCGTGCCCGATCCCGTAATGCAGCAGGTCGAACACTACGGCAATCCGACCATCACGGTGAACGACGCATTCAAGGCTGTGACGCGCTATTGGGATCGCATCACGCACCCCGCACAGATCCTCCAGTCGCTGCCGCAGGCCGTCGGCGCGATGCTGGACCCCGCTGACTGCGGCCCGGCCTTCCTTGCGCTGCCACAGGACACCCAAGAAATTGCCTTCGATTATCCGGTGGAATTCTTCGAAGAACGGCTCTGGTCCATTCCCCGTCCGCGCCCCGACCGCAAGGCTTCTGAAGCCGCTGCCGCCCTTCTGCGGACGGCCAAGAAGCCCCTGATCATTTCGGGCGGTGGTGTTCGGTACTCCGGTGCAGAAACGGCGCTGGCCCGGTTCGCAGCTGAACGGGGCATCCCTGTGGTGGAGACCATCGCTGGGAAAGGTGCGCTCACCCACAGCCACCCGGTCCATGCCGGGCCTATCGGCATCGTCGGTTCGACCTCAGCCAATGCCCTTGCCGCAGAAGCGGACGTCATCTTGGCAATCGGGACGCGTCTGATGGACTTCACAACTGGGTCGTGGACCGCGTTCTCGCAAGATGCCCGGTTCATTTCGATCAACGCCGCACGGTCGGACGCTTTGAAGCATCGGGCGTTGGCTGTCGTCAGCGACGCGCTCGAAGGCATCGATGATCTCGATGCACAGCTGGGCGCGTGGAAGGCGCCGGCGGGTCATATGGTCCATGCCAATGAGCTGTTCGCCGATTGGAACGCGCTGCTCGACAAGCACCAGGCCCCGACGAATACGCCGGTGCCGACCTATGCGCAGGTTGTGAATGTTGTGAACGGCTGGGCCGGTGACAATGACACCCTGATTGCGGCTGCCGGCGGGATTCCAGGGGAAGTCATGAAGGGATGGCGGGTGAAGGCGCCCAACACCTTCGACCTCGAGTTTGGGTTTTCCTGCATGGGATACGAAATCGCGGCCGGATGGGGCTGCGCCATGGCGCAGGACGGCCCCGGCGGTGTTGGCGGAACGCCCATCGTCATGCTGGGCGACGGTACTTACATGATGATGAACTCGGACATCTATTCCACGGTGCTTTCCGGTCACAAGATGATCGTCATCGTCTGCGACAACGGCGGCTATGCCGTCATCAGCCGGTTGCAGCAGTTCAAGGGCGTGCCGGGCTTCAACAACCTTCTGAAAGACTGCCGGATCAAGGACAAAGACAATCCCGTGCATGTCGACTTTGCCAAGCATGCCGAGGCGATGGGTGCTGCCGCGCGGTCCTGCGAAAGCCTCGCCGACCTTGAGGCCGCCCTCGAATGGGCCAAGGGCACTGATCGGACCACCGTGATCAGCATCGTGACCGATGCTTACGCATGGGTGCCCGGCGATGCCGATTGGGATGTCGGCGTGCCGGAAGTGTCAGACCGCGAGACCGTGAACAAGGCCCGCGAGAGCCAGATTGAGATTCGCGCCAAGCAGCGCGTTGGAGTTTGACAATGAAAGCGAAACTTGGAATTGCCCCCATCGCGTGGTGGAACGACGATCTGGCGGAACTGTCGGATGACGTCAGCCTTGAGGAATGCTTGCGGCAGGCGTCCGTCGCGGGCTTTACCGGCATGGAAACCGGCCGACGCTTTCCGATGGACATGGCCGAGCTTGGTCCGATCCTTGCGAAATACGGTATCTCGGTCTGTGGTGGCTGGTTCTCGGGACTGCTCCTCGATGGTGACATCGAGGTCGAGAAGGACCGGATCGCGCAACAACATGCCTTCTTCAAAGGCGCAATGGCCCCCTGCATCGTCTATGGTGAAACTGCGCGCTCGGTTCAGGGCATCAAATCCGCCCCCCTTGCGACCAAACCGAAACTGACCGAGGCCGTAATTTCGGTCTACGGCCGCAAGATCAGCGACTTTGCAGACTGGTGCGCGGCCAACGGCATGCCGATCAGCTATCATCACCACATGGCCGCTGCCATCGAGACAGAGGCCGAGCTTGACCTGCTGATGAAGCATTCGACCGTGCCGCTGTTGTTCGATGCCGGCCACATGGCCTTTGCGGGAGGCGACAACCTGCGAGTCATTGAAAACCACTGGAAGCGGATCACCCACGTCCACACCAAGGACATCCGCCGCACCGTGGTCGATGGTCTGGACCGCAGCAAGGAGTCCTTCCTCGACGCCGTCGTGAAGGGTGCCTTTACCGTGCCGGGCGACGGATCGCTGGATTTCGAGGACATCGTGAAGGCGCTGGCAGCGAAAGGGTATGAAGGCTGGTTCGTTGTCGAGGCAGAACAGGACCCCAAGGTCTCTCCGCCTCTGGAGATGGCCAAGAAGGGTCACAAGGAACTGCTGCGCGTGATGGCCGCGGCAGGGTATGAGGTCGTGCAATGACCGAGTTCTCTGGGAACCGTATGGACGGCAAGATCTGCGTCGTCACTGGTGCCACACAGGGCCTCGGCGCAGCCATCGCCCGGAGGTTGGCCGCCGCGGGCGCGAAGGGAATTGTCATCACCGGCCGCAACGTTGAACGCGGGACGCATGTCGCGCGTGAGATTGCCGAGGCGCACGGCATCTGGGCACATTTCCTTCAGGCCGACTTCGCACGTGTCGAAGACTGCCGCATGGTTATTGCTGAAACGGACCGTCTTTTCGGTCGTATCGACGTTCTGGTGAACGCCGGCGCGTCAACCGCGCGCGGTACGATCGTCGATACCTCACCCGAGACCTTCGACGCCCTTTTCAACACCAATGTCCGCGGTCCCTACTTCCTGATGCAGGAAGCGATCCGCCTGATGATCGCCAAAGGCATCGAGGGCGCTATCTGCAATATCGGCTCGATCTCGGCCCTGGCCGGGCAACCCTTCATCAACGCCTATTGTGCCAGCAAAGGCGCGCTGACCACTCTTACCGCAAACACCGCGTTCTCAGTTATGGCCAACCGCATCCGGGTGAATCAGCTGAATGTGGGGTGGATGGCTTCAGACCATGAACGCGAGATCCAGGCAGACGGAGGTGATCCCGACTGGGAAGCCAAGGCGGCAGCCGCCCTGCCATTCGGACGGCTGGTCGATCCGAACGAGGCCGCACGGGCGGTGAACTTCCTTGTCTCGGACGATGCAGGACTGATGACCGGCGCCATCATCAACTTTGACCAGTCGGTCTGGGGCGCGGTGGCAGAAGGAATGCCAGTTCCGAAAGGCCCGATGCAGATCTAAGGGCCCGTCACCACGGGAATACGCGGCGCGTCGGTATTCTTTTGCAGACGCGCCGCCAAAGCGACGCTCAGCGCTTGTGCCAGACACATCGGAGCGGCCAGGCTCCGAGAGAATGTGTATTCGTGTTCCGGCACAGCAAACAGGATGCGCGCGAGCTTTGCATAGGGCGACAGTGTGCTGTCGGTCAGGGCAATGATCGGCACGCCGCGCGCCGCCGTTTCCTCGGCCACGTTCACGACCTCTGTCGCGTAAAATCGGAACGACACCACGAATAGAACGTCTGTCGGCCGCGCGACCTTTGCCATGTGAGTGGCAAGCCCACCGCTTGCATCTAGTAGCACCGTGCGCTTGCCCAGCATTGTCAGCACATACCGCAGCAGATCGACGACCGGGGCAGATCGAAGTTGCCCGATCAGGTAAACCGTATCTGCCGCTTCCATCAAGCCAGCGGCGGTTGCCATCGCCGCAGGATCAATACTGGCCAACAGCTCCTGCAAGGACGCCACATCACGCGCGACCAGATCGCGCAGCAGACCAAGGTCGCCCTCGCGCGCTCCACCCAGTTCCGCCTCAAGCGCCTTGACCCGCGCATCAAACCCCGGTGCCGCTGTCGAAAGGCGCCGCTGGAATACGCCCTGAAGCTCCTTGAAGCCCTTGTACCCCAGCGATTGTGCATAGCGCACAAAGCTGGAGGCGTGGATTCCGCACTTTTGGCCAATGGCATTGACGGACAGCACCGCGACATCGTTTGGGTTCTGCGTCAGATAGACCGCGATTTTCTGGTAGGACTTCGACATGTCGTCATACCGATCATGGATCAGCCGGATCAGTTCTTCATAAGTTTCCGGCGGTCGAAAAGACATATCGCATTGCTCCAGTCAGGGATTTTCACATCGGGGGCAGCTCTGGCCCCATGGAGCATCTTGCAGCGAAGTTTGTCAATTCGAATGCAATGCACGGAACAGTGCGGCAGGTTTTGGCAGCCGATGGTTCCAGCTGCGAGTCTGTCCGAAAGCCGCCGCCTGAAACCGATGCCGCAAGCGACAGCTGTCCGCCCCTTGCGTCTTTTCTGCGAACGCCGTCGTCCGTTGTCACCGCCGACTCATTGTCAGTCGGGTCAGCTTGTGCTGCGACTAGGGAGGACAGCAACCTTGATCGGCGGCTCAAGGCGCGCTGCTTCGGACCCTTGCAGAGACTGACCGTCGTATTCTCAGCATATTGTACGGCAGTCGGTCATCGTACGCTCGGAGGCGCTAAGTGGCGGCAACTGCACACGCAAGGGCCGACTGCACCAGATCGATCGGTGCCCGGATGACTTGCTCGGCTCTTCTTCGCCAATGGGGACTTGATTGTCTCGCTCGCTAAGGGGGGACTCGCAAATCGTTGACCAGGTGTTGACAAGAATTGCGCCTAAGCAAAAACCGCCCCGCAGGACGGCGCACATGTCTTTGATATTATTCAGTGTTTTTGGTTTCCGGGGCAGGATTTGAACCTGCGGCCTTCAGGTTATGAGCCTGAAGGCCGGGAGATTGCAATCATCAACAATCTCAACGAGTGGCTGCCGCACGACCCACGTGCTGCTTCAAACCTATGGACGACCGTGGTTCTGGCGATGGGTGGTCTTCCATGTCTAGGTAGGACAGCTCACTGATTTTTTGCCAGGTCATCCGCCGAGATCGAGCAAACGCGCTATGGTGCTGATGGCCTTCTGAGCGCTTTCGATATCGTCGAGAATGACATTGCGCTCTTCTTCGTCAGCCGCACCTTGCCATTCCTCAAGAAGACCTGCCAACTCATCTTCGAAGGCGACCTTGCGTGCCATCCATTCGTCCCATTTCGCCTTCTCTTCGCGGGTGGCTGGACCTACAACCCTTGCCGTCCCATTGCGCACGTCGATCACGACGTGATCGGGGTGCGGCAATATATCGTCAACGTCGGTGATCCCGCGCCGCTTCCGACGGTCGATTTCTCGCGCCGCCCCGAACTTGTACTCGATCGCCGCTTCGAGCCAGGCCTCGTAAAACGCCTTTTTGGCGGCCTCGGCACTCGCCAGGAGTTCGGCAAAGAGACGCTGTGAACGATGGTTTCCTTTTACCGCATTGACGGCCACGGAGCGCATCACGGCGCTTGCGATCGGCACGGTAATGTTGCGCGTGCCTTCCCTGACCGTGATGGGGCGGTAGGCCTCTTCAAAAATGATACTCATCATACGTTCTTCATTGAGGGCTGGCTGAAGGTTTCTTGCCCCTTTGGGTCGCCCCTTCGGATTGCCGGATTTGCCTTTTTGGAACCGCCCGCTTTCAGGCGGCTTGCCATAGCCAACATCATAGCCAGGGCGGGCGAGGAGTGAACCGGGGTTGCCCGGCCCGGGTTTGCGCGGCGCCGTCATTGTGCGGCCTCAAGAGCAACAACTCCGGCCTGTGGCCAACCGCAGACCAGTTGTTCAGCTGTGTCTTTGGCCAGCAATTCCCACCGGGTCAGAATCCGGTCGCAATAGATCGGATCGAGTTCGACAAGTCGGGCGCGTCGGCCAGTCTTTTGCGCAGCGATCAGTGTGGAACCTGAACCCCCGAACACGTCCAGCACGATCTCGGCGCGGCCAGAGACGTCGCGGATGGCATCTGCGATCATTTGCACTGGCTTGACCGTCGGATGCAGCCGCAACTCGTCCATCCTGCCCTTGCGCATTGCATTCGCACCCCGGTAATTCCAGACGTTCGTCCGGTAGCGCCCGTGCTGGCCGAGCTCGAAGCTGTTGGTGTGGGGCGCCGTGCCCTTCTTGAAGACGAAGATCAGCTCATGGCGCGATCTGTAGAAAGTGCCCATCCCGCCCTGGTCCTTGGCCCAGACGATCAGGTTCTTCATCTCGTCATAGACACTCTCTCCCGCCGCCAGCATCTCGCGCATGTGCCTCCAGTCCATGCAGATGAAGTGGATCGATCCATCGACGCTGTGATCGGCCTGGTTCTGCAAGGCCTTGGTCAGAAAGGCGGTGAACTCCCCTTCTGTCATCTCGCCCGAGGCCATCGCGAACTCGCGGTGCTTGATCTTGCCCGAACCTCCGACATGCCCGTCGATCCTGACGTTGTAGGGCGGGTCCGTGAACACCATGCGCGCCCGATCGCCCTCCATCAGCGCGGCCACCACCTCCGGGTCAAGCGCATCGCCGCAGGCGAGCCGGTGCGCGCCCAATTGCCAGGTGTCGCCGGCGTTGACGCGCCGGGGCGCACTGTCGGGGAGGACGTCATCGGCGGGATCCCCGGGGTCTTCCGGAGCCAACCCGTCCACGAGGCTGTCGATTTCCGCGACATCGAAGCCGATCACCCCAATGTCAAAGCCGATGTCTTCCGTGGCCAGGAGGCCCTGAAGTTCAATGGCGAGGAGCTCTTCATCCCAGCCGGCATTCAGGGCAAGTTTGTTGTCAGCAATGACATAGGCGCGTTTCTCGGCTTCGGACATGTGTTCAATTCGAACGCAGGGTACCTCAGAGAGACCGAGAAGTTTGGCGGCTTCGACGCGGCCATGACCTGCCAGGATGTTATTCGCCTGGTCTATCAGCACGGGATTGGTAAAGCCGAAGGTCCGGATCGACTCCGCGATCTGCTTCAGCTGTTTCTTGGAATGGGTACGGGCGTTACGGGTCCAGGGGCGCAGCGCCCCTGGCGCAATATGTTCGAGAGTATTGGACATGAGTATTTTCCTTGGCCTGAGCCATGATTGTTTGCTTTCATTGTTGGTTCACTCATCAGGTTAACAGGCGGTTTTCGGGCTGTCGAGGACGGAAACATACAGGGAACATTTTTGACAGGAATGCCCGTCTTTTTTCGGCACAGCAGCGCTTCCAAATAGACTGGACTTCGCCGGGCCGCAGAGCGTTGCTGGGGCCTGCGCCCGGGTCCCTCCGGGCTCGTTCCGGTACGGGGACGCGGCATTGCGCACGAGCTCGGACACTTCTTGCTGGAACGGCATGTGCTCGGATTGGGGGGCACGTTTACCTGCACCCAAGGCGACATGCGCGAGACGCGGACGGCACGGCAACACAAGC
>CANJQT010000079.1 GCA_947476475.1 Paracoccaceae bacterium | reverse complement strand
TTTCCGGAGGAAGCGTGAACAGCAGGCCATTTTCGTCCCGGCTACGCCGGGCCGACCCGCCGGGGGGCGCTGCCCCCCGGACCCCCCGGAGTATTTGGACCAAGATGAAAGAGCTATGATGCGGGTTCCGGCAGGTCTGATGATTTCCGCCCCTGCCTCGGGGACAGGCAAGACGACCCTGATGCTGGGGTTGCTTGCGGCGTTCCGGGCGCGAGGGCTGACCGTGCAGCCCTTCAAAAGCGGGCCGGACTATATTGACCCGGCCTTTCACCGCGTGGCGTCGGGGCGGGCTTCGGTCAATCTGGACAGTTGGGCGATGGGGGCGGACCGCATCGGAGGGCTGATCGGCACGGCAGAGGGGGCCGATCTGATCCTTGCCGAAGGGTCTATGGGGCTGTTCGACGGGGTAGCCCGACCCGGTGAATGTGGAACCGGGGCCAGCGCCGATATGGCAGCCTTGACTGGCTGGCCGGTGGTTCTCGTGCTGGATGTATCGGGTCAGGCGCAGTCGGCGGCAGCGGTGGCACTTGGATTTGCCAGAATGCGGGCGGACGTAGCTTTGGCCGGGGTCGTACTGAACCGCGTTGCAAGCCCGCGGCATGAAGCTTTGGTGCGTTCAGGGATGGAAGCGGCGGGCATCCGCGTTTTCGGGGCTCTGCCACGGCGCGCCACGATAGAGATGCCCGAGCGGCATCTTGGGCTGGTGCAGGCAGAAGAGACGCCGGATCTGGACCGGATCACCACCGAGGCCGGGAGGTTCATCGCCGATAATATTGATCTGGACGCACTGCGGTCGGCGGCGCGACCCACCCGGTTGATGCCCGCCACACCTTTGCCGGTCAGACCACCCGGTCAGCGGATCGCGCTGGCGCGGGATCAGGCATTTTCCTTTGTTTATCCACATCTTCTGGAGGGCTGGAGGCGGGCGGGGGCGGAAATCTTGCCGTTTTCGCCGCTGGCGGATCAAGCCCCCGACCCGACGGCAGATTGCTGTTGGCTGCCCGGTGGTTACCCGGAGTTGCATGGCGGTCGGCTGGCGGCAGCGGCCTGCTTTCGCGCAGGGCTGCTTGGCTTTGGCCAGACCCGGCCAGTACATGGCGAATGCGGGGGCTACATGGTGATGGGAGCGGCGATCATCGACAAAGCAGGTGTAAGCCACGAGATGGCGGGCCTTCTGGGGCTGGTGACCAGCTATGCGGCGCGGCGCATGCATCTGGGTTATCGTCTGGCAGAGCTTGGCGCGGACATGCCCGGATATGCCGCTGGCGCGCGACTGCGAGGGCATGAATTCCACTATTCGACAATTGTCAGCCAACCGGATATGGCGCTGGCGCGCGTGACTGATGCAACTGGCGAGGCGGTTCCCGAGACCGGCTCGCGACGTGGTCTGGCCACCGGAACTTTCTTTCACCTGATCGCGGAGGCGACATGAGCGGGTTTGTCAGTTTCGTCTCATCCGGCCCCGGCGATCCGGATCTGTTGACCCTGAAGGCTGTGAAACGTCTGCAGGCGGCGGATGCGGTGCTGTTTGATGATCTTTCCGCAGGCCCGATTCTGGCCCATGTGCGCGAAGGCGCTGATCTGGTGGGCGTGGGCAAACGCGCCGGCCGACCTTCACCAAAGCAGGATCATGTGAGCAGGTTGCTGGTCGATTATGCGAAGACCGGGGCCAGGGTGGTGCGTCTGAAATCGGGCGATTCGGGCCTTTTCGGGCGGCTAGAGGAAGAGATCGTCGCGTGCCGTGAAGCCGGGATCGGCTACGAGATCATCCCCGGCGTCACCTCGGCCATGGCGGCGGCGGCGGCGGCGGGCATTCCGTTAACACGTAGGTTGACAGCACGACGGGTGCAGTTTGTGACTGGCCATGATGTGACCGGCGCTTTGCCAGAAGATCTTAATTTTGCTGCTTTGGCCGATCCTCAGGCGACAACGGTAATCTTCATGGGCAAGCGGACCTTTGGTGAGCTGACCCGGCGGCTTACAGGTGCGGGCATGTCGCCCGATACACCGGCCCTTCTTGCCGAAAGCGTGTCTACACCAGAGGAAAAGCTGGTTCGGGGAACTTTGGCGAGCATGGAACGATTGATCGCAGAAGAAGCGTCTGACGGGCCGGCGCTGATCCTGCTCGGGCCGCTGGTCGAGGGATGAGCGGCACGGTTGCGACCGTCTGCGCGCTTTGCCCGGCCGGACGAGCGGGGTTTGCGGACGGCCTGCGCGCAGCCCTTTCCGATGCCGGGATGGTGTTGGAGGTGCGTGAGACCGGCTGCATGTCAGGCTGCACGCGCCAATCGACGCTCGCCTTCCGAGCACCGGGGAAGATGGCCTATCTTTTCGGCGAGATCACCTTGGACGACATGCCCGACATCCTGACCTTTGCGCGCCTTTATCTGGCCTCAGCCGATGGCGATCTGACTGATGCGCGGCCTTTGGGCGCACTTCGGGCCAAGGCCATTGCGCGAATCCCCGGCTGAGTTCTGACGCATCTTTGTGTGGCGACCCGCCGACAGGGTTCTGCCCAACCGGAATATTTGAGCCAGACTGAAGGTTGGCTGGTGGGGCCGGGCCAATTTATCACAGCAAAGACGGGAATCGTCGCCCGCCGACATTGCTCTGCCGCTTTCAGCCTTGACCGGGTGGCCGCCGCTGGTCCAGATGGTTTTGCACGGTGTTCCAAGGGCGCGAAGCGTCAGGAACTGAAACGGGAATGGGGAAGGGTGGACCAAAGGCGGCACCCAAGGCCCCAACCGCCCCCGCGACTGTAAGCGGCGAGCGGCTTTCCAACGGCCACTGGGGGAGATCCTCCGGGAAGGCGGGAAGCTGGCTTTGACCCGCAAGTCAGGAGACCGGCCGTGCAGAGTGAAACGCGAACGCCGTCGGGTGTGACGGCATATGGAGACGACTATGAACGCGATTAACACGACCGCCGCCAAATCCACTTCTGGGCTTATGTCGATCCTTTTCGTGGCTTGCCTTGGCGCTGCGACGATCTTCATGTCGGGGCTGGCCAGCTCGGCCACGCTGCATGATGCAGCGCACGACATGCGCCACTCGACCGGCTTTCCCTGCCACTAAGGCAGACCTTTCGGTCACATAATGATCCAACGTATGCTGCCCAGCGCGCTGTTTGCTGGCTTTGCGGCGGGGCTGCTTGCGGCCCTGCTGCAATTCGTATTTGTCGAAAAACTGATCCTTCTGGCAGAGGAGTATGAAACGGGTGCGCGCGTGCATTTCGCGGGCGCCACTCAAACTGCGGATGGGCATGACGATGATCATGCTGAAATGGGTGCTGACACAAGTGTGGCCACGTCACAGGCAACGGATGCTGCCGTGGAACCCGCCGCAGACGGCTACGAGCATGGCCATGAAGCAGGTGAGGAAGTCTCGCCTTTGAAACGGCATGGGCTGACGGCGCTGTTTGCGACGCTGACCTACAGCGGCTTTGCGCTGATTGTGGTGGCGGGCTTTGCTGCCGCAGAAATGATCGGCCATCGGCCGGATTTGAAGGCGGGGCTTTTGTGGGGGCTGGCCGGCTTCGCCAGTATCCAACTTGCGCCTGCGGTAGGGCTTGAACCGGAATTGCCCGGCACGATGGCCGCTGCACTTGAAAGCCGTCAGATCTGGTGGGTGGGCACGGCGATTGCGACGGCGGCGGGCCTTGCGCTTCTGGCCTTCGGGCGCAGTGTTCCGGCCTGGATCGGGGCGCTGGTGCTTCTGGGGTTGCCGCATCTAGTCGGTGCGCCCGAACCCGAGGGCTTCTCCGGCATCGCTCCGCCCGAACTTGCATCGAAGTTCGCGGCTTCGTCGCTGGCGGTGGGGCTTGTGGCGTGGCTGGCGCTGGGGGCTATCGCTGCCCGGCTCTGGACCGGCAAGCAGGCCTGATCCTGCCCAAAAGAACGCAGGGACCCCGTGCATGGACTTGCACGGGGTCTTTTGGCAAAGAGGGCCGGGAAGGGAGAGCCGCCATGATCAACCTTATCCTCGTCGGGATTGGAACCGGCAACCCGGATCATCTGACCCTGCAGGCGATCAAGGCTCTGAACGGGGCCGATCTGGTGATGATCCCCGAAAAAGGGGAATCGAAAGCCGATCTGGCGGAATTGCGCCGCAGCATCTGCGCCGATGTGCTGACTAACCCTGCAACACGGATCGTCGGTTTTGACCTTCCGGTGCGCGATGAGGCGACCGCCGATTACGGACAAAGGGTGGAAGACTGGCATGATGCGATTGCCGGGGTCTGGACGGAAACCATTCTGGCTGAAGTCGGCGCTTGCGGGCGGGTGGCCTTGCTGGTCTGGGGTGATCCCTCACTTTACGACAGCACGCTGAGGATCGCCGAAAGGGTCGCCCGGACGCTTCCACTTGTCATCGAGGTCATCCCCGGCATCACCTCGCTACAGGCGCTGACCGCCGCTCATGCCATTCCGATCAATGAGATCGGTGCGCCCTTCACCGTGACCACCGGCCGCCGCTTGCGCGAATTGGGATGGCCAGAAGGGGTGGATACTTTGGCAATCATGCTGGATGGCGAGTGTTCGTTCCGCGCGATTGACCCCGCTGGTGTCAGCATCTGGTGGGGCGCCTATGTGGGGATGAAGGATCAGATCATCCTGTCCGGCCCGCTGTCGGTGGTGGCAGAAGAGATCGTCGAGACCCGGGCAAAAGCCCGCGCCAGACATGGCTGGATCATGGATATCTATGTTCTGCGGCAACGGGCGAAAGCTTAGGCCCGGCGGATCGTATCGCCAAGCTGAAGTGTCGGCGTAAGTTCTATCCTTTCGCCGCCGATCAAGCCGGTGTGGCTGTGGCCGGCGATGATTTCCGCCGCGCGTCGCCCGATTTCACGGCGGCACGAATCCATCGTTGCCAGACGACGAGGCAACCCTTCCAAAAGATCGACCCCGTTGAACCCGGCAAGCCCCAGCTTGCCCGGCACATCGATCCCGGCATCAAGGCAGAAAAGAAGACCCCCGGCGCCGATCATGTCATTGGAATAATAAAGAAAATCAAGCTCTGGCGAGCGCTTCAGGATTGCTTCCGTCATTTCGCGCCCCTTTAGAAGCGCTGAGCCGCCGGAATAGAATTCTCTGTCGGCCAGTTCCACCCCCGCTTCGGCCAAACCGGCCTCGAAACCTTCCAGCCTTTTGCGCGCGCGGTGGTCGTCTGGCATCTTTGTGCCAAGAAAGCCAATTTTGCGATACCCAGCCTTGAGTATCGCGCGTGCCATTTCAAGGCCAGCGCGCTTGTGGGAAATGCCCACAACCGAGTCAATCGGCTCGCCATCGACATCCATGATCTCTACGATAGGGATGCCTGAATTGGCCATCATGGCGCGGGCATGGGGTGAATGTTCCAGCCCGGCGATGATTACCCCCGATGGCCGCCAGGACAGCATTTCGTAAAGCACCGCCTCTTCTTTTTCGGCCGAATAGTTGGTGACACCGAAGACCGGCTGCAGGCCGGTGTCCTCCAACTCCTCGGAAATGCCGCTCAGCACTTCGGGAAAGACGAGGTTGGAAAGTGACGGCACGACCACCGCTACCAGATTGACCCGCTGTGAGGCGAGCGCGCCGGCGATCTTGTTCGGCACATACCCAAGGCGGCGCGCCGCCTCTAGCACCTTGTCGCGGGTGGCGTCGGAAACGTCGCCCCGGTTGCGCAACACCCTGCTGACTGTCATTTCAGACACGCCCGAAGCTTCGGACACATCGCGGAGCGTCAGGGTGCGTTTCATATCCGTGGGCGCCATGCCGATTCCTCTGGCCTGAAGGACGATGCTTGCCGGTAGCTTAAAAAGGTTATCGCCCCCGAAGCAAACCCCTTTCTTCCTCACAAGGCCCTAAAGCCACGGGCCGGCGGTATGGCGGGGTCCGGGTTCACCGCACTTGTCCCGCCAACACGGGTCAACGCAGGGAACCGCACGTCCGCCGGACGCTGACCGACGACTTTGCTCATGTCTTCACGACGCGCTGCGTTTGGATGCCCAACCCTTCGATCCCAAGGCGCATCACCTCGCCGCCCCTGAGGTAGACCGGCGGCTTTTGCCCGCTGCCAACGCCGGGGGGCGTGCCTGTGGAAATCACGTCACCCGGCTGCAAGGACATGAAGCGGCTGACGTAGGAAATAAGAAACGGTACCCGGTAAACCATCGTGGCTGTCGAACCATTCTGGAACCGCTTGCCGTCCACCTCCAACCACATCCGAAGATCGCCGATGTCGCCCACCTCGTCCGGGGTGACCAGCCAAGGGCCGATCGGGCCGAAGGTGTCGCAGCCCTTGCCTTTGTCCCAAGTGCCGGATCGTTCGAACTGATATTCACGCTCGCTTACGTCATTGATGACGCAATAGCCCGCTACATGCGCCAGTGCGTCTTTCTCTTCGATATACTTCCCACCGTTGCCGATGATGACGCCCAGTTCCACCTCCCAGTCCGTCTTGGCGGACCCACGTGGAATTTCCACATCATCATCGGGACCCACAATTGCTGAGGTCCATTTATTGAAGATCACTGGTTCCGGCGGAACCTGCATTCCACTTTCGGCGGCATGATCGGCATAATTGAGACCGATGCAGATGAATTTGCCGATGGCCCCCACGCAGGGCCCTAGTCGCAGATCCTTCTGCGGAACGCCCGCAACCAAGGGTAAATTTGTCACATCCAGAGCGGCGAGCTTCGCAATGCCTTCGGGCAAGAGTGCGGTACCCGCAATATCCGTCACATGGTCCGACAAATCGCGGACCCTGCCTTCGCTATCCAGAAGGCCCGGTTTTTCCTGGCCCACGGGGCCGTAACGCAGAAGCTTCATTTAGTCCTCATTCCGGAATGGGCCGTGGACAGCAGCCCCCGGTCGGTCCATGATCAATCGTAAAGGACGGCCGCAAATGTCCGGGTCGTCGATCTTCAACTTGTCGTCGCAACAAGCGCCCGTGTCGATATTCTTTTCAGCCCGATCGCCCTTCAATGCTTCCGATGACGCCTATACAGTTTCACTAATCCGCCGCGTGGGTCCGGTCCAATCTGGCCCTAAAGGGATATGGATCACCGTCGATACCGCCGCGAAATGCCGGACATCGCGTGCCTGAGGATCAGATCGTGACACCGCCGTCGACCAGCATGGCCTGCCCACTGACAAAGCGGCTTTCGTCCGACAGAAGATAGACAACCATCGGCGTTATGTCCTCGACAGTCGCCAGCCGACCCATGGGCTGGCGGGCGATGAAGTCTTTTTCCGCTTGCACCGGGTCGGCCGCAGCGGCGATCCTTCCGCGCAAACTGGGCGTATCGACCGTGCCAGGGCAAAGCGCATTGCAGCGCACGCCTTTGGTGACGAAATCGACCGCAACCGCCTTGGTCAGCCCAATGACTGCCGCCTTGGTTGCGCCGTAGGCCGTCCGGTTCGTGAACCCTTTCAGCGAGGAACAAACCGACGCCATGTTCAGTATGGACGCTGTGCCAGTAGCCTTCGCCTGCTCCAACATCCCCGGCATGAAGGTGCGGATCATCTGCATCATCGCGGTGACATTCAGGCGGAATGCGAAGTCCCAGTCTTCGTCGGTCACGTCGAGTATGGTGCCGTTGTGAACGAAGCCTGCGCAGTTGAAAAGCCCGTCCAATGGCCCGACCTTGGCCGCCAGCGCCGATATCGCGGTCGCATCGGTCACATCCAGTCGAAGCAGGTCCATCCCATTCAGCCCGGCCAGAAGACCATCGTTCAGATCGGTGGCAATCACCCGCGCGCCTTCTTCAGCGCAGGCAACCGCTGATGCGCGGCCAATGCCCTGCCCTGCGGCCGTGATCAGGATCGTCTTGCCTTTGAGCCGCATATCGCCTCCGCTGATCTTCGGTGGAATCCATGTGAAAATAGACCATTCACAAACGAATACTTGTGGCAATGACTATTTCGTCAGGCCTGGTTGTGCCTTGGTAAACGCCCTCCGGTCCTGCCATCCGGTGGTTCCCGACAGCGGGTTCGTGGGGGCTGCCGCGCTGGGTCGGTCTGCCCCGCGTGACAGCCCAAGCCTGGAAGAATTGCTGGCCCTGCCGCGCGCCTGTCTTGTGCGGCCTTCAATGAACCAATGGCGCCCCGGAAGCTTGCCAAAGACACCGCCTGCCACTATCCAGAGCATGGGCCCGCGCCCGGCGCTGGCCGGTAGGCCCCGTAGCTCAGGGGATAGAGCGGCCGCCTCCTAAGCGGCAGGTCGCAGGTTCGAATCCTGCCGGGGTCACCATGCTGTCTGAATCTTGTCGTCAGGAAAGGCGCACCATGCAAAAGATCCAGTCACAAGGCCTTCACCACGTCACCCTTATGGGTGCCGACCGGCAAACCTCGATCGACTTCTGGGAGGGGCTTTTGGGCATGCCCTTCCTCTTCGATCAGCCCAATCTGGACGATCCGAACGAAGGTCATCTTTACTTCGATCCCGGAGACGGGCGGCTGATCACCATTTTCACGAACGAAACCCGCAAGGCTGACCCTACGAAGAAAAAACCCAATCCGGGCGAGGTGCATCACATTGCCTTTTCCGTCTCGCGCGTCAGTTTTACGCAGGTGACAGCGCGGCTGGAAGAACGGGGGATCTGGAACACCGGCGTGCGAGACCGAGGCTTCATGGATTCGATCTATTTTCGTGATCCATTGGGTTTTCTGATCGAGCTTGCCACCTACAAGTTCGAACCGCCAGCCGGGCATTCCCATGCCGATGTGCTGCACCAGGCGCACTTGATCCGCGTGGCGCGGGGTGACTATGCGATTGCGGAAGTGCATTTGGCCGACGCCATTGAGCAGATGGTTGCCCGTCGGCAAGGATCACTGTCCGCTGATCGGGGGCCGAAGAATCCATATGCAGACTGACAAGGTGCGAAACCGCATCCTTGGCCTTGATCTTGCCCGCTCGGTCGCGCTGGTTGGCATGGCAATCTACCATTTCGGCTTCGATCTGGAGTCTTTCGGACATATCTCGCCAGGCACGATGGAGACTGGAGTCTGGTGGAGCTTTGCCCGTTTGGTGGCGGGCAGTTTCCTGTTCATCGCAGGCATCAGCCTTTTTCTGGCGCACGGGCAAGCTATCCGCTGGCGCAGCTTTCTGAAACGTTTAGCGGTGATCGTTGCGGCCGCGGTGTTGGTAACCGTGGTCACCCGCTATGCGATGGGGCCGAATTTTGTGTTCTTTGGCATTCTGCATTCGATCGCCTTGTCCAGCTTGATTGGCCTTCTGACCTTGCGTCTGCCCGCGCCGCTGACACTTCTTGCCGCCCTGGGTGTGGCGATGGCGCCGTCTTACCTGCGCAGCACCGTCTTCGACGCATCGTGGCTTTTGTGGACAGGCCTTTCTGTCCGACCGGTTTTCGCAGTGGATTTCGTTCCGACTTTTCCCTGGCTGGCGCCTGTTCTGGCCGGCATCGCCGCCGGAAGGATCGGCGCCCGCACCCGGATTTGGGACAGGCTGCGCACAAGCAATCCGGGCGCGACGCTGCGCGCGCTTGCCTGGCCGGGCCGACACAGCCTGATGATCTATCTGCTCCACCAACCCGTGCTGATCGGGATTGTTGTGGGGCTGACCCGACTCGGCTGGCTCTAGGAAAAGGGTTCAGCCGAAGTTCAGTGCCCTGTCGCCATCCGTGTCCTTGATCCGGGTGGGCAGGCCCATGTGGTTGAGAAGATGCAGGAATGGCTTTGGGTCCAGATCCTCGACATTGGCCATGTAGCCGACATCCCAGGTGCCATTGGCGATCAGCATCGCCGCTGCGACAGGCGGCACGCCCGCCGTGTATGAGATGCCCTGGCTTCCAACTTCCTCATAGGCTTCCTTGTGATCGGCAACGTTATAGATGAAAACCTCGGCGGGTTGACCGTCTTTGGAACCTCTGACCACATCGCCGATACAGGTCTTGCCGACATAATCGGGGGCCAGGCTGGCTGGATCGGGCAGCACCGCCTTGACCACCTTCAGCGGCACGACTTCCAGCCCCTCGGCGGTTTTCACCGGCTTTTCCGACAGAAGGCCAAGGTTCTTCAGGACGGTGAAGACATTGATGTAATGATCACCGAACCCCATCCAGAAGCGCACATCCGCTTTCGGGAAGCGCGCTGACAGGGAGTGAACTTCGTCATGGCCTGTCAGGTATGCTTTTTGGGGGCCGACTACGGGCAGATCGAAGGTCTGACCCACCTCGAACATCTTGTTTTCCTGCCATTTTCCCCTTTGCCAGGAATAGACGATACCCGTGAATTCACGGAAATTGATTTCCGGGTCAAAATTGGTGGAAAACCAGCGGCCATGCGATCCGGCATTGATATCGACGATGTCGATACTGTCCACCCGGTCCAGATATTCGTCCGACGCCAGCCGCGCGTAGGCATTGACCACACCAGGATCAAAGCCCACGCCCAAAATGGCGGTGACACCCGCCGCCTTGCAGCCTTCGCGCCGTTTCCATTCGTAATTGCCATACCAGGGCGGGGTTTCGCAGACCTTTTTCGGATCCTCGTGAATCGCCGTATCCATGTAGGCAACGCCCGTGTCGATGCAGGCCTGAAGAACCGTCATGTTGACGAAAGAAGAGCCGACGTTGATCACGATCTGTGCGCCGGTATCACGGATCAGCCGCGCTACGGCGGCGCTGTCCATCGCATCCACTGCATGGGCCTTGAAGACCCCCGGCACCTTCATCGCGCCCTTGGAGTGAACGCTTTCGATAATGGCCTGGCATTTTGCAGCCGTGCGGCTGGCAATATGCAGATCGCCCAGCACATCGTTGTTTTGCGCGGCCTTATGGGCCACTACTTGCGCGACGCCCCCGGCGCCAATGATCAGCAGGTTCCGTTTCATCGGAGTTTCTCCTTCAGTCGGGGAAAGGGAGGGGCTCAGGATAGGCTGTCGGCGTAGTCCTGATACCCGAATTCGCGCACCAGACGGATCGTCCCGTCCAGCTCTCGCAGGGCAATCGCTGGCATATTTACGCCGTTGAACCAGTTTTTCTTGACCATCGTGTAGCCAGCGGCATCTTGCACCGAAATCCGGTCACCAACTGCCAACGGAGTGCGAAACTTGAATTCCCCGAATATATCACCCGCAAGGCAGGATTTGCCGCAGATCATATAGTCATGCGGCCCCTCATCTGGGGCGATCTTTGCAGGTATCCGGTAGATCAGAAGGTCCAGCATATGGGCCTCGATCGAACTGTCGACGATGGCCAGCTTCTTGCCATTGTCCAAAAGGTCCAGCACCGTCACCTCGAGCGAGGTCGAGTTGGTGATCGCTGCCTCGCCGGGCTCCAGATAGACTTGGATGGCAAACCGCTGGGCAAAGGCTTTCAGCCGCGCGGTCAGCCGTTCTACCGGATAGCCTTCGCCGGTGAAATGGATACCGCCGCCGAGGCTGACCCACTGGACCTTGCGCAAAAGCGCGCCGAATTCTTCCTCGATCCGCGTGAGCTGGCGGTCGAACAGATCGAAATCGGCGTTTTCGCAATTGTAATGGATCATGAAGCCGTTGATCCGGTCGATCACGCCCGCGATCTTTACTGCATCCCATTCGCCCAGACGGCTGAAGGGGCGTGCCGGGTCGGCGAGATCGAAGCTGCTGGTGGAAAAGCGCGGGTTCAGCCGCAGGCCGCGTTGGATATGGGCGGACTGGTTGCCAAACCGTTCCAACTGGCCAATCGAATTAAAGATGATCTTGTCGGCATATCCGACCGCTTCGGCAATTTCGTGATCCGCCCAGGCGACCGAATAGGCGTGTGTCTCTTTGCCGAACTTCTCGCGTCCCAACCGCAGTTCGTAAAGTGAAGAGGATGTCGTGCCATCCATATGGTCGCGCATCAGATCGAAAGCCGACCAGGTGGCAAAGCATTTGAGCGCCAAAAGAGCCTTTGCCCCGGACCCTTCGCGAACGCGGTCGATGATCTGCATGTTGCGAAGAAGCTTCGCCTTGTCGATCAGGTAAAAGGGTGTCTGGATCATGGCTCCCCCCGGTCTGGCAACGGAAGCGCCCCTATAGGGCCGAGGCAGGAGTGACGCAAGGGCGCGCCCAATCAGGGACCCGCATCACCGATGGCCCGCCATGCACCTGTGAAGCCCAATGTATGGCCGATTTGGATCGGCGGATGGCGGAAATGACAACATCCATTGGACGGGTTATGCCTACAACAAAGGCAAGAGTGGGAGAGCAAACATGCGGTATTCGGGCTTTCGTGTCATCGCCGAAGCTTTGACAGGCCACAAGGGCTGGAAACCCGTCTGGCGCGACCCTCAGCCTCAGGCCGAATATGACTATGTCATAATTGGCGGCGGCGGGCATGGGCTGGCCACTGCTTACTATCTTGCCAAGGAATTCAAACAGGCCCGCATCGCGGTTCTTGAAAAAGGCTATCTCGGCGGCGGCAATGTCGGGCGCAATACCACCATCATCCGCTCTAACTACCTGCTGGACGGCAACGAACCGTTCTACGAGTTTTCCCTGAAACTGTGGGAGGGTCTGGAGCAGGATTTCAATTACAATGCCATGGTCAGCCAGCGTGGGATCATGAACCTGATCCATACCGATGCGCAGCGTGATGCTTTTACCCGGCGCGGCAACGGCATGATCCTGAACGGCGCTGATGCAGAACTTTTAAGCCGTGATCAGGTGCGGGCCATGTATCCGTTCCTGAACTTCGACAATGCCCGCTTTCCGATCAAGGGTGCGCTGACCCAAAAGCGTGGCGGCACGGTGCGCCATGACGCGGTGGCGTGGGGCTATGCCCGCGGGGCTGACAGCCGGGGCGTTGACCTGATCCAGCAATGCGAAGTGACGGGTCTGCGGATCGAAAATGGCCGCATCCAAGGTGTGGAGACGACGCGCGGCTTTATCGGCGCAAAAAAGGTTGGTGTGGCCGTGGCGGGATCTTCGTCCAAGGTGATGGCCCATGCCGGCATGCGGCTGCCCATTGAAAGCCATGTCTTGCAGGCATTTGTGTCCGAAGGGCTGAAGCCGCTGATCGACGGGGTGATGACCTTTGGCGCGGGGCACTTCTACGTCAGCCAGTCCGACAAGGGCGGTCTGGTGTTTGGCGGGGACATTGATGGCTACAACTCCTACGCCCAGCGTGGCAACCTGCCCGTGATCGAGGATGTTGCCGAGGGCGGTATGGCCTTGATGCCGATGATTGGCCGCGCGCGTCTTTTGCGCACCTGGGGCGGGATCATGGACATGTCGATGGACGGATCGCCCATCATCGACAAGACCCACATCGAAGGGCTCTATTTCAACGGCGGCTGGTGCTATGGCGGCTTCAAGGCAACACCCGCCAGCGGCTGGTGCTTTGCGCATCTTTTGGCCAAGGACGAACCGCACAAGACTGCGACGGCCTATCGCTTTGATCGGTTCATGAAAGGGCTGATGATCGACGAAAAAGGCCAAGGCGCGACCCCGAACCTGCACTGACCAAGGAAAAATCGCATGATCATCAACCACCCGATCCTTGGCCCCCGCGACGCGCAGGAATTCGTCTATCTGGGCGACGCCAATCTGATCAACCGCCCCGACGGGCTAACCGCCAGCCCTCAGGAAATGCACGATTACGTTTATCTGCGCACCAATCCGGCAGGCGAACATCGCGAACTTTGGTATCACGAACAGGGCGACCGTTCCTGGCTGGTCGTGACCCGCAATACCGTCACGCATGAGATCACGAAAGTGGAACTGGCCCGCGACGTGGCCCGCCAGATGGGACGCAGCAAATGAGCCAGGTGAATCGCATATCCGGCGGCCAGATCGACCGCACGCAGAGCATCCGCTTTACCTTTGACGGCCAGCCCTACGCCGGCCATCCTGGCGATACTTTGGCATCTGCGCTGTTGGCCAACGGTGTGCAACTGATGGGCCGCAGCTTCAAATATCACCGCCCACGCGGGCCTTTGTCGGCGGGGTCTGAAGAACCGAACGCTTTGGTCGAATTGCGCAGCGGCGCGCGGCAAGAACCCAACACCCGCGCCACGGTGGCAGAGTTGTTCGACGGACTCACCGCAAATAGCCAGAACCGCTGGCCTTCGCTGAGGTTCGACGCTTTGGCGATCAACGACCGGCTGAACACCTTCTTCACCGCAGGCTTCTATTACAAGACGTTCATGTGGCCCGCCGCCTTCTGGGAAAAGGTCTATGAGCCGATCATTCGCCGTGCGGCAGGCTTGGGCAGTATGTCGCGGCTGGAGGATCCGGATGAATATGACAAGGGGTTCCTGCATTGTGATCTGCTGATCATCGGTGCGGGGCCTGCGGGCCTAATGGCGGCCCTGACAGCCGGGCGCGCGGGCGCGCGCGTGATCCTTGCCGATGAAGATTTCCGAATGGGCGGGCGGTTGAACGCCGAAACATATGCTGTTGGCGATCAGGCCGGGGCTGACTGGGCGGCGGCGGCGGTGGCCGAACTGGCCAGCCTGCCGAATGTGCGGCTTATGAACCGCACCACGGTTGTCGGCGCCTTTGATCATGGCATTTATTCCGCGGTCGAACGTGTGTCCGATCACCTGCCAACCCCGCTTCCCGGCAAACCCCGGCAAACCTTGTGGCGCATCTATTCAGCGCACGCGATCTCTGCCGGTGGGGCCACTGAACGCCCGGTTGCGTTTGAAAACAACGACCGCCCCGGCATCATGCTGGCCGGGTCTTTGCGCGCCTTTGCCAACCGTTGGGGCGTGGCGGCAGGCGACCGTGTGGCGGTATTCACCAACAACGATGATGGTTTGCGTTCGGCCAAAGACCTGCAGGCCAAGGGCGTGGATGTGGTGGCAGTGATCGACTGCCGCGAAGGCGGGGATCTGCTGCCTGGTATCCGACATCTGCGCGGGGCAGAAGTGATAGACAGCGGCGGCAGGCTTGGCCTGAAGTCGATCTCCGTCCGCCAGTCAAGCGGCAAGACCGAAGTGATCCGCGTCAACGCCTTGGGCGTGTCGGGCGGCTGGAACCCCAACGTCAACATCACCTCGCACCACCGTTCGCGCCCTGAATGGCGCGCGGATATCGCGGCCTTTGTGCCTGGGGCGGGGGGGCCAGATAACCTGATATCTGCAGGGGCCGCCGCAGGCATCTTGTCCACCCACGGCGCGCTGGCCACCGGGCAGGCACAGGCGCTGGTGGTGCTGGAAAGGCTCGGCCGTTCCGCAAAACCCGCCGCCCTGCCAAAGGCCGAGGATGCGCCCATCGCGATTTCGCCGCTGTGGTATGTTCACCACGGAAAGGGCCGGGCCTGGATAGACCCCCAGAACGACGTCACGATCAAAGACGTGAAGCTGGCCCATCAGGAGAATTTCAGTTCGGTCGAGCATCTGAAGCGCTACACCACCCTTGGCATGGCCACGGATCAGGGCAAGACCGGTAATGTGATCGGCCTTGCGGTGATGGCCGAACTGACCGGGCGGTCCATCCCCGAAACCGGCACCACCATCTACCGCCCGCCCTATACGCCTGTAGCCATGGGCACACTTGCTGGCCGGTCGAGAGGCAAGGAATTCAAGCCTTTCCGCCTGACCCCCAGCCACAAATGGGCAACCGAACAGGGCGCTGTCTTTGTCGAGGTTGGCAACTGGCTGCGCGCCCAGTGGCTGCCCCGCGAGGGTGAAACTCACTGGCGCCAGTCGGTTGATCGCGAGGTTCTGGCCACCCGAAAATCCGTCGGCATCTGCGATGTGACGACGCTTGGCAAGATCGACATTCAGGGCACCGATGCGGGCGCATTCCTTGACCGGGTCTATGCCAACACCTTCTCGACCCTCGCCGTAGGTAAATGCCGCTACGGATTGATGCTGCGCGAAGACGGAATGGTGTTTGACGACGGCACCACAGCACGGATGGGCGAACATGAATTTGTAATGACCACGACCACTGCGAACGCCGTGACCGTCTTCCGCCATCTGGAATATTGCCGCCAGTGCCTGTGGCCCGACATGGATGTGCAGCTGATCTCTACCACCGAGGCTTGGGCGCAATATTCCGTTGCCGGGCCAAACGCCCGCCGACTGCTGCAAAAAATCGTCGATCAGGACATTTCTGATGTGGCTTTCCCCTATATGGGTGCGGGCAATGTCACGGTCTGCGGTGGTCTTCGGGCGCGGCTCTTTCGCATCAGCTTTTCAGGCGAACTGGCTTATGAAATTGCGGTTCCGACCCGCTACGGCGATGCGATGATCCGCAAACTGGTCGAGGCTGGTGCTGAGTATGACGCGGTGGTTTACGGCACAGAAACCCTTGGGGTCATGCGCATCGAAAAGGGGCATGTCGCGGGGAACGAGCTGAATGGCCAGTCCACCGCCCTGAACATGGGGCTGGGCAAGATGGTGTCGAAGAAGAAAGACAGCATCGGCATGGCCATGGCCCAGCGCGAGGGCATGAACAACCCGGCGGGCTATCGTCTTGTGGGCGTCAAGCCGGTCGATGCCGCAAACGCCCTGACGGCGGGCAGTCATTTCCTTGAAATCGGGGCGGCACCCATTGTTGAAAACGATGGCGGCTGGTTGACTTCGATGGTCTATTCGCCACATCTGGGCAGCCATATCGCGCTGGGCTATCTGAGGGGCGGCGATCAGAAGATCGGGCGGCGCATGCGTGCAGTCAACTTCCTGAACAAGACCGATATCGAAGTGGAAATTGTCAGCCCGCACTTCTTTGATCCTGAAGGGGAGCGTCTTCGTGGCTAAACATGATCTTAACCCGCTGACGGCACTCGGTCACGACTTGCCCGAGGTGATTGCGATTGGCCCGTACCTTATCAAAGAACGGTTTGACGTCGCGCTCGCCTCGGTGGCCATGCGTCGGGGCCGCGACAAGGACTTGGCTAAGGCCGCCAAGGCTGCAGGTGTTCCACTTCCTGCCCCTGCGCGCGCAGAAATTGTTACGCCCTATTCCGCCTTCTGGGTTGCGCCCGAAATGTGGATAGTCGAGGCCGATTTTGGCAGCCATGAGGACATTGCGGGTCATCTGAAATTGGTACTTGGCGATGCTGCGTCGATCACTGAACAGACCGATGCATGGGTTCGGTTCGACATTTCGGCCGCTGATCTGTCACCCCTCTTGGAACGGCTCTCGAACCTCGATCTGGCCAGCTTGCCCATCGGCTATGCCAGCCGGACCGTCATCGAACATCTTGGAGCTTACCTGATCAAACGACGCGAGACTGAGGTCACTCTCTATGGCCCCCGCGCCTCGGCGCAGAGCCTTTTGCATGCGCTGGAGGTTACGGCAAAATCCGTGATCTGATGCGCTGGTGTTGTTGACCCACCCGCCCATGACGGCGTCCCACTTGCGGCAAAGTCTGTTTCCCTGTAGTGAAAATTCACTGTTTGTGTTTTTCATGAGGGATGCCTTGGCCGACATTTCTTTGGACGATGTGCCGCATCTGCCTCGGGGCAAGCCTGCCTTCGATCAGGACCCTCACCGGGTTCGCGAAATAAGCGAACGCAACCTGGAAGCCGCAATAGGCCGTGAGGTTAGGAATTTCCGCCGCCAGCAGGGTATGACGGTTGCGGATCTGGCGCAGATCACCGGGCTGTCGATTGGCATGCTGTCTAAAATTGAAAACGGCAATACCTCACCCTCGCTGACCACTTTGCAAGTGTTGAGTCACGCATTTTCGGTACCTGTTACCGCTTTTTTCAAAAGCTACGAAGA
>CANJQT010000078.1 GCA_947476475.1 Paracoccaceae bacterium | reverse complement strand
GGCGTCATCTACACCACCCCAGAAGTGGCGGCGGTGGGCAAGACCGAAGAACAGCTGAAAGAGGAAGGCCACGCCTATAAAGTGGGCAAATTCAGCTACATGGGCAACGCCCGCGCCAAGGCGGTGTTCCAGGGCGACGGCTTCGTCAAGATCCTTGCCGATGCCGCAACCGACCGGATTCTGGGGGCCCATATCATTGGGCCGGCCGCGGGTGAACTGATCCACGAAATCTGCGTTGGCATGGAATTCGGCGCTTCGGCACAAGACATCGCGCTGACCTGCCACGCGCATCCCACCTTCTCGGAAGCGGTGCGCGAAGCTGCGCTGGCTTGTGGCGACGGTCCCATCCACGCCTGAAGTTCCCGCAAGCCCCCTGCCCGCAGCTGTCAGTGCTGCGGGCGGATGAAGGTGCCGTTGCGCAAGTCCGACATGGCCTGAACCAGCTCGTCGCGCGTGTTCATCACGATCGGCCCATGCCATGCGACGGGTTCCTCAAGCGGCGCGCCCGAGATGAGCAGGAAGCGCACCCCGTGATCCCCGGCCTGCACGGTCACCTCATCCCCGCTGCCAAACCGGATCAGCGTGCGGTTGCCCGACATGTCGCGGATGTTGACTTCCTGGCCCATCACCTCTTTTTCCAGCCGGACGCCTTGCGGGCGGCTGGCGTCAGCAAACCGGCCAGACCCATCAAAGACATAGGCAAAAGCCCGCCGGTAAGTATCTACGCGGAAAGTCTTTTTCACCCCGGCAGGCACGAAGATATCCAGATATTGCGGGTCGGCGGCGATCCCGTCGACCGGACCGGTCTTGCCCCAGAAGCTGCCGATCACCACCTTCACACGTGTGCCGTCATCGTCGATCACTTCGGGGATATCGGAGGATTTCACATCCTGATAGCGCGGCGCAGTCATCTTCAGCCGTGCGGGCAGGTTGGCCCAAAGCTGGAAACCATGCATCTGGCCCTGCGCATTTCCCTTGGGCATTTCCTGATGCAGGATGCCGGATCCCGCCGTCATCCACTGCAGGTCGCCCGCGCCCAGTGCGCCCCGGTTGCCAAGGCTGTCACCATGATCGACCGTGCCTGCCAGAACATAGGTAATCGTCTCGATTCCCCGATGTGGGTGCCAGGGGAAGCCGGCACTGTAGTCGCGCGGGTCTTCATTGCGGAAATCGTCGAACAGAAGGAACGGGTCCAGCTCTGTCGGATCTGCAAAGCCAAAGGCGCGGTGCAGTTTCACCCCCGCGCCCTCGCGGGTCGGCTGGGCAAGACGGGTTTCAAGGACGGGACGGATCGACATGGACGCCTCCTTCATCGTGGTAGTGTAAAGATAGGGCGGCCGCCCGGCCAAATCTACTGCACAGATAACAATAGGCATGCGCGCCAGTGCACAGGTCAGTTGGTCAGATGGCGCAACCCCTGCGTCACGTCTGCCCGCACCGCCAGCCGCAGGCCGGGCTCGTCCCCGGCCTTCAGGGCGGCTATGATAAGCCGGTGGTGTTGAGGCGGGTCCTTGCGGTTCAGGCGGGCGTAAAGCATGCGCATGGTCGGGCCAAGCTGCAGCCAGACGGTTTCCACCACAGCTAGGATCGCCGGCGCCTGGGCGCGCAGGTAAAGCATACGGTGAAATTCAAGATTGGTACGCAGATAGGCGACCGCATCGCGGCGCATCGCGGCCTCGTGATTGGCGACGGTGATCGCCTGCATCCGCTCGATGAGCGCAACATGGGCGCGCGGCAGGGCGCGGCTGGCCAGTTCCGGCTCTAGAAGTGCGCGCAGGGCGGCCAGTTCCTCGATGCGCTCGCTGGTCAGTTCTGGCGTCGAGACCCGCCCCGATGCCGAAAGCGTCAACGCCCCTTCAGCCGCCAACCGGCGCAGCGCTTCGCGCGCCGGCGTCATTGAAACCCCGAACTGCGCGGCCAGCCCCCGCAGGGTCAACGCCTGCCCGGGAGGCAGTTCGCCATGCATGATCTGCTGGCGCAAAGTCCGGTAAAGCCGGTCGTGTGCGGCAAGGCCGGGATCGAGCGGGCGTGATGGCAAGGTCATGCGCGAACGTGGTCAGAAAATGGCCATCCGGTCAACCTTCTGGCGCATCGTTGAAGCGGAAGCGATGCAGGGCGTTGCCTTCGCGTTTCAGCCAGCGGCGGTGAACCTCATAATCGGGCATCAAATCACGCACCACCGCCCAAAATGCGGGTGAATGGTTCATCTGGGCCAGGTGCGCCACCTCATGGGCAGCCACATAATTCAGAACCGCTGGCGGTGCCATGATCAGCCGCCAGGAATACATGAGCCGCCCATCCGAAGCGCATGAGCCCCAGCGTGATCGGGTATCCCGCAGCGTGATACCGCCATGCGCGCGCCCAAGCTGACCGGCAAAGTGGTCGGATGCCGCCTGAAGCCTTTGGCGGGCATGAAACTTCAAGAATACCTGCGCCCGTGTGGCTGCCCGTACCGGATCAGGCGGCAGACAAAGGGCCGCTCCGTCGATGATCGGCGTGCGGACCTGTGCAGGCTCTAGCCGCAGGGTCTGGCCTGCAAAAGGCAAGGTCATGCCAAACCCCACCGGTTCGGTGACCGCCGCCCGCGCAAGGGTGCGACGAATCCAGTCGGCCTGCCCGACAGCGAAGTCCATAGCCTCGGATTCGCGGGCGCGCGCCGGCAGGGACAGCGTCACCTGACCATCCAGCCGCGAGACCCGGAGCGAGAATCGCCGCGCCCGCGCCGATCGGCGCAGAACCAGACTTAGGTCCGGATGTCCTGGAAGCGACCTGATCATACCCTGCCCTGTTTTGCCGCCATTGTGCCGGGTTCGCCACTTGACGGAAAGAGCAAAGCAGCTTCAGCGAAAACACTTGGCAAAAGCCTTTGACAGCCCCGCGCACTTGTGGCAGTTGGCTTCGACTCTGAATAGACGTGCACTGGAAGGAGATTTCCATGCCCAAAGACGAATGGGGCGTAAAACGCCTTTGCCCGCACTGCGCTAGCCGCTTCTACGATCTGCGGCGTGACCCGATGACCTGCCCGGAATGCGGGCACGGCTTCTCGGCTGAAAGCCTGGTGGCCAGCCGGGGCCGCACCATGATCGCCGAGAAGGCCGTGGTGAAAGAAGCTGATCTGGATCTTGATGATCTGGCTGACGATACGGATCTGGAAGATGCCGGCGCGGATGTCGAGCTGGACGATGATCTTCTGGAAGACGACGAGGACGACAACGTCTCGCTCGACGAAATTGCCGACGTCGCCGCTGGTGACGACGAAGTCTGACCCAGTTTTCAGGCTGAAAAATCAAGGGTGTCGCGGCTCTGCGGCACCCTTTTTTCTGGTTTCGGCCCCCGGAAAATAGTTTGCCTCGCGCTCTAGGATTTCCCGCGATTTTCCGCTTGCACCCTACTGCGCGACTGCCTATAGGAACGGCCACGCGGACGGCAACGTCCGGACCTCCGGTGGGGCCATAGCTCAGTTGGTAGAGCGCTTGAATGGCATTCAAGAGGTCAGGGGTTCGATTCCCCTTGGCTCCACCAATTCATATTGAAATTCTTGACAGCTTCTGGCCGGGCCGGTCATTCGGCTACATTGCTCAGCTTTTTCGTTGGCGCTTGCCACCGACCCCAAACATATCGCGTGATCCGAGCGGGATGGTGGAACTGCGACTTTTATTCGCCCGTCTGACGCGCCCGGCATCGTGGCGACATTATTTGCAGGGTGTATTGATGCGCCAAGGCCAGATCGTCCGCCAGCCGAGGCGCTTGGGTGCTTCGCCTTGTGTGCCGGCCAGTTCTGGGTTTTGCAGGTTTTTGGGGCGGACCCGTCTGTGACCTTGGCAGCCCACTGGAGTCACAAGATGACTCATCCAGATGCAGTTCTTCAAAAGGCACGGGCAATGGGACTGCCACCATGCACCGGACCGCTGGTTTACCAAAGTGGCACGATGCAAGCAAATTGTGGACAGGCGCTGCAGGGTCGTCTAGCAGCGATTATGGGCGAGGGCGGATAAACATCAGATGGGGCAGGACCGGATAATTCTTTGCATGAAGTGGGGAACGCTATTCGCGCCCGACTACGTCAACGTTCTGCACGGCGCGTGCCGCCGCCATCTGAAGGGGCCATTCCGGTTTTTATGCCTGACAGATGACGCCGCAGGACTGGACGAGGGGATCGAGGCGCTGCCCATTCCAGAGATCGGCTGCACGCCCGAAATGTGGCGCCACGGGGCTTGGCCCAAGCTGCCTGTTTTCGCGCCCGAAATCGGCGGGGCAACTTCGGGCCGCGTCCTGTTTATCGATCTTGACACCGTGGTCTGCGGCGACCTGGAGCCGTTCTTCACCCACCCCGGCCCGTTTCTCGGGATCGATACCGGCGACAACTGGCGGCCGGGACGCACCCTTGGCGGCCCAAGCGCGCTTTTGGGCACCGGTGTATTTGCTTTCGACCTAGGCACTCAGGTTCAAATTCTGCGCCGCTTTCAGTCAGCCCCGCAAGAGGCCTTCCGCAAAGCCGGGATCGAGCAGGTCTGGGTGCAGGAACATGCCAGCTCGCTCGACTATTGGCCGCAGGACTGGGTGATCAGCTTCAAGCGCTGGCTGCGCCAGCCGATCGGACTGGATTTGTTTTATCCTCCGAACCCGCCGCCCGCCAGTGCCGGAATGGTTGCCTTTCATGGTGACCCCCGGCCCATAGCGCTTTTGCGTCCAGGGTGCGCACGCTGGGACCGGCTGCCGCATTTCGGGCATGGCCAAGTGGGCTGGATGCGCGACTACTGGGTATCAAACGGCGGTCGAATTCCACCAACTTGAACAAGCACGGAAGTGGGATCAGCGAACCGGACATCAAGAGATCAAACCAGATCAGTTGTGACCTGCACTGTGCAGCCTGCTCGACCCAGCGTGAGCCGCAGCTGTCTTTTCCGTCCTGTCGGACCCAAATCAGACCCGAAATCAGGCCGATGATGCAGGGCAAGGGCAGGCACCACAGCCCTGAATGCCACCCAACCTCGATTCCGCCGCCGCAAATGACGTTCCCTGTTCGCCAAACTCCGGTGTCAAACAGAGGCACGTCACGCCAGTTCGGGCACGCAAGAAATCATGCAGGTCTGGGCGGCCGTGTCGCTGTTGGCGGGCTATCGCCCACGCTTGTCCGAAACCAGTTCGAAGCGAAGATGCCCTTGCAGGTTCGCCCGAACCTGTGGCGTTGAGCCTGCTCGACATCAAAGCCTTCGGAAAACGCATCGCCGCGAAAGACCCAGACCACCAAACCGCCGAAATCGAGATCCGTGCCGCACTGATGAATCACTTCAAAGTACTCGGCACCGCCGAGAACTTCCGCATGGTCTGACATAAATAGGCAAAGGGGGAAGGCATTCCTCAAGCGTGGGTTCGCAACAACGCCAACTGGATGGTCGCGTTTGAGAAGGTCGTAGAACGCCCCGGGCGCCCTTCATGCAGCGCGAGCCAAGTCATCCGTTTGTCGAGCCAGATTGGCAGAGAGCCGCGCTTCTTCAGCGCCGCATTGTAGTCCGACCAGTTCGCCGTGAGGCAGCGGGTGGGTGTCGGATTCGTCAGGGCACATGTCTAACCGGATGGATTCACCGCGTGTGTTCCTGACGGTCAGAGTTCTGCAATAGCGCCGTTCAACCCGCAGTCGGCTGCCAGCACCGAATCGGGGCTTGCGCATCTACACTCCCTTCAGCAGCGTCAATCGGATTCGAAGCTCATTGGACCAGTAAATTGAATTTCGCGTCACACAATACAACCCAAGGACGAATATCTCATCTTTTCAGATGATGCGGCTTGTTGCGCCTTGCACGAACATGAACCAGAGCCGGGAGATTGACCTGCCGGTTCGAAACAGCGCCGGAATTACCCGGCACCATTTCGGAACAATGTAAGGAGTTAGACATGCGCGACGTTCTTTTGAAAAAATGGGTCCAGTTCCGCCACTGTGACGAAGGCGTGACGCTGGTTGAATACGGCATCGCCATTGCTTTGGCGATCACGCTCGGCACTGCCGCTCTGGCAACTTTGGCCGGTGCAATCGGAACCAGCATGGGTAACGCCGGCGCACTTATGCCGTGACGCAATCGGGCCGGCCTTCAAGGTCGGCCTTTCCGCCGGGGCGCCGGATCGCGCCCCGGCCGCTTCCTCCGCCGAATATTCAGATGCCGCGAAAGCCGGCATTAGAGTCATCAGATCAGAAGCGAAACAGACGAAGTATTTGACAGGAGAAACACCGTGGGCATCCGTTCGATCCTGGTCGCCATTCTGGGTGTCGCCGTGGCCGGTGGTTCGGCTTACGGCGCGCGTGAGTATCTGAACGGTAGCCGCGCTTTGGCCGCGGCCGACCAGACCGCGCAGTTGGTCAGCGTCATCGTCGCCGGGCGCGACATTCCCTTTGGTCAGACAATCCAGCCGCAGATGCTGCAGATCATGTCCTGGCCGCGCGAGGCTTTGCCGATCGGCGCCATCACCGACATCGATATGCTGGTCCCCAAGCCGGGCCTGCCGCCGCGCCGCGCCAAAATGGCGATGGCGCAGGGCGAGCTGATCTTGGCCGCAAAGGTTTCCGAATTCGGTGAAAAGGTGACTATCGTGCAAAGCCTTGGCCCAAATTCCCGCGCCATGGCGATCAAAGTCGAGGCGGAAACCGGCGTCGGCGGCTTTGTCACCCCAGGCGACAGCGTCGATATCCTGCTGACGCAAGGCAGAGACAATGACTTGCGCGCCGTGACAATCCTGCAAAATGTCCGCGTGCTGGGCGTCGATCAAGAGTCCGACCAGCAAAGCGATCAGGTGGAGGTGGCGCGTACCGTCACCGTCGAGGTTTCCCCCGAGGAAAGCCAGAAGTTGGCGCTGGCGCAAAAGGCAGGCACGCTCAGCCTTAGCCTGCGCACGCTGGACAACGTCATCGACGCGCCGTTGGACTCGATCCGCCTGAGCGACCTTTTGCGTGAAAAGTCACCGGTCGAGGAAGCTGTGGTGACGACGACGATCCGGGTTCGCCGGGCGAATACGGTTGCGATCGAAGAAGTCGAGTGAACTGGAAAGGTAGAGGATGCGCCATGCCGATCACTCGCCATCCTACCGCACTTCGCCAGGACAACGATGGGGCAATTCTGGTGTTCTGGGGTGTGTCCATCGCTGTGGTGCTGGGCCTTGTTGCCATGTCATTCGACATTGGCCGGATTGCCGCGACGCAGTCGGAACTGCAAAGCTATGCCGATAATGTCGCCCTTGCCGCCGCCGGAGAACTAGACGGCAAAAGCGATGCGATCACCCGCGCGACAAGCGCCGCTACTAATTTGTTCACCGATACGCAGGCCTTTGGCAGCGGCTCGCAAACCTTGTCTGCCAGCAATTTTACCCTGGATTTTTACTCCACCCTGCCCGGCAGCGATCAAACCAGCCTTGCAGCCGGGCTAACCACCAACCCCAGCGATGCAATCTATGCCCGTGTTGTCGTGGCGCCAAAGTCGGTGGCCTTCACCTTTGGCGCCGCTTTTTTCGGGCTGACTGGTGCTACGCCCGCGAACAATCAGGTCGGCGCAGTGGCGGTGGCGGGGTTCACTCAATATGCTTGCGACATCACGCCGATGATGTTCTGCATCCCCAGCCCGAGTTTTGACGCCGACAATCCCGCCACGATCGGTGACATGATCCGCATGCGCTCGGGTGGAAGCGGTGCAGCCTGGGGGCCGGGAAATTTCGGCTTCCTCGAACCCTCGACCCTCGCGCTCGATTCGACCGGAAACTGTGCAGGGACCGGTGGCACCGGCCCGACGCTGCGCTGTGTTCTTGGCGCAGTCGGCAGCATCACCCAATGCTTCTCTGTACGTGGCGTCGATACCGAACCCGGCCAAAAGGTTGGCATCACCAACGCTGCGCTGAACACCCGCTTCGACATGTGGTCAGGGGCGATGGCGAGTGAAAAAAACAACCCAGTCTATGCCCCCGCGCCCAATGTGATCAAGGGCATCCAGCCGCAAAGCGGCGGCGCCTGCAACTGGAACAACTCGCAGCCGACAGCCGATACCGCCGCCCTGCCGCGCGACGATTGTTTTCCAGGCTGCGCGCCTTACGGCGACGGGACCTGGACCTCGGGGCGAACGACAGCCGTCACCGGCTACGTGGCCAAAAACTATGGCAGCACCGATCCGCATCCGTCGGCGGCCACCCGGTATTCATACTATCTGGCCGAGATCGCTGCGCATGGAAGCGGCGCGTCCACCACGCCGATTCTGGCAGGACGGACCGAAACCGGCAGGCCAATGTGTTCTGTCAACCAGAGCGCAGACCCCGAGCGCCGCGTCATCATCGCTGCCGGGATCGACTGCGCGGCCAACCCGATCAGCGGCCGGGCCACTGGCGTGCCGGTCCATCAGTTCGTCAAGTTGTTCATCACCGAACCCGTCGTCGATAACGGGCAAACAAATGGCCTCGACATCTATGCCGAGGTCATCGGGCGCGCCGACGGCAATGGCGCCGGAAGCAACGGATCGTCCGGCATCATCCATGATCTCGTGCAGTTATATCGGTGAAATGATGAAAAACCCGAGATCAAGAATGAAAGGACTGCGGCGCTTCGCACAGGCTGACGAAGGCGCGGCGCTCGTCGAATTCGCCATAGCCCTGCCGATGATGCTGCTGGTCTTTGCCGTGATCGTCGAAGGAAGCCGGCTTATGCTGTCGTTCCAAAGTGCAATCAGCGGCGTCCGGGACGCGACCCGCTATCTGGCGCGGGTGGTACCGTCGGACGTCTGCGCCACAGGCGGAACCGTCAGCGCATATACGGCACAACTTCAGATAATCGTCGGCCAAAGCACATCTGGAGCTTCGGTCTTTCCCTCGGCCGTCACAGTCAATTCCGTGACCCCGAGCCTCACCTGCGTTTCGGGCGCCTACCGCGTCAGCCCAGCCCCAGTGGCGAGGGTCACCGCAAATGTCACCATCACCTTTCCCTTTGCGGGAATTTTCGCGCTGGTTGGCGGCAGCCTAGGCCAGATCACCACTGATGTGACGGATTCGTCGAGGATTTTCGGGACATGAGGATTTTTCACCCCATCCGTTTCCGCCTTCAAGGCTTGGTGCGCGACGACAGTGGCGCCACGCTGGTCGAACTGGCTATCGTTCTGCCGGTCTTTCTTCTGTTGTTTTTTGGCCTCATCGACTTCGGGCGCATGGGTGCCGAATATGTCATGGCCGACAAGGCCACACAGCTTGCCGCAAGGCTTGCCGTCGTCCGCCCGGCGGCCTGTGTGGGCGTGCCAAATGCCAACCTGCGCGGAACGGTGCCCATCAACACTGTGCCCCCACGGTTCGGAGCGGCCTGTTCGGCGGGTGCAACCATCTGCGCCAACCCCGGCACGATTACCTGCACTGGGAATATAGCCAACCCGACCGTCGCCGAGATTTGGGCGGCAACATCGGCGCTGATGCCGACAACCGCCACCCCGGCCAATCTGCGCTTCAGCTACACCTACGATCCCAAGCTGGGATTTCTGGGTGGCCCTTATGTGCCGATCGTGACCGTTGAGATCCAGAACATGAACTTCCAGTTCGCCACCCCGCTCAGTGGCTTGGCCGCCCTGGCCGGAGCGGGCAGCGCCCCAACCCCCGGTCCCACCCTGCCATTCCCTCCGATGAGCGTTTCTCTGCCCGCCGAGGATCTGGCACAGGGCACCAACGGATGACGATCAGAACGCCGGAACGCAACGCTCCGAAAAGGACATGAAGATGACTGCGAAAGCAAAATCAATCTTGGTAATCTCGCCCGATGTGGCGGTCTCGGACGCTATCGGAAGCGCTTTAGGGGCGGATCCGGGTATCCATGTCAGTGCCCAGACGTCAACTCTGGCCGGAATGAACGGTCGTGCGGTCAAGATGATGTCGGATCACGACGTAATCCTTTTCCAGACCGACCCAGACCACGAAGCCGACTTTCGCGCCATTGGCACGCTGGTAGCGGCCAAGCGTGCCGGGACAGTTCTGGTTGCGCTGGTGGACGGCAACATATCGCTGGCGCAGGCGCGTGCATTGAACAATGCCGGGGTTGACGAAGTGTTTCCGATGCCAATTGTCGGGGCCGAATTTATCAATATGGTCTCGCGGTTCAGCAGGACATCTGCGCGAAACAGTGCTTCGCCAGCGCCGTCGGGAAAGATCATTGCTGTCGCGCAAGCGCGGGGCGGCGTCGGATCGACGACGGTCGCTGTCAATCTTGCTGACCAGCTTGTCGGCGGACAATCGCGCCGAAAGCCTGATACGCGAAGCGGCGTGGCGCTGATCGATTTCGATTTGCAGTTTGGGACCGTCGGATCCTTCCTTGACCTAGGTGAACAGGACACGCTTTTGCAGCTTGCCCTTGACAGAACCATCCCTGACGCGACCTTTCTGGAGCAGTCGATGGTGACCATGCCAAACGGCCTTTCAGTCCTTGCGGCACCTTCCAAATTTGCGCCCCTGGATTCCCTGCGCTCCGATCAGGTTGCAGCCATCCTCGACACGTTACGGAAAAGCCATGACTACATCGTCGTGGATCTGCCGCGTGCCCTTGTGGGCTGGATAGAGCCGATCGTGCAGCGGGCGGATGAGTTGATCATCGTCACCGATATTTCGGTGGCCTCGGTCCGGCATTGTCGCAGGCTTATCGACTTTTTCACGGCAGACAACATCGCGCTGCCCGTCGAGATTGTTGTCAATCACGAGCGCCGGCCCTTCTTTCAATCAAGCATGCACCGGGAAGCCGCAAAAGTTCTGGAACGCAAGCTGGATCATTGGCTTCCGCATGATCCGCGCGCTGCTTCCGCAGCTGCGGACCGGGGCAAGCCCTTGTCGATCGCCGCCCCTAGGTCATCGCTTGGCAAAGCGATGTCGCGGCTGGCCGCAACCACCAAATCGGGTCTTCAGACCTCTCTACAGCGCCCCAATAAATAGGAGTTCAGGCAGTGTTCAAACAATTCACGCGGTCCGACAATCCTGGCGGGGCCAAAGTTATTGATATCTCGACGAAAGTGGCACAACCCGCTTCATCTGTCCGCGAACCTTCGCAGCAGGAAAGCGAATTGATGGCGCGGCTGGAACTTAAAAGCCGTTTGCATGATGTCTTGCTTGATCGGCTTAACCTTGCAGTGATTGACAAGGTCCAGCCAGAAGAATTGCGGCGCGAAGTGGCCTCGCTGGTTTCTCAGGTGCTAAGCGACGAAGGCCGCCCGATGAGGTCGGAAGAGTTCAAGCAACTGATCGACGAATTGCTGGACGAGGTTCTGGGTTTTGGACCGCTTGAGCCTCTTTTGGCGGATCCAACCATCAACGATATTCTCGTGAACTCGCATCGAAGCGTCTACGTCGAACGGTTCGGAAAACTGGAGAAGACCAATGTCCGTTTTCGCGACGAAAAGCATCTCTTGCGGATCATCGACAAGATTGTTTCACGGGTTGGTCGGCGGGTTGATGAATCGACGCCTTGGGTGGATGCACGCCTGGAGGATGGCAGCCGCGTAAACGCGATCATCCGGCCCTGCGCAATTGACGGACCGTCCGTCTCTATCCGCAAGTTCTCGCGCAATCCGCTGACGATGGATCGTATGATCGAGATTGGCACCCTTTCGGATCCCGCAGCTGCGCTGCTTAAAGGCCTCGTCGAGGCGCGGCTAAATGTTCTCATCTCTGGCGGGACAGGTTCGGGCAAGACCACGATGCTGAACGCGATGTCGTCGCATATCGGCAAGCGCGAGCGCGTCGTGACCATCGAGGATGCGGCCGAGCTGCAACTGCAGCAAGATCACGTCGTGCGCTTGGAAACACGCCCGACGAACCCCACGGGCGGCGGCGCCGTCACCCAGCGCGATCTGGTGCGCAACGCGCTGAGGATGCGGCCTGACCGGATCATCGTCGGCGAAGTTCGCGGCGCCGAAACCTTCGACATGCTGCAGGCGATGAATACCGGCCATGACGGCTCGATGACCACGGTCCATGCCAATACCGCCCGCGACGCCCTGGGGCGGTTGGAGCAGATGGTGATGATGATCGGGCTGGATTTCCCGGTTTCCGCCATCCGGTCCCAAATTGCCGCCGGCATCCATATCGTCGTCCAGCTTAACCGGCTGAGCGATGGCAGCCGACGGGTCATGAGCATTTCTGAAATCAGCGGGATGGAAGGAAATGTCGTCACCATGCAGGACATTTTCGTGTTCCGCCGCACCGGCGTGTCCGAGACAGGCGCGGTTCTCGGACAGTTCGTTCCAACCGGAATTCGCCCGCGTTGCATCGCGCAGATTGTTCAGGCGGGGGTAAGTCTTGACAGTGATCTCTTCATTGCCGACGGGGTGCGGGTATGAACCTCCTGCACAATTTCGAGATTGAGTCGTTGGCCTACGTCGGCATTTTTCTGGGCGTCTTGCTGGCATTCGAGGGGCTGCGCCAAGTCCTGACCCGCAACGAAAGCGTGTCGGATGCACGCAACCGCCGGATGCGGATGATCGCGGCGGGGGCCAAAACCGAAGATATGCTGCGTCTGTTGAAGCCCTCATTGAACCACTGGCGGCTTGAGGGAGTACCTTTTATCGGAACTTTGCCAAGTGTGTTGCAGCAAGCAGGTCTGACGATCCGGCCGGCCGTGTTTCTTCTTGCCTGCCTTAGCGCCACCGCCACAATTTCGGCGGCGGCGTCGACGTTTATCGGGGCTCCGGCTGCAGTCGCGATAGCCATCCTGCTGTGTTTCGTACTGCCCATCTGTTTGGCGCGCATCGCGCGAAGCCGCCGCATGTCGGCGCTGATCCGCCAGCTTCCCGAGGCGCTTGATCTGATGTCGCGCGGGCTGAAGGTTGGTCATCCGCTGAATGCGACTATCGCTTCGGTTGCAGCCGATATGAACGACCCCATCGCAACGGAATTCGGCGTCATGGTCGACCAGATCAGCTACGGCGATGATCTGGTCAATGCATTCATGGATTTTGCCGATCGCACCGAACTTGAAGACGTGCGTTACCTGTCTGTCAGCGTCGCCATTCAGGCCGGGACGGGGGGCAATCTGGCCCAGGTACTGGGCACGCTTGCAAAAGTAATTCGCGACCGGATTACAATGCGGAAAAGAATTCAGGCGATCTCGTCGGAAGGACGACTGACTTCGAACTTCCTGTCGCTGCTGCCGGTGCTTATCTTTGTTTCAACGTCGGTCAGCTCACCTGACTACTATGCGGGTGTCAGCACCGATCCTCTGTTTAAGCCCTTTGCCGTCGTTATCCTCACACTGGTGGTGTTCAACTACTTGGTGATGCGGCGGCTGGTAAGCTTCAAGATATGATCGGAGAAGCATCATGATCGAGGCATTTGAAAATCTGATCCGCGGTTTCGGAGTCTCCTTTGGAACGCTTGCCATTCTTGGCATTGGTTTCGGGTCCATGCTTGTGGTTTTTGGGCTTTCCGGCGCTTTTGCGGGCGAAAACCCGGCGCTTCGCCGGATGGCGGCACAAGGCGCGCAGCGATCGTCTTCGATTGCCGACCGCGGGATATTGAGGCCGGCGACGGCCAACCCCACCGGGCTGATGAAGTCGCTCATCCCGGTTGACCGAAAACAACGCAGCGAGGTGCAGCGTCAACTGGCGCAGGCAGGCATGGCAGGGCCGCATGCCCTGCGCAATTATTTCCTTGTCAGGTTTTGCCTTGGCGTGCTTTTCCCTTGCGCGCTGCTAGCCATTATTTCGGCATCGCGTGTCGGTGCGATTGCACTTCCTCCTGCGCTTGAGCTTACCCTGGGCGGCTGGAGCCAGTTGCGCATTCTTCAGATGCTGAGCGTGCTTGTCGCGCTTGGGTTCTTTGGACCGGCTCTTTGGCTGCGCTCACATGCGTCTGGGCGGAAGCGTACGATCGAAGAAGGGTTTCCAAATGCCCTTGATCTTATCCAGATCTCGGTCGAGGCCGGATTGGGCTTCGACGCCGCCATGATACGTGTCGGCAATGAGATTGCAAAAACCGCCCCGGCGATCTCGCAAGAAATGCTGGTTGCACAGCGTGAAATTCAAGCCGGGCGTAGCAGAGACCGCGCGCTTCTGGATATGGCGGCCCGCACTGGCGTTGAAGAAGTCGCAGCATTCGCCAATGTTGTCCTGCAATCCATACAGTTCGGTACCAGCATCTCAGAAACACTGACAACATATGCGAAAGAAATGCGCACGCATCGAGAGCTGCGCGCCCAGGAAAAGGCAAATAAACTTCCTGTGCAAATGTCGGCCGTCATGGCGTCGCTGATGCTTCCGGCATTGCTTCTGTTGACCCTGGGGCCGGTCGTCATTCGTTATGTTCGGTATTTTGGTGGCTGATTCTCTCGGTCACTGCGAATTCGGAAGGCGGACGAACGCCGGGAAATATGGCAACAATATGACAGAATTGAGCATATCTCTTTGTTGAGGAGTCAAATAAATCTCCTTAAGATTGAATTCTTGTAATTTCCGGACTTAAATGTGGTGTTTTCTTGACAGAATTATGAACGGCGCAGACCCTGAAAAATGAAGAAGGGGACAGGAGCCAGTTTTTTCCGACAGTTTGTTAAGATACTCCAGCTAGCGCTTAACGGCGGTTTAGGTGGCAGAAGTGTATTAGAAATTGGGGGGGTGCATGAAAAGCGTCCTATTAGAAGATTTCGGTTCTTCGATGCCTGCAGATGGATCAGTCAAGGCGGATGTAATTGAGGCAATTGCTGACTGGTGCGAAGCGCTACACGGTGGTCAGCCACTAAAGGATGCTTTTGCGCATTTGGTGAGCGGACTCGGTGCAGAAGCGGGAATGTTGGTCAGAACGCATCTGAACGAATTCCGCTCCTCGCGGATTGAGATGCACGATTGCAGGTCCGACTGCGGATCGCATCCGTTGAAGACAACTTTCGCCGACGGACATTTTGGGCCGCATTTAACAAAGCCTCGCATTGCCTCTGTCTGGCTTGGATCGGCACATGTGGGCGAGTCTGGTGCGAACCCGGCACCGGCACTTGGCGAATGGCAAGCCGCACGGCGGATGAAGGAATTCGCGGTGTTGGTGCTTTCCGGCGGCCCCACGACGCGGGATCACATCGAGTTGCATTTCCGTGAGCAGTTGTCGAGGGACGTCCAAGCCTCATTGGGCGCGGTGGTTCCGACGATGGCGCGGACTTGGGCGACCCGTCAGGTCGGCCTGATCACGCGCACAGTCATCAATAAACGCCTATCCTGCGACATGGAACGGCCAGGTATTGCAATGACGACATTACTAAGCATCAACAACCCCGCCCGCCTCAGTCGCGCCGAGTTTCGGGTCTGCCTATTACTAAGCCGTGGCCTTTCGGCTCTTGGGGTATCGGCCGAGCTTTCCCTTTCCGATGCGACAGTCCGCTCTCATCTGCGCAATATCTATGCGAAGACCGAAACCTCGGGTCTGGCGGAATTGGTGTTCATGCTGTTGGGGGCGCATCGTCCACCGGACGAAGTCGAAGCCAGGTGGGCGTGAACCAAGCGAAAGGCTGCCAACGATGTCGCTGATACCGCTTATTCTGACATCGCCGATTTTGGTTGCGGTCGCCTATTGCGATTTGCGTTTCATGCGCATTCCGAATGTGTTGAGCGTGTTGTTACTTGCGATCTTCGTGGTTTCATCGCTGGTCTATCCGCCAGTTGACTTGTTGGCACGGATCGTCGTCGCGGCGGCTGTGTTCGGGCTGGGGTTCGTAGCTTTTTGCGCTCGCATTCTGGGAGGCGGCGACGTCAAGATATTATCCGCGCTGACGCTGCTTGTCCCGTTACACAGCCTTGGCCTTTTTGCCTACGTCTTTTCAGCGGCGATGCTGGTGGGTATCGCAGCAATACTTACCCTGCGTAGGTTGCCAATGGCTGCAGATCACGGCTGGAAATCCATTTCGGGCAGCACGAGGTTTCCGATGGGGGTCTCGATCGCGTTGGCCGGCATTGCTCATCCGCTGGCCACAGTGGCGTTTCAATCGCTGTGAACGGTTGTTTTGGAGCCACCCAGTTTGAGCGGCCCAGGGGGCGGGCCTAGCTTTTGCCAGATCACAAGACGGGCGCCGCCCCGTTACTTCAAAACTTCGCCCTAGAGTATGTTCCTGCCAGTGATCATCTATGCGAGGTTGACCCTCTCGCTGGGCGTTGGTGATGAGACTCTGGCTGCGGAGGATTCACGTCATGACTTCACGCGGTTAGTTGGGGCGCATAAGCAAGCCATCACCCGCCCGCTGCCGCACCGCGAACTGGCCCCGCTACAACTTGGGGCTGCGCAAGCGCAGGTCTCTATTGATCTGGCTGGACAAGGACATGATTTGGCTTGCGCCGCACGACGGTCGCCCCAGCTGCCCTGCGGTGTTCTCGGATGATGCGATCAAGTTTCGTCTGACAATCAAGGTCCTGTTCAAACTGCCGCTGAGGCAGGCGACTGGGATGATGGCCAGCCGTCGGACGATGGCGAACCTGGACTGGGCCGTGCCGGATCATATGTCCCTGTGTCGACGCCAGAAGGCGCTGGCCTCTCAGATTCCTTACTGGCGCGCTGATGGTCCGCTGAACCTGCTCGTCGACATCAAGCCGGTAAGCGCCACCGGTTCGAGCGAACCGGCGAGGGGGATCAAGTTCCTGGGGGATGGCTAGTGGCAGGCTCGAAATCATGGCGTTCAGGGCCGCCGACGACGACGCATATCCGCGCGCCGGTCCGAATTAGCGCGTGCTCTTCCGCCGACTTGATCAATCGCATCCACATCGATGGCTGCGCGATATCGACAATCTCCACCCCAGGCAATGCGGACTCAAGCGCGTTGCAAGAGGTCAGCAGTTGGCCTGCAAGATCAGCATGAATGCCAAAGATCCGCCCTTCTGCGCCAGTTCCGGGACTGAGGCCCAGGACCTCGATTACGGGGCCTTCTCAGTCAAGCCGTTTTCAGGTGCTTGCGAGTGTCTGGACGACCGGCACAAGTGGATTTTCCGGGTAACGGCTGCATGGTGCAGGAAGCGAGGAGGCCATGGCGCAACGACCGCGCCCCTAATACAGCCTAGCATTCAAGTGGTTCTCTCCCGAAAGTTTGGGCCAGCTAACATTTGATTTGATTCCGGCACTGTCCCAGTATTTCCGCGTGCATCCAACAACGACGCGCCACCACAGCGCCACTTGGGGCATCTAGTGACAGTCTAAATGCAGTGGAATATTAGGTAAGCCTTTAATTATATTGGTGCCCCCAGAGAGCGAAGGCGGTGTAAATCGGCACTCTCGAAACACTGCAAAATCAACGGACTAGGCGATAGCCGCCGACGTGGTGTGGACCTGTTGTGGCCTGATTTGTGTACCTGCGTCAAGCCTCTGGAACATCAGAAGGCCGGACATCCTGCGGCCCATTCTTGATGGCCTCCTTCTGAAGAGCCGTACCCTTTATCGCAGCAAGCCGCTCTTCGCGCCTATGTCTAGCAATGTACCATTCGTCAAAGAGCATCTCCACCAACCCGATCAGGGTTTCGGCTTCCGCCGGTTCGACTGGAATAATCAGCCCGATATCTTTCTCCATATGAGCGCCGATGTTGCCAATCCCACGCACATGGTCGATTGCCTCAACTGTTTCCAGAGAAACTCCCTTGGGAGCCGCATCGGCGTCAACGCGCTTTTTGAGTTCAGCAATTTCATCAACAAGCCGTCCCTTCTTAATATCACAGAAGTCCCTAATCATCCCCTGAAGGCACCGTCTAACCAACGTTGCCGCCGCTTTTGGACTGAGGTCCTTTATGAGACATGCTTCGCGATAGTCTTCTAGGAGTGGCGCAGGAATGTAATCTGGGAACGGCTTCGCTTCACCACTTGGGATTATTCGGCTT
>CANJQT010000077.1 GCA_947476475.1 Paracoccaceae bacterium | reverse complement strand
TATCCCGAACCGACACAACAAAGGCGGTTCGTGTCGGGAATGACAAAGGCCGCTGTTTTGCCACCGAGCCCATGCGGGGCAACGAAAAACCGCGCCGGGTTGCCCCGTCGCGGTTTTCTGTAGCTTCGGACCCTGTGATCAGAGGTCTTCGCCGTCCTGGGCTGCGCCCATGTCGTCGAAGAGTTCCGCGATCTCGAATTCGGCTTCGGCTTCGGCTTCGGCGGCCAGTTGCTGGATCGACTTGCCCGCTGCCTGCAGTTCGGCTTCTTCAACCGAGCGGGCGACGTTCATGGTGATCGTGGCGCTGACTTCCGGGTGCAGCACGACGCGGACGTCGTGCATGCCAAGGGCCTTGATCGGTGCAATCAGGACAACCTGCTTGCGATCGACCGAGAAGCCTGCGGCGGTGGCGGCTTCGGCGGCGTCACGCGGGGTGACGGAACCGTAAAGCGCGCCAGCGTCCGAGGCCGAGCGGATCACGATGAACTTCTGGCCATCGAGTTTCTCGGCTGCGGCTGCGGCCTCTTTCTTGGTTTCGAGGTTGCGGACCTCGAGCTGGGCCTTTTGCGCTTCGAAGCCCTTGATGTTGGCTTCCGAGGCGCGCAGCGCCTTGCCCTGGGGCAGCAGGAAGTTGCGGGCATAGCCGTCTTTCACTTTGACGACTTCGCCCATCTGGCCAAGCTTGGCCACGCGTTCAAGAAGGATGACTTGCATTCTGGTCGCTCCTTATTTCACGGCATAGGGCAGCAGGGCGAGGAAGCGGGCGCGCTTGATGGCCTGGGCCAGTTCGCGTTGCTTCTTGGCCGAGACCGCGGTGATACGGGCGGGGACGATCTTGCCGCGCTCGGAAATGTAGCGCTGCAGAAGACGCACGTCCTTGTAGTCGATTTTCGGCGCATTGTCGCCCGAGAACGGGCAAACCTTGCGGCGGCGGAAGAAGGGTTTGGTCGCCATTTGTCAGATTCCTTTCAACAAGCCGGGATCAGCGACGGTCGCCGAACGAACGGCGTTCGCCGCCACGGTCGCCACCACGATCACCACGGTCACCACGGTCGAAACGCGGGCGGTCGCCGTCAGGGCGGTCACCACGCTCGGAGCGTTCGTCACGCTTTTGCATCTGCACCGAGGGGCCATCCTCGTGCGCATCGACCTTGATGGTCATCACGCGCATCACGTCGTCGTGCAGACGGGCAAGGCGTTCCATTTCCTGAATGGCCGGCGACGGAGCGTCGGTGCGCAGGAAGGCATAGTGACCCTTGCGGTTCTTGTTGATCTTGTAGGCCATCGTCTTGACGCCCCAGTATTCGGTGCCGACGACGGTGCCGCCGTTGTCCGTGACAACTGTGGAGAAATGTTCGATGAGGCCTTCGGCCTGCGCGTTGGACAGATCCTGACGCGCGATCAGCACATGCTCGTAAAGGGGCATGGCATTCCTTTCGTCTCGGGCGGCTTCACGGGCGGGTCAAACCTTCTGCGGACCCGTTAGGAGAGGCTTCGCCGGTTGCATGAAGTGCAGAAGGATGCGGCCTTATACAGATTTGCGCAGCAGGCGCAAGCGATGGCTGGCGTTCAGGCGACGCGGCGCGGTTCGCGCGAAAACGGACTGAGGCCCAGCCAGTCGGGGGCCGACCGGGCCAGGGCCTTGTCGCCTTCGATCCTGAGCCGCCCGGCCGAAACTTCGGCGCTGACCGTGCTGACGCCCATCCAGACCGAAGTCATGCTGCGCAACGAACCGCTGATCAGCAGGTCAATATCGTGCCCCGGGTCAACGCGGCAAAGATCGACATCGCCTTTTTCGACCACCAGCCACCAGTTGCGTCCGGTTGGGGGCAATTCGGGATAAATAAACTGAATCGTGCAGCGCCGGTCTGGCAGCAGTCCTGGATTTAGACTGCGCCGCATGTCCCACATCAGCACCGAAGGATCGAGATTGCTGAGTGACAGCTTGGATTCGATCCAGCGTTGCCCCCAGTTGCCAAGGCCGAAGACCGTTTCCTTCAGATCCAGCCCCATCGCGGTCAGGCGGTATTCGCTTCCTCCGGCCTCTGTGGCGACGACGGCGATGACGCCGGCCTCCTCCAACTCTTTGAGCCGTTTTGACAAAAGCGCCGGCGACATCTTTGGCACGCCGCGCCGCAGATCGTTGAAGCGGGTCGATCCAGCCAGAAATTCGCGCAAGATCAAGGCGGTCCAGCGCGTGCAGAAGATTTCTGCCGCCATCGACACAGGGCAGAACTGGCCGTAGCCGCCGCGAATATTCATCGCATACCCTCCGTTTTCACCGACACTAGCAGAGATATGGCGATCGCCATAGCGTGGTATAGTTCCTGAACTTGAGCGCAAAGTCACTTGGCCGGAAGATGCGGCTATCTTAACGCGACAGGGAGAAATCGGATGAGCATCGCAGAAGTGGCGGGCCTGCAGGCCGAAAAGGCTGGGGCGGGAACCATGGCCGAACAGGCGCGGACGCTGGCCGGCGCGTTTGCCGGGCGCAGCGCTGCACACGACCGGTCAGGATCGTTCGTGGCGGAAAATTACGCTGACCTGAAGAAGGCCGGGTTCTTCTCTGCGGCCGTGCCGGCCGAACTGGGGGGCGGTGATGCCGGGCTGACCCAGATGTGCGAGGCGGTCCGCCTTTTGGGGCAAGGGTGCAGCTCGACGGCGCTGGCCTTTTCCATGCATACCCATCAGGTGGTCATTCCCGCCTGGCGCTGGCGCAACCAGCCAGCGGCGCGCCCGGTGGTCGAGCCACTGTTGAAGCGTGTCGCCGACGGGGCAATTCTGCTGTCAAGCGGCGGCGGCGACTGGATCGGCGGATCGGGGCGGGCCGAGAAGGCCGAGGGTGGCTGGCGGGTTCATGCCACCAAGAGTTTCGTGTCGGGGGCACCCGCAGGAGACCTGCTGATGACCGGTGTGGTGTCGGACGAGGGCGTTTTGCATTTTGCCCTGCCAATGGCCGCACCTGAAGTGCAGATCAGGGACACATGGGACACGTTGGGGATGCGCGGCACCGGGTCACAGGACGTGGTGATCGACGGATTTTTCCTGGCGGATGACAAGGTGGCGTTGAAGCGCAAGCCGGGCGAATGGCATCTGATCTTCCATATCACCGTGGCTTTGGCCCTACCTTTGATCTATTCTGCCTATCTTGGGGTCGCGGAAAGTGCGCGCGATCTGGCGCTGGGGCTGGCGCGCAAGCGTGTCGGTTCCGCGCGGCAGCCGGCGCTGGCCGGCGAGATGGACACCGTGCTGCGCAGTGCGCAGATGGCGCACCGCCATATGCTTGATGCGACGCAGAGCCTGCCGCCCGGGCCGGAGAACGCCAACGAGGTGATGATCGGCAGACAACTGGTAGAACGCAGCGTGATCCGCACGGTGGAGCTGGCACTGGAAGTGGCACAAGGCGTGGGCTTTTATCGTGCGGCGGGGCTGGAACAGAAGTTCCGCGATATCCAGGCTGCACGCTATCACCCCATGCGGCGCGAGGCGCAGGCGCTTTACTGCGGGTCGATGGCGCTGGGCGATCCGGTGGACAAGATCTATTGACCGACGCGCTGTCGTGCTTGCGCCCACTGTGCCATCAGCTGCGGCTGGCGGTCAGGTCGATCGTCACGATGACCGGAAAGGCCAGGGTGGTTTCGTCCGCGTAGGCGGAGCCTATGGCGAAATCTCGGCGGTCGAGGGTGGCCTGACCGGTGACGTGCGCCTGCTTGCCGTCAAGGATCAGGGTGAAGGGCAGATCAACCGGCGCAGTCCTGCCGTGAAGGGTCAGGGTGCCGGTGGCGACCAGCTGACCGCCCTGTTCGGCAATGCCGGCCCTGAACAGGGCGGTCGGGTTGTGGGCCAGATCAAGGAAATCGGGGCCAGTGGCCTGCTGGGTGACTGCACCCATGGTCAGGCCGGCAAGGGGGAGGGTGACCGCAAGCGTTCCGGTCTTGCGGGTTTCGTCGTAATTGATGGTGGCGCTGAAGCCCGGAAGGGTGCCGGTGACATCGGTGCCGATGATCTTGCTGGTGAATGTCACGGTGCCGGCCGTCACGGCCCAATTCCCGGTGGCTGATGTCGCGGTCACAGTTTGCGGCGGCGTGGCAGGAGCGAAGGCAAGGGTTGCGCTGATCAGCGCGGCCCAGGCGAGCAGGGCAAGGCTTGCGGGACGCAGGCTGGTGTAGGTCGCCGCAGGAAGGTTGGCAGCCTGCGTGCGCCCGCTGACCATGCGGGCAAGGGTGCCGTCGCGGTCAATGAACGCATGTTTCAGTGCGCCCGCCACATGGGCCAGAATCGACAGGACGAGAAGTTTCGACGACCAGCCGTGCAGGGCGCGGAACTGGGCGGCCAGATCGTCTGATTTTGGCACGAAGGGCAGGGATTGGCCGAAGGGCCACCAGATCGGTGCGAACCCGGCCGAGGCGGCGTGATAGAGCCAGCCGGTCACCGGCATGATCAACAGGGCCGCGTAAAGCGACCAGTGGACCGCTTCGGCCAAAAGGGTTTCAACCCGGCGTTCGGGATGCAGGGGTGCGGGGCGGGTTTGGGAAAGTGCCCAGAGGATGCGGGCGAGCGCCACGGCGAAGGCCGCGATGCCGGTGGTCTTGTGCAGCGAATAGGTTGCGGCGACGCGGGCCACGTCGGCGTCGGTGCCGCGCGAAAGGTTCTCGGCCAAAAAGGCGAGCGGGATATTGGCGAGGATCAGCAGGGCGGTCAGCCAGTGCAGCGCGCGCGCGACGCTTCCGTAGCTGGTCGGGCTGTTGGCACGTGGCATCATCGGTCCTGATTGTCGGTTCGGCAATTCCCTTCAGCATAGGCGCTGTCGCTGTCCGCGCAATTCCCGCGAAGGCCGCGGCAGGAGCACATTGCAGTGAGGCCGGCCGCGCGTTATGCCAAACTAAACACGAGGGGAGTTCCGATGAGCAAGGCATTCGTTTTTCCGGGTCAGGGCGCGCAGGTGATCGGCATGGGCCGGACTTTGGCCGAGGCCTATCCTGCTGCGAAGGCGGTCTTCGACGAGGTGGATGCCGCTTTGGGCGAAAAGCTGTCGGCGCTGATCTGGGAAGGCGATCAGGAGGCGCTGACGCTGACGCAGAATGCCCAGCCGGCGCTGATGGCCACCTCGATCGCTGCCCTGCGCGCGCTGGAGGCGGAAGGCGTCAGGATCACCGATGCGGCCTTTGTCGCCGGGCACAGTCTGGGCGAATATTCGGCGCTGTGTGCGGCTGGGGCGCTGAGCCTGTCGGACACCGCCCGGCTTTTGCGCCTGCGCGGGCGGGCGATGCAGGCGGCGGTGCCGGTGGGAGTTGGCGCGATGGCCGCGCTGTTGGGACTGGATTTCGCGGCGGCTGCTGCGGTGGCCGCCGAGGCGGCGCAGGGCGAGGTCTGTCAGGCCGCCAATGACAATGATCCGGGGCAGGTGGTCGTTTCGGGCCACAAGGGCGCGGTCGAGCGGGCGCTGGAGATTGCCAAGGCCCGGGGGGCCAAACGCGCCATTCTTTTGCCGGTCAGCGCGCCGTTCCATTGCGCGCTGATGCAGCCCGCCGCCGATGCGATGGCCGAGGCGCTGGCGGGCGTCGAGGTGAAGACGCCGCTGGTGCCGGTGGTGGCCAATGTGCGTGCCCATGCCGTCAGCGACGCCGCCGCGATCCGCAGGCTTTTGGTCGAGCAGGTTACCGGATCGGTGCGCTGGCGCGAATCCATCGAATGGATGGTGGCAGCGGGTGTGGGCGAGTTCTGGGAGATTGGCGCGGGCAAGGCGCTGTCGGGGATGATCCGGCGGATTGCCAAGGAAACCGAATGCAAGGCGGTGGGCACGCCAGAGGATGTGGCGGCGGTCACCGCCTGACTTGAACACCGGGCGCCGGTGACGGCGCGGTGGCGGGGAGGGCGCTGCCCTCCCCGAACCCCACCCGGGATACTTTTGGACAGAAAATGGGATAGCGTTTCTATCCTGAACGGAGAGCAACGATGTTTGATCTGACGGGAAAGACGGCGCTGGTCACAGGCGCATCGGGCGGGATTGGCGGGGCGATTGCCACGGCCCTGCATCAGGCCGGGGCGACGGTGGCCCTGTCGGGCACGCGCGAGGGTCCGCTTCAGGAACTTGCCGCAGAACTGGGCAGCCGGGCGCATGTCATCCCCTGCAATCTGGCGGATGCGGCTTCGGTCGAGGCGCTTCCCAAGGCCGCTGCCGCGTCGATGGGGTCGGTGGATATTCTGGTCAATAATGCCGGAATCACCCGTGACAATCTGTTCATGCGCATGTCGGACGAGGAATGGCAGTCGGTCATCGACGTGAACCTGACGTCGACCTTCCGGCTATGCCGGGGAGTGTTGCGCGGGATGATGAAGGCGCGCTGGGGGCGGATCATCAATATCTCGTCGGTGGTGGGGGCGACCGGCAATCCGGGGCAGGGCAATTATGCGGCCTCGAAGGCAGGGATGGTCGGCATGTCGAAGTCGCTGGCCGCCGAGGTGGCGAGCCGCAACATCACCGTCAACTGCGTGGCGCCGGGGTTCATCACCACGGCGATGACCGACAAGCTGAACGAGGAACAGAAGGCGCGAATTCTGACGCAGGTTCCGGCGGGACGGATGGGAGAACCAACCGAAATTGCCGCATCGGTCCTGTATCTGGCCAGTCAGGAAGCGGGCTATGTGACCGGGGCGGTGCTGCATGTGAACGGTGGCATGGCGATGGTGTAAGCCGTGCCTGCCCAGTCTGGCCCCGGACAATATTCAGGTGTGAGGGCGGCGGTGCGCGGTTGGAGTGCCGTCTGAGGCCGCCCGGTCTGGCGGGAAACGGTCGGTCGGCTTTGTGCATCGCCTGGGAAGCACAACGGGCATTGCGAAAGCGTTTGCCTCGGGTTTAGACTGTGATATAGGCGGCGCGGATTGTCGGGGCGCCCGCAAGGGTGTCACGGGGAAGTCTCGTTCATGCGGGATGCAAGCCGCTCGGCAGAGCAAGTAACCAAAAGGCGGGGAAATCCCGCGAGGAAGAGGACTGAACATGAGCGACATCGCTGATCGCGTGAAGAAGATCGTCGTCGAGCATTTGGGCGTCGAGGCGGAAAAGGTGACGGAAGCCGCGTCGTTCATCGACGATCTGGGTGCTGACAGCCTTGACACCGTCGAGCTGGTCATGGCCTTTGAAGAAGAGTTCGGGATCGAGATTCCGGATGATGCGGCCGAGACCATCCAGACTTTCGGCGACGCTGTGAAATTCATCTCGTCGGCAGCCTGAGGCCAGATCGACCGAGGTACGGATGCGGCACCCTTTCGGGTGCCGTTTTCGTTTTGGCCGGGTGTCTGCGGCGCGCGCGCCCGGCCTGTGCGGCGTTTCGGGTCGGCAGGGGCGGGACGGGAAAAGGAGTTGGGCGATGGTGGATATCCCCGTTCTTGAAACCGCGAGGCTGATTCTGCGCGGTATGGTGAAAAGCGATTTTCCGGCCTTTGCGGCAGTCTGGCAGGAGCCGGAGGTGATGCGTTTTATCGGCAGGCAGGCGCGACCCGTGGCGGAAAGCTGGGGCGTGTTTCTGAAGATCGCCGGAAGCTGGGCGATTGACGGGTTCGGACAGTGGGCAATCACCCGCAAGTCTGACGGCGCGTTTCTGGGGCAGTGCGGGTTCTTCACCGGGATGCGCGGTCTGGGGCCGGATTTCGATGAAGCGCCGGAATGCGGGTGGGTGCTGACCACGACCGCGCAGGGGCAGGGATATGGACCAGAGGCGGTAATGGCGGCGCATGGCTGGTTTGATGCGCAGGCGTGCGGCGGGCACAGCGTAGCGATGATCGAACTGGGGCATGTGGCGTCGTTCCGGGTGGCCGAGAGGTTGGGTTATCTGCCGCTGCGCGAGGTGGAGGATCTGGGCGACCGGGTGATGCTGATGGCGCGCAGGGTCGGGCGCTGAAGGGTGGTTGGGCCGCGAGGCGGAGAATCGCCTGCGCACCGAGATCAGCTGTGGGCAGGGGGTTGAGCGGGGGGCAGCAGCGGGCTGGCAGGGAAAATGCGCCGGACTTTGTCGGAAAAGCCCCATCCGGCTTTGCCTTGGAGAGCAAAATTGCATCTTTGACAGCGGATGCTTGGCATGTGGCGCGGATGCGCTAACATTGCCTTACGGTCGGCGGGCCTCAGGCTGCGCGCGGCTGGTTGGCCCGTTCCGGGCAAGGACAGCGGGCCCCTGTGGGAGTGTTACGGATGATCCTCTACCCTACCATCGAATTGCAGAATGGCCATTGTGTGAGCCTGCACCGGGGCCGCATCGAGGAACCGGAGATCTGGCATGTCGATCCTTTGGCCAAGGCCAAGGAGTTCGCGCGGCTGGGCGCGGAATGGATCCACGTCACTGATCTGGATGCGGTCAAGGGACTGAACACCAACCGCGAACTGGTGCTGAAGATCATTCAGGGCGCCGGGGTTCCGGTGCAGTTGGGCGGCGGCTTCCGGTCGCGGGGCCGGATCGAGGACTGGTTCGATAAAGGGGCGAGCCGGATCGTACTTGGCACTTTGGCGGTGCAGGAACCGGCGATGGTCAAGGATATTGTCAAACGCCATCCCGGCAAGGTCGCGCTGACGGTCGATATCTGGAAGGGTAAGGTGCTGGTGGATGGTTGGCGCACATCCAGTGCCTATACGGCCGAGGCTTTCATAGAGGCCTATGCGGGGACGCCCTTTGCCGCGTTCATCATCACCGATGTGGATGCGGATGCGGAAGGCACCGAAGCCTCGCTGAGCCATTTCGCGACCTTGGCGAAGATCGCCAAGGTGCCAGTGATTGCCAGTGGCGCGGTGCGCAGCATCGACGATGTGGCGCGGCTGAAATATGCCAGCCATATTTCGGGCGCGCTGGTGGGTCGGGCGCTGTTCAACAAGAGCATCGACCTTGCGGCAGCCCTTGAGGTGGCGCGCGGTGACGTGGGCGAAGTGGCGGCCTTCATCTGAACAGGCTGGTGACCGGCGGGGATGACGGGCCTTGCCGGGCCTTCGCAATGCCGTGTATCAAGCCCGGGACCGATGGTCGCATGAGTTGATCCAAGAAACTGAGGGCGGGCGAGATGAGGCGTGTGGTTGTTACTGGGCTGGGCATGGTCACTCCTTTGGCATGCGGCGTCGAGGAAACCTGGAAGCGGCTGATCGCCGGGCAGTCGGGGGCGGGCACAATTACCCGGTTCGACACGACGAATGTGGTGACCAATTATGCCTGCGAGATCCCGATGGGGGATGGCACGGACGGCACCTTCAACCCTGATCAGTGGATGGAGCCCAAGGACCGGCGCAAGGTGGATGATTTCATCCTTTACGGGATGGCGGCGGCGCAGCAGGCGGTGGAAGATTCCGGCTGGGTGCCGCAGACAGATGAGGACCGCGAGCGCACCGGCGTGATGATCGGTTCGGGGATCGGCGGGCTGAATTCGATTGCAGAAACCGCGGTGCTGATCAAGGAAAAGGGGCCAAAGCGGGTTTCACCCTTCTTCATTCCCGGCGCGCTGATCAACCTGATTTCGGGGCAGGTTTCGATCCGCTATGGTTTCAAAGGGCCGAACCATGCGGTGGTCACCGCCTGTTCGACGGGCGCGCATGCGATTGGCGATGCGGCGCGGCTGATCCAGTGGGGCGATGCGGATGTGATGGTCGCTGGTGGGGCCGAAAGCCCGATCAGCGAGATCGGGATTGCCGGGTTCAACGCCTGCAAGGCGCTGTCCACCAAACGAGCGGACGAGCCGGAAAAGGCCAGCCGCCCCTATGACGCCGACCGCGACGGGTTCGTGATGGGCGAGGGTGCCGGTGTGGTGGTTTTGGAAGAATATGAGCACGCGAAAGCGCGCGGCGCCACGATCTATGCCGAGGTGCTGGGCTATGGCCTGTCGGGCGATGCGCACCATATCACCGCGCCGTCCGAAGATGGCGAGGGTGGCTTTCGGTCAATGCAGATGGCGCTGAAGCGGGCGGGGATCACGCCCGACCAGATTGATTACATCAACGCGCATGGCACTTCGACCATGGCCGACACCATCGAACTTGGCGCGGTCGAGCGGCTTTTGGGTGATGCCGCGTCCAAGGCCACCATGTCGTCGACCAAATCGTCGATCGGGCATCTGCTGGGTGCTGCCGGTGCGGTCGAGGCGATTTTCTGCGTGCTGGCGATCCGTGATCAGGTGGCACCGCCGACGATCAACCTCGACAATCCCGCTGTGGCACCCAAGCTTGATCTGGCCCCCAACAAGGCGGTGAAGCGCAGGATCGATGTGGCGCTGTCAAATTCCTTTGGCTTTGGCGGCACCAATGCCAGCTTGGTCATCGGCAAGGTCAAAGCCTGATGTGGAAGCATGTCGTTGCCAATTTCCTGACGGTTGCCATTCTGGCGCTGCTGGCAGTGGCGGCGGTGCTGGGGTGGGCGAAAAACCAATATAACGGGCCTGGCCCGCTGGCCGAGGCGATTTGCCTGAAGGTCGAGAAAGGATCCAACTTCCGTAGAGTGGCGGATGATCTGGTGGCAAGGGGGGCCGTGGACTGGCCGTTCATCCTGAAGGTCGGGGCAGATTATTCGGGCCATGCGAGGGATCTGAAGGCGGGATCCTATCTGGTTCCGGCACGTGCCTCGATGGCGGGGATCGTTGCGCAGGTCACAGGGACTGGCCAGTCAACCTGCGGCACCGAGATCAACTATCGGATCGGGGTGACCACGACCGATGTTCTGGTGAGTGAGCTGGATCCGGCCACGCAGAAGCTGACCGAAGTGCTGAAGTTCGACCCGGTCGTGGACGGGGTGCCCAAGGGTTATGCGGCCTTTGCCGAGGATAGCGACGTGCGGCTGAAGGTGACGCTGGCCGAAGGGGTCACAAGCTGGCAGGTGATTGACGCCCTGGGGCGTGCGGATTTTCTGACGGGGGCGGTCAAGGATGTGCCGGCTGAAGGCACGCTGGCGCCCCAGCAATATGAGGTGGAGCGCGGGCAGGACCGGGACGAGCTGGTGACGCAGATGATCGCGGATCAGTCTGCCGCGCTGGCCGAACTGTGGGACAAGCGCGCGGAGGGTCTGCCTTACAAGACGCCGGACGAAGCATTGATCATGGCCTCGATCGTCGAGAAGGAAACCGGGGTGCCGGGCGAGCGGGCGAAGGTGGCGAGCGTCTTTCTGAACCGGCTTGAGCAGGGGATGAAGCTGCAGACCGACCCGACGGTGATTTATGGGCTGACCGGCGGCAAGGGGGTGCTGGGGCGCGGGTTGCGGCAAAGTGAACTGCGGTCGAACAGCCCCTACAATACCTATGTGATCGACGGCCTGCCGCCGGGACCGATCGCGAACCCCGGTCGGGCGGCGATCGAGGCGGCGCTGAACCCGGAAAAGACCGAATTCCTGTTCTTTGTCGCCGACGGCACGGGGGGGCACGTTTTTGCTGCGACCCTGGCCGAGCATAACCGCAATGTTGCGGAATGGCGCAAGATCGAGGCAGAAGCGTCGGGCGGCTGAGGTGGGCAGCCCTTCTTTTGCGCCACGTTCATCTTCGCGGAACCCCGCAGATTTTCTTGCCAAAACGTGATATAATTCTTCGCAGGGGCGATGATCGGCACGAAACCCGACGCGGGCAGCCATCAGGGGGCGAACATGACAACACATAAGGGAAGCTGTTTTTGTGGAGCTGTAGCGCTTGAGGTTTCGGGAGAACCTTTGGCGATGGGATATTGCCATTGTGCATCCTGCCGGTCCTGGTCGGCCGGGCCGGTGAACGCCTTCACGCTGTGGAAACCAGAGGGAGTGAAGGTTACCAAAGGTGCAGACCGGATCGGCCAATTTGCCAAGAGCGAAAACTCCGTGCGCAAGTTCTGCAAGGATTGCGGCGGGCATTTGATGACCGATCACCCTGTCTGGGGCATCACCGATGTCTATTCCGCCACTTTGCCGGGGCTGGCGTTCACACCGGGGGTGCATGTGAACTATGCCGAGACGGTGTTGCCGATGAAAGACGGATTGCCAAAGATGCGGGACTTTCCCGCTGATCTGGGCGGCAGCGGTCAGACAATGGCGGAATGAGCGGCGGGCCGGTCTTAATGAAACCTTAAAAGACCGGCCGGCAAGCCTTTGATGAAAAACGAATTTATCTTGACTCTGCGGCCGGTCCAGCCTATAGGTTTGGACATGCTAGAAGAAGTGGGCGAGCGGCGGCGGGGTGACCCGAGCAGCCGCTTTTTCATTTCGCTCGTGCGGACAGGCACAAGCTAGGCGCGGGGCTGAATGACAGTAAGGTTTACGGCCGGGGAGCCGGATCCGAAATCGCCGGTTTCGGTGACGGAGGAACTGTATGGGGTGGTCGCCGAGGAAGTCTGGGCGGCGATCCGCAAACTGAAAGCAGGAGAGCTGGATCCGAAGGGCACCGCCCAGTCCGTGAGGGACATGCGGGCAGTGCTTCAGCTTGTCCTTGAAGAAAGGTCAAAAGTTGCAAAACTTGCCAAACTGGAAAGCGGAGCCAGCAACGGCTATGCGCTCGATTTCGACGCAGCCCGCGCTGAGATCGGCCGCCGCCTGGCTTGCCTGCGCGACGCCGGAGGGGGTTGAAGAATTTTTGAGCGGTCTGAGCGAGGGGGCGTTGCTGGCCTTGCCCTATCTTTTCGAGTTCTGGGCGCTGCCGCATCAGTTGGCGCCCGACGGGGCTTGGAAAAGCTGGGTGATCATGGGCGGGCGCGGGGCGGGCAAGACCCGCGCCGGGGCCGAGTGGATGCGCGCCCAGGTCGAGGGGGCACGACCGCTGGACGCCGGTGTGGCACGCAGGGTGGCGCTGGTCGGCGAGACGGTTGATCAGGTGCGCGAGGTGATGATCTTTGGCGAAAGCGGGATCCTGGCCTGTTCACCCCCGGACCGTCGCCCCGACTGGGAGGCCGGCCGCAAGCGGCTGGTCTGGCCCAATGGCGCGGTGGCGCAGGTCTTTTCGGCGCACGAGCCGGAAAGCCTGCGGGGGCCGCAGTTCGATGCGGCCTGGGTTGACGAGCTTGCCAAATGGAAGCGCGCGGAAGAAACTTGGGACATGTTGCAGTTCGCGCTGCGGCTTGGAACCCATCCGCGTCAGGTGGTGACGACGACGCCGAAGAATGTGGGGGTCTTGAAGTCGATCCTCAAGAACCCCTCGACGGTCGTGACCCATGCGCCGACCGAGGCGAACCGGGCCTATCTGGCGGCATCTTTCCTTGCCGAGGTGAAGGCGCGTTATGAGGGCACGTTGCTGGGGCGGCAGGAACTGGCCGGGGAGCTGCTGGAGGATGTCGAAGGGGCGCTTTGGACCGCAGATGCGATTGATGCCTGCCGGTCCGAGCCGCCAGAGCGGTTGAGCCGGGTGGTGGTGGCGGTGGACCCGTCGGTTTCGGGAACCGCCGGGGCGGATGAATGCGGGATCGTGGTGGTTGGTGCGCTGACCGAGGGGCCGGCGAAGGACTGGCGGGCCTGGGTTCTGGAGGATGCGACGGTTGCTGGCGGGTCGCCGCAGAAATGGGCCGAAGCGGTGGCGGCGGCCTTTCACCGGCACGGTGCGTCGCGGGTGGTGGCAGAGGTCAACCAAGGGGGCGCTTTGATCGAAAGCCTGATGCGAAGTGTGGATGCGTTCCTGCCGGTGACGAAAGTTTCAGCTTCACGCGGGAAGGCGGCGCGGGCCGAGCCGGTGGCCGCCCTTTACGAGCAGGGGCGGGTGCATCATCTGCGGGGTCTTGGGGCGCTCGAGGAACAGATGTGCCAGATGGCGCGGACAGGCTTTAACGGCAGGGGTAGCCCCGACCGGGTGGATGCGCTGGTCTGGGCGCTGACCGATCTGATGATTGACGCGGCGAAAGGGCAGCAGGTGCCGCAGGTGCGCGGACTATAGGCGAACAGCGGCTGCGGACGAAAAATCTTCTGGAAGATTTTTCCCAAAAGTTTTGTCAAAACTTGTGGTGGGCGGCCGCAGGCGTTGGGAGTGCGGCGGGGGCGGGGCCGCCGGCGGGGATATTTGGACCACAACGAAGGCCAGGGCTTTCGGACGGTTTTCATAAGATCATGGAGAATGGGATGGCTTGGGATTTTTTCCGGCGCGGGCGAGATGTGCCTGAAGCCAAGGCTTCAGCGACCGGGCGGGTGATTGCCTGGGGATCCTCGGGTCGTGTGGCATGGAGCCCGCGCGATGTGGTCAGCCTGACGCGGACCGGTTTTTCGGGCAATCCGGTGGGTTTTCGCGCAGTCAAGCTGATTGCCGAGGCGGCGGCGGCCTTGCCGCTGGTCTGTCAGGATGCGGACCGGCGGTATGATCTGCATCCGCTTCTGGAGTTGATGCGGCGGCCCAATCCGGGGCAGGGGCGGGCCGAGCTGTTCGAGGCGCTTTATGGTCAGCTGCTGCTGTCCGGGAACGGTTATCTGGAGGCGGTTGGGGGGGGCGGCCTTCCGGTCGAGCTGCATGTGTTGCGGTCTGACCGGATGAGCCTGATTCCAGGGGCGGATGGCTGGCCGGTGGCTTATGATTACTCGGTGAGCGGACGCAAGCACAGGTTCGACATGGCCGGGCCGGTGGATCCGATCTGCCATATCAAGAGTTTCCATCCCCAGGACGATCATTACGGCCTGTCGCCGATGCAGGCGGCGGCGGTGGCGGTGGATGTGCATAATTCGGCGAGTGCCTGGTCGAAGGCGCTTCTGGACAATGCGGCGCGGCCATCGGGGGCGATTGTCTACAAGGGGGTGGACGGGCATGGGCAGCTGGCGCCGGACCAGTATGATCGGCTGATTTCCGAGATGGAGATGCATCATCAGGGGGCCCGCAATGCCGGGCGGCCGATGTTGCTGGAAGGCGGGCTTGATTGGAAGCCGATGGGGTTCAGCCCCAGCGATATGGAGTTTCAAAAGACCAAGGAGGCGGCGGCGCGCGAGATCGCGGTGGCCTTCGGGGTGCCGCCGATGTTGCTGGGCGTGTCGGGGGATGCGACTTATGCAAACTATCAGGAGGCCAACCGCGCCTTTTACCGGTTGACGGTGCTGCCTTTGGCCACACGGGTGACGGCGGCGGTATCCTACTGGCTGTCGACCCATCTGGGGGAGCAGGTCGAGCTGCGGCCCGATCTGGATCAGGTGCCGGCTTTGGCGATGGAGCGCGATCAGCAATGGAAGCGGGTGGGCGAGGCGGCCTTCCTGTCCGATGCGGAAAAGCGCGTGCTTCTGGGCCTGCCCCGGCTGTCGGATGAGGCATGAGGATGGCGACCGGTGGCGCGGGATCGCGCTTTCTGAAGGAGCCGTTCGAATGTGCGCATGAGCATCGGTTCGAGACGAATGAGCGGATTATGGCCCTGCAGTTCGAGACGGTCGAGCGGCGGCTCGAGCGGATCGAGGCGATGATCCTGGGCGTCGAGAAGCGGCTGTGGATGACGGTCTTTGGGGTCGTCGGTGTGCTGCTGAGCCAGGCGGTGCAGTCGATTTTGCAGTTTTCTCCGAAATAGGGGGTGGGCATGAAGATGTCGGATTACGGGCTGGAGGTGAAATTCAGCCGGTTGGGTGAGGCTTTGGCGGTGGATGGCGGTTGCCGGGTCGAGGGCTATGCTTCGTTGTTCGGGGTGACCGATCAGGGTGGCGACGTGGTGATGCCGGGGGCCTATGCCAAATCGCTGGCGCGGCTGAAGGCCGAGGGGCGGCAGGTCAAGCTGTTGTGGCAGCATGATCCGGCCCAGCCGATCGGTGTTTGGGACGAGATCCGCGAAGATGGCAAGGGCCTGTGGGTGCGCGGCCGGATCCTGATGGATGTGGAGAAGGGCCGCGAGGCGGCGGCGCTGATCGGGGCAGGGGCGATTGACGGCTTGTCTATCGGCTACCGGACGGTGGTGGCCGAGAAGGATGCGAAGGGCCGACGGCTTCTTCGTGAGGTGGAGCTGTGGGAAGTGTCACTTGTGACTTTCCCGATGCTTCCCGAGGCGCGCGTCGGGGCCAAGGGCGATAGCATGCCCGAGGCCGCCGCCTTGCGTGAACTGGCGGCGGCTTTCATGGGCGCGCGCCGGATGCTGGCGGGGCGCGACTGACCCCGCCTGCCAACCCCTGACTTGAGGTGATCTGAATGACGAAGACCGAGGTGAAGGCCCGGGCCGGGGAAGGCGTGTCCGACGCTCCGGCCCAGGAGATGAAGGCCGCGATTGCGGGGTTCCTGAGCGAATTCAGGGGCTTTCAGGACGAATTGAAATCGAAGCTGCAACAACAGGAAGAGCGACTGACCATGCTGGATCGCAAGACTTATGCCGCCGGACGCCCGGCGCTATCTGCCGCCGTTCATGACGAAGCCCCGCACAAGAAGGCGATTGCCGCCTATCTGCGCGCGGGTGATGATGACGGTCTGCGCGGCCTGACCCTTGAGGGTAAGGCGCTGAACACGTCGGTCAGTGCTGATGGCGGCTATCTGATCAACCCGGAAATGGCCGAACGCATTCAGGGCGTGCAACGTTCGACCGCTTCGGTGCGGGCGGTGGCCAATGTGGTGAATGTTGAATCCACCTCGTTTGATGTTGTGATTGACCGCACCGATCTGGGGTCGGGGTGGGCCACGGAACTCGCAGCTTTTGCCGAGACGGCAACGCCGGTGCTGGAGCGCATCTCGATCAAGCTGTTCGAGCTGGCAGCGATGCCGAAGGCCAGCCAGCGTCTGCTGGACGATGCGGCCTTTGACGTCGAAGGTTGGTTGGCCGAGCGGATTGCCAACAAGTTCGCCCGGTCCGAGGCGGCGGCCTTTGTCAGCGGCGACGGGATCGACAAGCCGAAGGGTTTTCTGAGTTACAACAAGATCACCAACGGATCCTGGGTCTGGGGTCAGCTGGGTTATGTCCCGACCGGGGCGGCGTCGGACTTTGCGACCACCAATGCTTCGGATGCAATCGTTGATCTGGTCTATTCATTGGGTGCCGAATATCGCGCCAACGGCACTTTCCTGATGAATTCGAAGACCGCAGGTGCGGTGCGCAAGATGAAGGATGCCGATGGCCGCTTCATGTGGTCGGACGGGCTGGCACTGGGCGAGCCTTCGCGGTTGATGGGCTATCCGGTGCTGGTGGCGGAAGACATGCCCGACATCGGTGCCAATGCCTTTGCCATCGCCTTTGGCGACTTCCACGCCGGCTATACGGTGGCCGAGCGCCCGGACCTGCGCATTCTGCGCGACCCCTTCTCGGCCAAGCCGAACGTCCTGTTCTACGCCTCTAAGCGCGTGGGTGGCGATGTGACCGACTTCAACGCGATCAAGCTGCTGAAGTTTGCGGTGAGCTGAGGCGCGCGGATGGGCGGGGGCTGGTTGGCCTTCGCCCTGCGGGCGCGGGCCATCGGGCCTTCATTGTCTAGCTGCTCCCTCCGTCCGAGCAATGGGGGACTGGTCCGCGCCCGCCCTTTCGGGGGCGGGGGCGCATGAGGAATTCGGAGAGACCCAATGATGCTGACAGAGCAGACGGCGGTGCCCACAGCGGCGCTGCCCATACAGGAATTCAAGGATCATCTGCGTCTGGGCAGCGGGTTTGCCGATGACGGTGTGCAGGATGCCTTGGCGGAAGCCTATGTGCGCGCGGCGATGGCTGCGATCGAAGGGCGGGTGGGCAAGGCGCTGATTGCCCGGGATTTTCTGCTGGCGCTGAGTGACTGGCGGGATGGGATCGCGCAGGCTTTTCCGTTAGCGCCGGTGACGGTGATCGGTTCGGTGACGGTTAGGGACGCGGTGGGGGTGCCGACGCTGGTCGCGGCTTCGGCCTATCGGTTGCAGAAGGACCTGCACCGCCCGAAGATCGTGGGTGTCGGTTCTTCCTTGCCGTCAATTCCAAGCGGAGGAACGGTGGAACTGCTGTTCACCGCGGGCTTTGGTCCGGCCTGGGGCAATGTGCCGGTCGATCTGGCGCAGGCGGTGTTGCTGCTTGCGGCCCAGTTTCATGAGAACCGACATGAAGCGGCGGAACGTCCCTCCGCCCTGCCGTTCGGGGTGATGGCGCTGATCGAACGCTGGCGGACGGTGCGGGTGCTGGGCGGAGGTGAGGCATGACTGCGCCGCAGTTGAACCGCAAGCTGATCCTGGAAGAGCCGCAAAGGGTGCCCGACGGGGCGGGGGGGCATGCGTTGACCTGGGTGGTCAAGGGCACGCTTTGGGCCGCAGTCGAGGCGGGATCGGGGCGCGAGCGGGCCGGGGAGTCGGTGACGGTTTCGGCGGTGGTCTACAGGATCACGGTGCGGGGGGCGTCTCAGGGGGCCCCCTCGCGCCCCAAGCCCGAACAAAGACTGCGGGACGGCGCGCGGCTTTTCCGCATCACGGCGGTGGCCGAGGCGGATGCTGCGGGCCGGTATCTGACCTGCTTTGCCACCGAGGAGGTGTTGTCATGAGTTACGGCGCGGCGGCCGCCTTGCAGGCGGCGGTCTATCAGCGGCTGATGGCGGATACCGCGCTGGATGCTTTGGTGGGCAGC
>CANJQT010000076.1 GCA_947476475.1 Paracoccaceae bacterium | reverse complement strand
TCAGGGTGGCGGAAGCCCGACTGCCGCGCATCCAGTGCCGCAGGTGACGGCGGGCATGGGCAATTTCGTTAAGGACCGGAATGAATTCCCACAAAAGCGCCTCGGACTCGGGCTTGCCCATGTCGGCGGCCAACGCCGCGATCAGTTCGGGGCGGAACCGGTTCAGCGCGCCGGACAGTTGCGCCAGCACCACTTGCCGGGCCATACGGTCAAACGTCAGTCTGCGGGCGGGGGCGGCGGCTTTCTGTGCGGCGAAGATCGCTGCGATGTCGACGGTATGATCCATGGCGCGACGCTGGCGCGGAAATCGGCGCGCTGCAAGCGGAACGCTGGGTGACCCCTCAGACGGCGGCCTGCACCGCGCCGACGATCCCGTCGATCAGTTCGTTCAGCAGCGCCTCATCCTCGCATTCGGCCATCACCCGGATCAGGGGTTCGGTGCCCGATTTGCGGATCAACAGCCGCCCCTTGCCCACCAGCCGCGCCTCTGCCCCGGCGATGGCGTGCTGCACAGTGGCGGCCTTCAGCGGTTCCTGCCCGGCCTGATAACGGACATTCTTCAGCATCTGCGGCACGGTGTCGAACTGGCGCACCAGTTCGCTGGCCTTGCGCCCGCTTTCCGCCATCGCCGCCAGAAACTGCAAGGCGGCGATCAGCCCGTCGCCGGTGGTGGCGTAATCGGTCATCACGATATGGCCCGACTGTTCGCCCCCAAGGTTGAAGCCGCCTTCGCGCATCCGTTCAACTACGTATCGGTCGCCGACCGGCGCACGTTCAAGGCGCAGGCCCCGCCCGGTCAGGAACCGTTCCAGCCCGAGGTTCGACATGACGCTGGCGACCAAGGTTCCATGGTTCAGCCGCCCGGCATCGGCCCAGCGCGCCGCCAGCAGCGCCATGAACTGATCGCCGTCCGCCACCTGCCCCTGTTCATCGATGATGATCACCCGATCGGCATCGCCGTCCAGACAAATGCCCAGATCGGCGCCATGCGCGACCACAGCACTGGCCGCCGTTTCGGGATGGGTGGATCCGCACTTGGCGTTGATGTTCAGCCCGTTCGGAGTCACCCCCATCGGCACCACTTCGGCCCCGAGTTCCCAAAGCGCCTGCGGAGCGGCCTTGTAGGCGGCACCATTTGCGCAATCAATCACCACCTTCAACCCTTCCAGCGTGCCGCGGAACGGGAAGGTCGTCTTGGCATATTCGACATATCGCCCTAGCCCGTCGTCGATCCGCTTTGCACGCCCGATGTTCTGCGGCTGCGCCAGCGCGATCTCGCCCTCCAGCATCGCTTCGATCCGGGTTTCGGCGGCATCGTCCAGCTTGAACCCGTCGGGGCCGAAAAACTTGATCCCGTTGTCATTGGCCGGATTGTGGCTGGCCGAAATCATGATCCCCAGATCGGCGCGCATCGACCGGGTCAGATAGCCGACCCCCGGCGTCGGCACCGGCCCCAGCAAAAGCACGTTCATCCCGGTCGATGTAAGGCCCGCCGTCAGCGCGTTTTCAATCATGTAGCCCGACAGCCGCGTATCCTTGCCGATCACCACCCGGTGGCCGTTGCGCCCATCGGTGCGGAAGAACCGCCCCGCCGCCGCCCCCAGCTTCAGCGCCAGTTCGGCGGTCATCGGATAGCTGTTCGCAGTGCCGCGCACCCCGTCCGTGCCGAAATACTTCCTGCTCATACTCTTACTCCGCCTCAGCCCCGCACTGCCTGCCATAGGCGCAGCGCCTGTCTGGTTTCTTCCGTATCATGGACGCGGTGGATCTGCACACCCTGCGCAAGCCCTGCAAGCGTCACCGCAATCGTCCCCGGCCCGCGCCGGTCGGTATCTGGGGCCCGCCCGATGCTGCCGATGAAGCGCTTGCGCGATACGCCCAGCAGCACCGCACAACCCAGACCATGAAACAGCGACAGGCCGCGGATCAGCGCAAGGTTGTGATCGACCGTCTTGCCAAAGCCGATGCCCGGATCGACAATGATCCGCGCACGGGCAATCCCCAGGGCCTCGGCCGCCTGAACCCGCGCCTCCAGCCAGTCAAAGACATCCAAAAGCACGTCGTCATAGCGCGGATCGGACTGCATGGTGGCGGGTGTGCCCTGCGCATGCATCAGGCACAGCGGCAGGTTTGATCCCGCCACCAGCGGCCCAAGCGCCGGGTCATGGGTCAGCGCCGCCACGTCATTGATCATGCTTGCCCCGGCGGCGATGGCCGCATGGGCAACGGGCGCCTTACGCGTGTCAATGGAAATCGGCGTGGTCAGCCCCGCCTGCCGCAAGGCGGCGATCAGCGGCGCGGTGCGCGTCATTTCCTCCTCAAGGGCCACCTCGGCGGCACCGGGGCGGGTGCTTTCACCGCCGATATCCAGGATATCCGAACTTTCCTCTAGCCGCAGGCCCTGCGCCAGCGCCGCCTCGGGGGAGGCAAATCGGCCGCCGTCGGAAAAGCTGTCGGGCGTCACATTGACAATGCCCATCAGGCGCGGGCAGTCCAGCGTCAGCCCGGCCAGCGGCGGGCGCGGACTGGTCAGCCGGACTAGCACCGCCACAGGAATATCGCGGGCCGCAATAAGGCCTTTGCTGCCATCGCGGGTCAGAACCTCCGCGCGGTCAAACCAGCACCAGCCCCCGGCAAGCGGTAACGCGTCTGCGGGCCGGGCAAGGTCGGTCTGGGCGATGGGGCGATAGTAGATCATGGCACGGTTTTCCCTGCGGGCGGCGCGCTTGGCAAGCAGGAACTAAAGCCGCACCAGCGGCACGCGGCAGACCGCCGGTGCTGTAATGGCCGCGTGAAGCACCAGCCGCGCCGCATCCAGATGGTCGGCCAGCCACAGCGCCAAGGTCAGCGCATCGGCGCTGGCGGGTGCGCCGGGTGTATCCAGCACCAGTTTCGACGGCGCCCACAGGATCGGATTGCCCTGTTTCAGCGCCCAGTCGATTTCAGTCCGGGTCGCCACCACGTTCAACCGTGCGTCAGTGACCGCCAGCGCCCATGCCGCCTGTTCGATGGCCAGCAGGGCGATGCGCAGCCGCGCGCCCGTCGTCGCCGCAGGCGGACGCGGCAGATCTGGCGGCAGCAGGGTCAGGATCACCGGGTCGGACCATTCTGTCAGCCGGTCAAGGATCGGGCCGATCGGCCCCGGATCGGCGGGCAAAAGCGCAATCGTCGGGTGCGGGGCCGCGCGCTTCGGGGCCATAGGCGCATCGGCGGCACGCGTGCGCGCAATCTCGACCCCCAGCACATAGGGCCCGCGATCCAGCTTTTCGATGCGCAGAAACACCCGCAACGGCTGCGGTTCGCGCAGGATCCGCGCCGTGATCCGTTCGGCCAGCGTTTCCAGAAGGTTCAGCCGTTCGGCGGCAAGTTCGGTGGCAATTGCCTCGGTCAGCGTGTCATAGGACAGGATCAGGTCCACATCGTCGGTCGCCGCCCCGGTTTGCGGTCGCAGTTCGACCACCATGTTGAAGCGCAGCCGCTGGGTCTGCCCGCGTTCCTGCTGAAAAGCGCCGATGTCAGCCTCGACCACATGGTCGCGCAGGCTGATCCGGTCGGGGGGATTGGCCCCGGCCAGTGCCACCGCCCGCGCCTCGGGGTGCGCAAAGGCCTGGGCGATGTCGTCGGAAGTCGGTTGATCTGTCACGGCCAAGGCTCCACTGGGGCTTGGTCCGTCTTTAATGGCTGCGCGGGGCCGGGGAAAGCCCCCGCCCTGCCGCCTGTCAGTTCATCGCCGTCTGGATCGGCTGGCGATAGAAGAAATGCGCACCGATCCGCACTGTCATCGGAAAGCGCTTTGACCACGTCGGCCAGACAGCAGGCGTATGAAAATAGGTGGCACCATCGGTCAGCGTGCGCGGGGCACCCGCGATATAGGCCGACGCGACTTTTTCCGCCACATACCAGGCATTGCGATCACCAATGGTATCGGCGCGCCCGTCACAGACGAAAGAGAACTGGCAGCCGCCATTGCCGGCCTGCTGGACAACCCCGCAAACCGTGCGCGGGAAAACCGGGCTTTGCGTGCGGTTCAACACCACTTCGGCCACTGCGGCCTGCCCCTTGATCGATTCACCGCGCGCTTCGAAATAGATCGCCCGCGCCAGACAATCGAGTGCAGCCGTCCGTTCAGCATCCGGAATCGCCTGCAGCCATCTGGCGTCATAGGTCGCAGGGCCGACAGACACATCTGCTTTGGCGGTTTTGGTGGTTTCGACGGTCTTGGTTTCGACCGGCGGCGTGATGATTTCGCTGAAACGACCGGCATCGACAGAATCGAGCGCGGTGTTTTCCTGTGTGAACAGGCCAACGAGGTTGATCGATACCGGCGCTTCCGGATCGTTTGACTGGCTCACCATCATATCGGCATGCGCAGCTTGGGCGAGGGCAAGAAGCATGACCATGCTTCCGGTCCAGGACTTCAGCGATGACATTAAATATTCCCGAGTGGTTTCAACGAGCCACAGCCCCCAGGCGATGACAAGGCAGGGGAATAGAGGTCGGGCGGCCGCGCGTCCACCCATTCGGCAAAGCACGGCCAATCTGAGCGGTTTCTCGCCGATCAAACCGAATCAGTAGCGCCCATTTTGGCGGGTTATGCCTTGATAATTAGGGGCAAATTCTGCCGCAGAAAAGCGAAATCTAGAGTTATTTTGGGTCCGTCAGCGCAAGATGTGCTGCGGCCAGCCGCGCCACCGGCACCCTGAAGGGCGAGCAGGACACATAGTCGACCCCGGCCTTGCGGCAGAAGGCGATCGAGGCCGGGTTACCACCATGTTCACCGCAAACCGACAAGGTCAGGTCCGAACGATTCTTTCGCGCGCGTTCGCAGCCGATCAGCAACAATTCCCCTACCCCATCGTGGTCAAGCACATGGAAAGGGTCTTCCGGATAGACGCCCAGATTGACGTAAGCCGACATGAACCGCCCCGCATCATCGCGCGACAGGCCATAGGTCATTTGCGTCAGGTCATTGGTCCCAAAGGACAAAAACGATGCGTGTTGGGCAATCTCGCCGGCAATCAGCGCCGCGCGCGGGGTTTCGACCATGACACCCAGCTTATACTGGAAATCACAGCCCTGTTCGTTGCGAACCGCCGCCGCGATAGCATCGATCCGGGTCTTGACCAACTCTACCTCGCGCTTGGCCGACACCAGCGGGATCATCACCTCGGGCACCACCTGCGCGCCACGACGGCTGGCTTCCACCGTGGCCTCAAAGATCGCGCGGGCCTGCATCTCGTAAATCTCGGGCACCGTCACGCCAAGGCGGACGCCACGCATGCCCAGCATCGGATTGAATTCCGACAAGGCCTCGACCCGGCGTGTCACGTCGGACAGTGGTTTGTCCAAAGCCTCGGCCAGTTCGCGCAGCCCGTCGCGGTCATGCGGCAGGAATTCGTGCAATGGCGGGTCAAACAGCCGGATACAGACCGGCAGGCCCGCCATGATGTCGAACAAGGCGGTGAAATCCGCGCGCTGCATCGGCAAAAGCCGGTCAAGCGCCACCCGCCGGTCCTGTGCCGTGTCGGCAAAGATCATCTCGCGCATCACGGTCAACCGGTCTTCGTCGAAGAACATGTGTTCGGTCCGGCACAGACCAATCCCTTCCGCCTCGAACATGCGGGCGGTGCGGGCGTCGTCGGGCGTGTCGGCATTGGCCCGCACCCCGATGTCACGGACATTGTCGGCCCAGTGCAGCAAGGTCGAAAACCACTCGTCCAGCGCCGGTTCCAGCATCAGGGGCGATCCGGCCAGCACTTCGCCATTGGTGCCGTCCACCGTGATCATGTCGCCTTCGCGGAAGATCCGGCCATCGGGTGCCACCATCACCTTGTCGCGCGGGTTCAGCTTCAGATCCGACGCGCCAACGATGCAGGGCAGACCAAGACCGCGGGCAATCACAGCGGCATGGCTGGTGATCCCGCCGCGTTCGGTCAGAACCGCGACGGCGGCATGCATCCCGCGGATATCCTCGGGCGAGGTTTCGCGGCGCACAAGAATGCAGGGCTCGCCCCGCGCGGCACTGGCCTGCGCATCGGCGGCGGAAAAGACAATGCGGCCCGAGGCGGCGCCGGGGCTGGCATTGATGCCGCGCGCGAACGTATCACGCGCACCGCGCGGATCGACCTGATAGTGCAGCAATTCCGAAAGGGCGCGCGGTTCAACCCGCAGCAAAGCCTCGTCGCGGCTAATAATCCCGTCCTTGGCCAGCGACACCGCAATACGAACCGCGGCCCGGCTGGACCGCTGCACCGTTACCGCGTCGATGACCTTGAGCGCCGCGTTTTCCAGCGCGAATTCGATCTGCATTTCTTCGCGCAGTTTCGCGCGCGCCGCCGCACAATGGCGTTGCAGATCGGCAAAGACCTGCGGTTCGGCTTCCTCAAGCGAGGCGCCGCGCTTGTCCTTGACCAGATAAAGCGTCTCTTCCGCCTTGCGGTTGGCGGGCAACTGACCCTTGAAACGCCCGGTCACCTGCGGGCTGCCGGTCACAGCATCGACCAGTTGGATCGTGCCGAACCCCGCCAGACCGGGGCCGACCATCTGCACCATCTCCTGCACGATCAGGCCCAGCGCTGCATCGGTCGGCGCACCCTTGGCCTGACGCAGAAGCCGCGCCGTGGTCCCTTCCCACGCCCGCGCCATCGACCGCAGCACCTCCGAAAGCTGGCGTGCCGGAGACTGGGGAAATTCCTCGTCCATCTCGGCCTCATAGGCGGCAAGGGCCGCGGCAAGCGCGGTGGGCGACGGGTCGGCGGCGAACATGTCGGGATCAAGCCGGGTCACATGGATCGCATAGGACTGGACGAACTTCAGATAGATGGCATCGGCAATCGCCGGCCCGTGACTTTGGCCCAGTTCGATGTGCTTGGCCGCGTTCATGCCAACGTTCAGCACCGTTCCCGGCCCGCCCCAATCGGGGTTCGCGGGGCTTGAGCGGACCGCGAGCAGTGGTGCCGCGCCGAACAGCCCGGCCAGCCGTTCGGTATCGGGCATGGTGCCGGCCGCGATCATCCGCACGGCATCGCAGGGCAACGCCACGGTGCGCGGCACCGGCATTTCCAGCCGGATCAGGCGTTGCAGACATTTGGCCCGCCAGCCGTGGCGGGCGGTTTCGATCGCCACCGACGGGGTGATCTCGGTATATTCGGCGAAAGCCTGATGTTTCTGCACTGCGGCAATCCTTTGTTCAGGCGCAGCATACGCAGGTTCTGATTCGGGGCAAGGGCCGGGGGCGCTGCCCCCCAGCCAAAAAAAGCGTTTTTTTGGCGTTCTTCGGGAAAACGGTCCACCGGACCGTTTTCATCCCCTCATCACCCCCGGGATATTTTTGGACAGAAAATGAAGGATCAGCCGTCGAGTTTTGTCAAATCGGCAACAGATAGGCACAGCGTGCGGATGCGCGACAGAAGGTTCAGGCGGTTGCGGCGCACCACCGGGCTGTCGGCGTTGACCTGCACGGCGGTGAAGAAGGCGTCGGTTGGCGCGCGAAGCGAGGCCATCGCCTGCATGGCGGTGGCGAAATCCTCGGCCTTCATCGCAGGCGCAATGGCGGCATCGGCGGCGTCAAGCGCTGCGAACAGGGCGCGTTCTTCGCCGGTTTCGGCGAATTTCACATCTGCGCCATAGCTGTATTCGACGCCATCCTTGGCCTCGGCCTGGGTGAGGATATTGTTGGCGCGCTTGAAGCCCTGCAGGAGGTTCCCGCCATCGTCGGTTTTCAGGAACGCCGCCAGCGCCTCGGCGCGTTTGACAAGGAGGGTGAGGTCGTCGTTGCCGGGCATGGCGAGGCAGGCGTCGATCACGTCATGGCGGATGCCCTGGTCTTTCAGGAAGACCTTCAGGCGGTCGTGGAAGAAGGTGAGGAGGTCGGGGCTGACTAACGACATTGGCTTCGTATAAATGCCGAAATCTCTGACTTTGCCGTCTGCGAGATACTGTATCTTCCATTTCTTTTCAGCGATCATTCGCTCCGCATCGGTCACGCGTGCAACGATTACGTCAGTGCATTTCGCGCTCAAAGAGGCCGGATATTCTTGAGTAACATCCAGCGTGAAAAATCCATCTTGCCGCTTTTCCAATTGAACAAACAGATTGCAAGTAGCATTCCATTGACGAACAAGCCCGCCGAAGGCCCAAACGACAACTGCATTGATCCCCACTCTAAGGTCATTCTCAACGTCTAACCGTGCTTTTCCCAGCACCGCCCTTCTTAGCGCGAACGGGTCTTTCGACCCTGTGGGCTTCTCGTCGATCGCCCAGAAGCCGGTCAGCGTGTCGATCTTGTCGGCCAGCGCCACGGCGACCGACACCGGGTCGGAGGGCACCGCGTCCGACGGGCCCAGCGGCTGATAGTGTGCCTTGCAGGCCAGCGCCACCGGTTCGGGCAGCCCGGCCGCGCGGGCGTAATAGCCGCCCATGATGCCCTGCAGTTCAGGGAATTCGCCAACCATCGCCGATTGCAGATCAGCCTTCATCACCCGCGCGGCTTCGGCCGCAAGGTCGGGCGACGCGCCGACCAGCGGCGCTATTTCGCGCGCCAGCGCCTCGATGCGGGCGATGCGGTCGGCCTGGCTGCCAAGCTTGTTGTGGAAGGTGACGTTTTTCAGGCCTTCGGCCATGCCTTCAAGCCCGACCGTGCTGACCGTGCGCAGGTCGTTTTCCCAGAAGAACTTCGCGTCCGACAGGCGGGCCGACAGCACCTTCTGGTTGCCCTTTAGGATGGTGGCGCCGTGATCGGCGGTTTTGGTGTTGGCCACCGTCACGAAGCCTTCGATGCGGCCGGTGCGCGGGTTCTTCACCGAAAAGAACTTTTGGTGTTCGCGCATCGAGGTTTGCAGCACTTCGGGCGGCAGGCCAAGGAAGTCCTCGCCGATCTGGCCCAGCAGTACGACGGGCCATTCGACCAGCCCCGCCACCTCGGACAAAAGCCCCTTATCCTCGACCAGCTCCAGCCCAGCCGCGAAAGCAAGGTTGCCCGCGTCGGCCCAGATGTGTGCTTCGCGTTCGGCGCTGTCCAGCAGCACATGGGCACGCTTCAGCTTGGCCGCGTAATCGTCGAAGGACGACACGGTGATCGCGCCTTTCGACAGGAAGCGGTGGCCCCAGGTCTGGTTGCCCGCATTGATGCCGTCGAGTGTGAGCGGCACCACCTCGGCCCCGGCCTCGTCCGAAAGGATGCACAGGATCGAATGCAAGGGGCGCACCCAGCGCAGGGAACCATTGCCCCAGCGCATGGACTTCGGCCAGGGGAAGGTGCGGATCGTGGCTTCCAGCACCTCGGCGATGATCGCCGGGGCCTTGCGGCCGGGCTTGGTGATCACCGCAAAGAAGGTCTGTCCCTTCTTGTCATCGCGCAGTTCAAGCTGATCGCGGGTCAGACCGGTCGATCGCAGGAAACCTTCGATGGCGGCCTCGGGGGCGGCGGCCGAAGGGCCTTTGCGTTCCTCGCGCACTGCGGCACTTTCCGCCGTTAGCCCCTCGATCGCCAGGGTCAGGCGGCGGGGGGTGGAAAAGGCCGCAGCCCCGCCATAGGTCAGGCCGGCCTCGACCAGCCCGTCGGTGACCAGCTTCTTCAGATCCTCGCGGGCGCGGGCCTGCATGCGGGCGGGGATTTCTTCGGAAAAAAGTTCGATGAGAAGGTCGGGCATGTTACTGGTCCGCGCTTTCGTTCAACTGGTGCCAGACATAGGCCCGGCCATCGGGATAGACGGCAACAACGCGGTCGACGCCCGGGTGAATGTTTTCTTGCGAAAGGAAGGCCACCGCCGCGCCACTGTCCAGATCGGCACCGATCTGTTCGGCATCGAAGCAGTCGAACCAGGACGGGGCGATCAGCGGTGTTGGCCTTTCATAGATCCGGTAGCTTTCGGTCATCAGCCCTAGGGTCATCGGGGTGACGAAGCAGCCGCGATAGCGCAGGGGCGACGAATCCGCATCAATCCCTTCGAAGTCCGAGGAAACCAGCATCGGTTCGGCCACCGAACCATCCACCGTCACCAGACGGATCTCGGCTGCGGGCGAGGCCACATCAATGGTCCGGTAAAAGGCATATTCCTGAAGATAATAGATGGCGGCACCCGCCATCAATGCTGATGTCACGATAAACCCCACGACATACTTGCCATTCACCTGCCTGCTCCTATGGCCAGAAAAGATTGATGTAGCGGTCGGAGAGGCGGGCCGCTTGTTTGCGCATCCGGTTGATCATCGCAACTTTTTCCGGGGCAGTGCGTTCATGGGTTTCAACGAACAACTGGTCAAAGGCAAAGGCAGAGGGGTTGGCAAAGACCTGTTCCAGAATATCGAATTCCGCCCCTTCAATATCCATCTTCACAATGGCAACGGGCTTTCCGAAGCGGTTGACCACATCGGCGAAGGCTTCCACCTGCACCGGATATTCGGTGCTGTCATATTTCTCGGGGTTGGTGAAATAGATCGACGACACCTGTGAATGGCGCAAGGGGTCCTGGTGAAATCGGCTGTCGCGGCGCATGGCGATCGTGCCGTTGGCTGTGGAAACCGCCGCCTGATGAAGGATCACGTTTTCACGACCGGCGAAGCGCTTTTGCAGGATGGCGAAAACATGCTGCTCGGGTTCAAAGGCATGAACTGTGGCCCCGGTCGCGGCCAATTGTTCGGTCACGTCGCCGACGTTTGCGCCCAGATCAAGACAGATGTCGCCCGGCCCCAAGGTCTTTAGCCGCGCCTGAAAATCGGCGACGGCGCGCGGGCCATATCGGCGCAGAAGCTTCTTGCGCATCGAACGGCCCAGACGGCCAGGAATATGCTGGGCGGGTACCAGCAGTGCCTCGGTCAGACTGCGAGGGCGGTAATCTACCAAGATCATCCCTCCTGCGGCTGGCTGCCGCCCGCCGGTGTCATTATGAACGCATCCGCGCATTGCTTGGCCAGGGCCCGGACCCGGCCGATATAGGCCTGTCGTTCAGTGACGGAAATCACGCCGCGCGCGTCAAGCAGGTTGAACAGATGGCTGGCCTTGATGCACTGGTCATAGGCCGGATGGGCCATGATGATGCGGCGGCCCGCCTTGTCGACCTCGTCGGCCGCAAGGATACGCGCGCATTCGGCCTCGGCATCCTTGAAATGCTGGAACAGCATGTCGGTGTCGGCCTGATCGAAGTTGTGGCGGCTGTATTCCTGTTCGGTCTGTCGGAAGATGTCGCCATAGGTCAGCGGAATCGGTGACTGCGGATCGTTGAAGGGCATGTCCATCACATGATCAATGCCCAGCACATACATGGCCAGCCGTTCAAGACCATAGGTCAGTTCGCCACTGACGGGTTTGCAATCGTGCCCGCCGACCTGCTGGAAATAGGTGAACTGGGAAACTTCCATCCCGTCGCACCACACCTCCCAGCCCAAGCCCCAGGCGCCCAGAGTCGGGCTTTCCCAGTCATCCTCGACAAAGCGCACGTCATGAAGGCTGGTGTCTATGCCGATGGCGGCAAGCGAGCCAAGATACAGATCCTGCATGTCGGGCGGCGAGGGTTTGATCAGTACCTGATACTGATAATAATGCTGCAGGCGGTTGGGGTTTTCGCCATAACGCCCGTCGGTCGGCCGGCGCGAAGGCTGGACATATGCCGCCGCCCAGGGCTTTGACCCCAGCGAGCGCAGCGTGGTTGCAGGGTGGAATGTCCCTGCCCCCACTTCCATGTCGTAGGGTTGCAAAACGGCACAGCCCTTCGCGGCCCAATAGGCCTGAAGGCGCAGGATGATCTCCTGGAAGGAACGCGGTGCGGTCGTGGTCATTTGCGGGCCTGACATTGGGAAAGCGCGTTCTCATTAGGCAACAGGGGGGGCCGGGTCAATCGGCGCAGGTGGTTTTTCGGATGACGCCGCCGCCAGTCCTGCTAGGGTTGGAACTTGAATCGCTGGCGGAAGACCAGATCAAAAGGCATTTGAGCATGAAACATCTGATTTTCGCGGTAACGCTAATTGCGTCGATTTTGGTCGGCGTCGGGGCATGGGCCCAGGATGCCTGGGTTCAGGTCGAAGCCCAGCCCACCCTGACCGAAGCGGAAGCCCGCGCGCGGGCCTATTCCGATGCTTTCCCGAATGTGCAGGGCTACCGTCTGCCCTCGGGCTGGTATGCGATCGTCCTTGGGCCATTTTCAACGGATGAGGCGCTGCGCCAACTTGACCTCTTGCGCACCGAGCGCATGATCCCCGCCGACAGTTTCGTGCCCGAAGATCCCGGCTTTGGCCAACGCTTCTGGCCGGCCGGAGCGCAAACCGCGACCACCGCCCCGGCGGCCGCCGAAACCACCGCCGCCAGCCCGGCCCCCCTGCCCGCCGACGAAACCCTGGAACAGGCCCGCGCCGCCGAAGATGCGCTGAACCCGGACCAGCGGATGGACCTGCAACGCGCCATGCAGTTTTACGGCGTCTATGCCGGCAAGATCGACGGTTCCTTTGGCAAGGGCACCCGTGCGTCGATGGCCGACTGGCAAGGCCAGAACGGCTTTGAACCGACCGGCATCCTGACCACCGCCCAGCGCAAGGCGCTGATAGACGGCTGGACCAGCGAACGCGCGGCGCTTGGCCTTGAACATGTCAGTGAACCCGAAGCCGGGATAGAGATGGACCTGCCGTTGGGTCTTGTCGCATTTGCAGGCTATCAGCCGCCCTTCGTCACCTATGCGCCCAAGGACGGATCCGGTTATCAGGTGCTGCTCATCTCCCGCCGGGGTGACGGCAAGGATCTGTCGGCGCTTTACGACCGGATGCAGGCCATGTCAGCCATGCCGATCGAAGGCGAACGCAGCTTGCAGGCCGCATCCTTCACCATCACCGGCGAAGGCAACGGCACCAGCGCCTATGCGATGGCGCGGATGGAAGCCGGGATGATCAAGGGTTTCGCGCTGATCGGCCCCACCGCCGACCAGAACCGCCGCACCCGTGTCCTAGACGCGATGCAGGCCAGCTTCGCCCCTGTCGCGGGCAAGGTGCTTGACGCCGACATGGGCGAACCCTCCTCAACGCCGCCTGCCGACCTGCTGAAGGGGCTGGACCCCCGTCGCCCGATCCTGTCGCGCAGCGGCGTCTATATCAGCGCCACAGGCGCGGTCATGACCACCACCGAAGTTCTACAGTCCTGCAGCCAGATCACGCTCGACAGCCGTCACGCCGCACGTATCGCATTTCAGGACGATCTTCTGGGCATCGCAATCCTTGAACCGGATACCGCGCTTGCACCGCGCGCCGTGGCCCAACTTGCCCTGGCCCTGCCGCGTCTTGACTCGGACGTGGTGATGGCGGGCTACTCCTATGAAGACAAGCTCTCTGCCCCGGTCATTTCCTCGGGCACCTTCTCGGAAGCCACCGGGCTGAACGGCGAACCGACCCTTGCGCGGCTGACGCTGCAGACGCTGTCTGGCGATGTCGGCGGCGCGGTTCTGGACAGCACCGGCGCGATGATCGGCCTTCTGGCCCCCCGCAAAGACGAGGCGGGCCGCGAACTGCCCAAGGATGTGAGCTTCATCCTGCAAGGCAGCGCCATCGCCGCCGCGCTGAAAGACAAGGCTACCAGCCCCGCCCCGGCCAAAAGCACGACGACATTGGCCCCCGAGGATCTGGCCCGGCGCGCCCGCGACATGACGGTTCTGGTCAGCTGCTGGAAGTAAGCCAGACACCTGCTTCCCCTTGCCAATCCACCCCGCCCATTCCACCATGGGATGAGCGGGGGCGGACATGACACCAAGAACGATCGCAGATTTCGAGACGCTGACCGGGGCAGACGCACTGACCCTGGCCGAACGCGCCCTCATTGACGCGTGCCGTGCGGGCATGGGTTGTCGTCTGGGCGACACTGCGCCCACCCAGGGCACCCCCGACAACACCATCCGCGCCGAACTGCTGAAACTGCTGATCACCGGCGGCACGCCGGACTGTCGATTGCACGAAACCGGCATCGGGCTGGAAGGCGGCTGGATCAAAGGCCAACTCGACCTCAGCTTCACCCGCGCCCGCGGGCGCACGGTGCTGCGCAAATGTCATTTCGCCGAAAAACCTCTGATGGAACAGGCCGAACTTCAGCTGCTGGGCCTTGAGGGCAGCCACCTCCCCGGCATCTGGGCACAAGGTGCGCGCGTCACTGGATCGATGTTCCTCCGCTCCGTAACTGCCAGCGGCACGGTCGATGTAGGCAGGGCCAATATCGGCGGGCAGCTGGACTGCGAGGGCGCGACCTTCGACGGCAAGGGAGGCAAGGCGCTGAATGCACAGGGAGTGAAGGTGAGGGCGGGCCTCTTCCTCCGCTCCGTCACCGCCAGCGGCACGGTCGCTGTGACCGGGGCCGAGATCGGCGGGCAGCTGGACGGCACCGATGCGACCTTCGACGGCAAGGGAGGCAAGGCACTGAATGCGCAGGGCGTGAAGGTGGGGGCGGGCCTCTTCCTCACCTCCGTCACCGCCAGCGGCACGGTCGATGTGAACGAGGCCAATATCGGTGGGCAACTGGACTGCGAGGGCGCGACCTTCGACGGCAAGGTGGGCATGGCGCTGGATGCGCAGGGGGTGAAGGTGGGGGCGAGCCTCTTCCTCACCTCCGTCACCGCCAGCGGGACGGTCATTGTGACCGGGGCCGAGATCGGCGGGCAGATGGCCTGCGAGGGCGCGACCTTCGGCGGCAAGGGCGGCAAGGCGCTGAATGCGCAGGGGTTCCGGGTGGCGCAGGTTTTTTTCTGGCGCAGGGTGAAAAAGGTCACCGGCTTCGTCTCTCTCAATGGCGCGCATGTCGGCGATCTAGTCGACGATATGGCCAGTTGGCCGGACCAGTTGATCCTTGACGGTTTCACCTATGACCGGATCGCTGCTGGACCCACCTCTGCCGCCGAACGCCTGCCATGGCTGCGGTCGGGGTCGAACCTTTTTGGCACCTTCTACCCCCAGCCCTACACGCAACTGGCCAAGGTGCTGTCGGCAATGGGGCATGAACGGCAGGCGCGACAAATCAGGATCGAGCTTGAGCAGATCCTTGCCCGCCAGGACCGGGCCGACCGACGGCTTGCCCCGAATGGCGACATCGGCGTGGCCTTCCGCAGCCTGTGGTGCGACAGTCTGAATGCGGTCTTCGGCTTTCTGGATTTCGGGTCGCGCTGGATCGTCGGCTATGGCCACCGGCCCTTGGGCGCGGTCGCGGCGCTGGTCTTTCTTTGGCTCATGGCATGGTCCCTTGCAGATGCGGTCTGGACCGAAGGGTCATTCGCCCCCAATTCCGACGTAATGCTTGTCGCGCAAGACTGGCGCGATCTGATGGATATGGATTGTATCGGCCCGGTCTTACAGCAACCTCCGGCCGATAAGTTGCCCTGCGTCGTGAACCCCGCCGACCTTTGGTCTTCGAAGGGGCAGCCCGCGATGGACTGGGAAAGTTTCAGCGGCTGGGGTTACGGGCTTGATCTTGTCGTGCCGATCCTGACCCTTGGCCAGACCGATGCCTGGGCACCCTCGAAGGACCGGGGCACCTGGGGCAAAACCCTGTGGTGGGGGCGCTGGATTTTCGAGGCGCTGGGCTGGATCGTCACCGCCCTCGGCGCCGCCGCAATCACCGGCATCATGCAGCGCGGGCGGGACTAGCGGCCCGCGCAAAAGCCATACGTTTGCCATACGTGATCCATACGTAAATCAGACGTGGTTTTGTCAGGAAATTCAGGCGCTTCGGTGCAGGCTGGCGAACAGGCGCGGTTCCAGACTTTCCGAAGCGAACGTCGGCCCCTCGGTCAGCACCGACACCGCATCATGGCTGTGCAGGCTTTCCTGATGCACCGCGACCACCCGGAAGTCAGCCACCCGCGGTTCGGCCAGCAGCCGTTCGGCAAATGACCTGGCCGCATCTTCGACGAAGATCGGGTTGGCGGCGTTCAGCTCGGCGAATGCCTGTTCATCCTCACGCTTGACCATGACCTGCGTTTCGGTGGGCACCGCCAGACGGGCAAGATCGATCAGATCTTCGTACCACATCCGCTTTGTCCCTGATTCAACAGCAGAAATCCGCGCGATGGACCGCTGCGAATGCGGCGTGGCCAGCTGGCCACGCGACTGGCGGGCATGTTCCGAAAGCTCGAGCGAACAGGGGCAGGTCGACGAATAGACATAATCCAGATGGATGATGCGTTTCCTGACCCCTGCAGTTTCCGCCAGTTCCAGCGCGATGTCGTAGTATTGCCAGCCGGTCAGGCCGGACCGCAGGCTTTCCACCCGCGCCGGGAAGGAAAAGCGCATCTGCAGGCGGGCATCCAGACTGTCATGATCGGCCATGTAGTCATCCAGCGCCTTGGCCATCACGTCGAACGAGAACGTCCGTTCCGCATGGGCATAGAACGACCGCATGATCCGACTCATGTTGATGCCCTTGCGCTCCTCGTTCAGGGAAACCGTTCCGGTGACCGAGGTTTCAAGCGTCAGATCGCCGCCGTCACGGGTGTGATAGCGAATGGGCAGGCGGAAGTTGGAAATCCCGACATGCTGGATCGGCGCCCTTGCCCCGACAATCAGGCTGGATGGCCCATTTTGCAGATCGGGCATGCCGGCGCGGTAGGTCGCGTCGGGGCGAAAACCTTCGGGATAAGTCCGCGACAGATCAGGGTAATTCCCGACCTCGCGCCCTGGCAGAAGCCGGGCGATAGCCGGGTCAAGCTGCGCCACTTCGGTCGGGTCAGCCTTGGCCGCCCAGGCGCGCAGAAGGGCAAGCGCTTCGGCTGCCTCTTCACGGTTCGGGTCATGATCAACTTCGCCGATGAAATTCATGGCATGCTCCTGTCGGGCCGACCCTTTAGGCCAATAGTATGTGGGGGGGAAGGCCCCCTTGTCCAACCCTACGCGGTCAATGGCCGCAAAATTGCGACATCAGGCCTGATCAAGCGCCTGCATGAGGTCTGCAAGCAGGTCTTCGGGATCCTCGATCCCCAAAGACAGGCGCACCAGGCCCGGCGTGATTCCCAACAGCGCCTTCTGATCCGCCGGCAGCCGCTGATGGGTGGTGGTGGCCGGATGGGTGATGATCGATTTCGCATCACCCAGATTGTTGGAAATCTTGACGATCTCCAGCGCGTTGAGGAACTTGAAGGCAGCAGCCTGACCGCCCTTCAGCACCAGCGTCACTATCGTGCCGCCCGCACCCATCTGGTCCATGGCAATCGCGTGCTGCGGATGATCCTTCAGGCCCGGATAGATGACCTGCGCCAGTTTTGCGTGCCCCTGAAGTGCGGTTGCGATGCTGAGCGCCGACGACGCCTGCTGACGCACCCGCAGGTCCAGCGTCTCCATCCCTTTCAGCATCACCCAGGCGTTGAACGGGCTCATCGCAGCACCGGTATGCTTGAGGTAAGGTTCAAGAACCTTGCGGATATACTGTTTGGTGCCGCAGACCACCCCGCCAAGGCAGCGCCCCGACCCGTCGATGTGTTTGGTGGCCGAATAGACGACCACATCAGCCCCCAGTGCCACCGCCTGCGAAAAGGTGGGAGTGGCGAAGACGTTATCGACAATCACGGTCGCGCCGACCTTATGGGCGATGTCGGCCACCGCGCGCACGTCGATTACTTCCAGTGTCGGGTTGGATACGGATTCTAGGAATACCGCCTTGGTGTCCGCCCGCATCGCCGCCCGCCACTGGCCCAGATCGGTGCCGTCGACCAAAGTCACCTCGACCCCGAAACGCCCCAGAACATCCAGCACATAAAGGCAGGACCCGAACAGCGCGCGGGCCGCCACCACATGATCGCCCGCCTTCAAAAGCGCGGTCAGCGCGCCATTGACGGCGGCCATGCCGGACGCCGTTGCAAACGCGTCCTCGGTCCCCTCGATCGCGGCGATGCGTTCTTCGAACATCCGCACCGTCGGGTTGCCATAGCGGGCATAAATGAATTCGTCAGGGCCGCTTTCGATGAACCGCGCCTCGGCCTGTTCGGCACTGTTATAGACGAAGCCCTGGGTCAGGAAGATCGCTTCCGACATTTCGCCATACTGGCTGCGCCGCGCACCTGAATGCACCAGCATTGTCCGCGTTTTCCAATCCGTCATTTCTTTGCCTCCGGCAACAAAAAACCCCCGACCGCATGGTGGGGGCAATCCTCGCCTCCAACCCCTTTAGCGGAATGTTTAACGTGGCCCGCAATCCGGTCATCAAATCGCCACAAGCTGCGAAATAGCGAATAAGCCCCACAGGGTCAACGGGGCAGCAAGGGCGGCTTGCCCGCGCTTGTTCCGCAGACCGGGCAGACGTTGAACGAGCCGCGCTAAGGTTTTGTCCCACATTCTCCAAGTAAGTCGCTGATTTCGCTGTCGTAATCGTGATATTTCGCATATAAATCATGGCGTTGACGGCTGCGAGGGGCGCGTTTCATGGATCACCTGGAGGGTGCGGGCTTGGCGCGGGGAGATCGGGTTGATTTCGAC
>CANJQT010000075.1 GCA_947476475.1 Paracoccaceae bacterium | reverse complement strand
GCTATAGGACGCAGGGTTTGTCACAGATGCAAGGACCGTAAAGCATGGCCAACGTGGTTGTCGTGGGCGCCCAGTGGGGCGACGAAGGCAAGGGCAAGATCGTCGACTGGCTGTCTGAACGCGCCGATATCATTGCGCGCTTTCAGGGCGGTCACAATGCGGGCCACACCCTGGTCATTGACGGCAAGGTCTATAAGCTGTCGCTGCTGCCGTCCGGGATCGTGCGCGGCGGCAAGCTTTCGGTCATCGGCAATGGCGTTGTGCTTGATCCGTGGCATCTGGTCCAGGAGATCGACAAGCTGCGCGGCCAGGGCGTTCAGATCAGCCCCGAGAATTTGATGATCGCCGAAAATGCGCCCTTGATCCTGCCGGTCCATGGCGAACTTGATCGGGCGCGGGAAGGCCAGACAGGGGTGGCCAAGATCGGCACCACGGGCCGTGGTATAGGACCGGCCTATGAAGACAAGGTGGGTCGCCGGGCGATCCGCGTCGCCGATCTGGCTGACAAGACAACGTTGGAGGCGCGGGTGGACCGGCTGTTGTCTCACCACGATGCCTTGCGCCGGGGGCTGGGGATCGAACCGATCGACCGAGCGGCCCTGTTGCGCGCACTGGAGGAGATTGCGCCGCAAGTGTTGCCCTATGCACAGCCGGTCTGGAAAGTGCTGAACGAAGCACGGCGCGCCGGGAAACGCATCCTGTTCGAGGGGGCGCAGGGCGCGCTTCTGGACATTGATTTTGGAACCTATCCGTTCGTGACCTCCTCCAACGTGATTGCAGGGCAAGCGGCCACCGGCACCGGTCTTGGCCCGGGCGCGATTGATTTCGTTCTGGGGATCGTCAAGGCCTATACGACGCGGGTGGGCGAAGGCCCGTTCCCGGCCGAATTGACCGATGCGGACGGAGAACGGTTGGGTGAGCGGGGACATGAGTTTGGAACCGTCACCGGGCGCAAGCGGCGCTGCGGCTGGTTCGATGCGGTGCTGGTGCGCCAGACCTGTGCGACAAGCGGGGTGTCGGGAATTGCGCTGACCAAGCTGGACGTGCTGGACGGGTTCAAGACCCTGAAGATCTGCGTGGGCTATTATCTGGACGGCAAGCGGCTGGACTACCTGCCGACGGCGGCCGATCAGCAGGCGCGTTGCACGCCCATTTATGAAGAGATGGAAGGTTGGCAGGATAATACGGCCGGTGCGCGGTCTTGGGCCGATCTGCCGGGGGCGGCGATCAAATATGTGCGCCGGATCGAAGAACTGATCCAGTGTCCGGTGGCGCTTTTGTCCACCAGCCCGGAGCGGGATGACACGATCCTTGTGACAGATCCGTTCGCAGACTGACGGCGTGCCCGCAGGCAGGCAAAAGCATGGAAGGTGGCGTCATGGCGCAAAGTTACAAAACCCGTAAGCGTCTGGCGATGCTTATTCTTCTGGTGGGAATGCCCGCTTATGTGATCGTGGTGGTGACTGCGATGAATTGGCTGGACCGGGCCTTTGGCCGAATGCCCATCTGGGCCGAGGTTCCGCTATATGCGATTTTGGCCTTTGCCTGGATCCTGCCGTTCCGGGGGGTGTTCAAGGGTGTCGGGCAGGCTGACCCGGATGCGGATCAGGACGCAAGATAGCAAAAGGCCCCGGCGGATCGCCCGCCGGGGCCTTTTTGTTTGTCAAAGCCACTCAGTGCGCGGCGCGGCGCGCCTCTTCGGTGAACTTTGATCCGTCGGCAAGGGTGAACTGGCCGGGGCTGACTTTCTGGATCTTGCCCTGACGCAGCAACATGCCGAAAGACCGCAGCCCGTCTTCGCGGTTGTAGCCACCGCGCGAGGACACGAATTCGACCTTGCGCAGGATCTGCGGGCGCGAAAAGTGTGAATGCCCCTCGACCGAGGCCGTATAGGCTGCGGCGGCCTCCAGAAGTTCGGTCAGGCTGGTCGCACCGATCCGTTCTGCGAAATCGGCAAAGCTCGATGCGCTTTCCGGCGACAGATCAGCCTCGTCAAACGCATCATCTTCGGCATCGTCGGTGAACATTGCGAGGTTGGTTGCCGCCATGCGGCGCGGACGGATCGCGGCTGCGTCAACTGCGCCCGCTCCGGGCCGGTCGATGCGCTGCTCCGAGACGAGGACCAGTGGGGCGGGGCGCACGTCCGGACGTGGCGTGGCGTGCAGTGCATCCCCGGCTGGGCGGCGTGGGCGGACAACCTTGGACAGGTCTTCGCGATAAAGCGACAGTTCCTCTGCCTTCTCGATCTCGGGTTGTGTCGGAGTGTCCGGCGCCGCGAATTTGCGGTCGGCCAGCGTTGCTGCAACAGCCGCCTTCAGATGCGAGATGGCCGAGAAACGACGCCGGTTCTCCGCGCCTTCCAGTTTGGTGCGGGCTTCTTCCATCAGGCGCGACAGGTCGGCGTCCGTTTCGGCACCAAGCGCCAAGGCATCTTGGGTCTTGTCGGCCACGACGAATGCGTCATCGGCATCTACTTCCGCGAAGTCGGAGACGGGTTCGATTTCAGGTTCCGCCACCGCTGCTTCGGCATCTTTGTCCGTTGCAGCTTTGCCCATGCGCAGCACGCGGGCACGGGCTCGTTCGAACAAGCTGGGGCGCGGTGCGAAATCCGGCTCCGACGGCTCAAGCATGGCTTCTTCTGCGTCGCCAGCTTCGGCCAAATCGGCATACGGGGCCTCAGGTGCCGGTTCCGCTGCAGCCTCGGACGCGCGATGTTCGGCGGCATGATGTTCCGCCACGGCAGCGCGCAGGCTCGATAGTTGCGCCATCAGCGCATCGTCTGCTTCGGCTGATTCATCTGCATCGCTGAACGCAGCGGCAAGGGTAACGCTGTCATCGGGTTCGGCGGCAAGCGTGGGCTCGTCGTCGAAGTCCAGATCGTCGCTCATGTCTGCGATATCGTCGAGAGCGGCAGGCTCTGCGCCTGTTGTGGCGCGAAGTGCGGCGCGCTCTGCCTCTGCCGCGTGCAGTTCAGGCATATCCTTGCCCATGTCGATCTCGAACCCGAAATCGGCCGCGAGAGGTTCGGCAGACAAGGTCGACGCATCGGTTTCATCGTCGGTCTCGAACGCGGACTTGGCGTGGCGGTGCGCACCTTCGACCACAGCGCGAATGCGCATCAATTTGGCGGCAATGCTGTCTTCGCCGGTCGCAGGTTCCGCGGCGCTGCTTTCGGCGAAAGCCGTTTCGTCCAAGACGGCGACGTCTGTCACATCCCCGGCGGCGGCTTCGTCCATCATGTCGTCAAGGGCCGCCTCATAGGCTTCGTCAGTTACGACTTCGGGCCGATGGGTCTGGGCTTCCTGCGCGGCATCGGCGGCCTTCGGCACCCCGACAGCTGCTACGGGGGCAGGGGCCGCGGCAGCCGGCAGGTCTTTTGCGACGGTCGGGGCGGCTTCGGCCATGGGCGCGGCATGGGCGACAAGGGTGGGTGCGATTGGGGCTGTTGCGGCCGGGGCCGGTGCAACAGGGGCTGCGGGCGCCGTGGCCAGAGGCGTCACAGTTGCGTCCGGGCCAGCCTGACGCAACACCACGCCCATTTCACTGATCTTGGTCTCGACGCGGCGCTGAATCTCGCGCTCGGCGATCCGCTGAAGCATTTCAGCGTCGGGCGTTGGCGGTTCTGCACCAAAGTAGCGGTCGTCGGCGGCGAGGTCGCGGAAATACTCCGCAATCGCCTTCATTGTCGTAAAGGGTTCGTCGAACCCCTCAAGGGTGCATGAGAACGTCCCGTAGGACACCGTCAGTATTTTGCTGGGCCCGACCATATTATGCCTGCCTTTTCTTGCTGCCTGCCGGGTGATCAAGCCGGACAACTGGTTCAGGAGCGTGAACAGATATAGGTGAATTAAAGGATTCTTTCAGGCCGAGTGATCGCTTCGTTGCCACAATTGAGGTTAATGCCATGATGTCAGACCGGATTGTCGATTTCCATGAGCCAGTGACTTTGGTGGGTGGCGGAGACGCGGACGCAGGCCAGCTTCGGCTTGCGCTGTCACTGGCACCGGTGCTTTTAGCGGCTGATGGTGGCGCGAATATGGCGGTTGCAGAAGGGCTTACGCCGGAATTGGTGATCGGGGATCTTGATTCTGCCACCGCCAAAACACTGGCCGCAATCCCGCCAGAGCGCCACATGAAAGTGACCGAACAGGAAAGCACCGACTTCGAGAAATGCCTTGCCAGAATCGTTGCCCCATTCATTCTGGGGCTGGGGTTCATGGGGCCGCGCGCCGATCATGGTTTGGCCGCTTGGAATGCACTGATTCGCCACTCTGGCCGACGCTGCATCCTGCTGGGTGCGAAAGATCTGGCCTTTGCAGCCCCGGCGCGGCTGGCGCTGGATCTTGAGCCAGGTACGCGGCTTTCGCTGTTTCCGATGGCGCGGGTTACGGGGCAAAGTCAGGGGCTGCGTTGGCCGATTGACGGGCTGGTGCTTGCCCCGGACGCACGGATTGGCGTCTCGAACGAGGTTGAGGGGCCGGTGACGCTGACTTTTGACGGGCCGGGGATGCTGGTGATCCTGCCGGTATCCTGTCTGGCAGAGGCGATCAGGGCGCTTCGGTCAAAGCCCTGCTGACCGCAAGGCCGCGGGCGGCGATGCGTTCGCGGTGAATGATGTAAAGGCCAGAGGCGATGATGACGGCGATGCCCAGTAGGGTCAGCTGGTTGGGGAAATTGGCAAAGATCAGCCAGCCCAGCAACGTGGCGGGCACGATTTCCAGATAGTGCAGGGGCGCTAGGGTCGAGGAAGGGGCGAATTTCAGCGCATAGGTCATCGACATGTGGCTTATGGCCGAGGCTATGCCGACCCCGGCGCACCAAAGCCAGAAAATACCCTCGGGCGCAACAAGGGTGAGGGACGGTTCATTCAGCGCCGGGCCAAGGGCCAGCAGCGGCAGGCACAGCACCCCCGCGACAAAGGCGGTGTGAAACTGCATCGCCACCGGGTGCGAATGGCGCGACAGTGCCCGGGTGATGAGGATATACAGGGCAAAACCGAAGGCGGTGCCGAGCGGAAACAAGGCGACTGCGCCGAAATGCGCGAATGCGGGCTGGATCACCAGCATCGACCCGGCAAAGCCGACAATTGCTGCGCCGATCCTGCGGGGCCCGACCTGTTCGTTCATCGCCAGCCGCCCGATCAGCAGGATGATAAAAGGTTCGACAAAGGCGATGGCCAGCGCATCGGCAAGCGGCATCACCTTGAGGGCGGCGATAAAGCAATAGGTCGACAGGATAGAGACGGCGGCGCGCGCCAGTGTCAGCCCGAAGGCGCGGCGGGTAAGGCGGAAGCTGAGACCCATCAGCAACAGGATCGGGGCCATAAGTGCCGCCTGCACCACAAAACGTACAAGTGTGACCGTGCCAACTGGCACGCCCTGGGCCGCGAGCTTTGAAAAAACGTCAATCCAGGGCGCGATGAGGCAAAAGCCCAGCATCAGCGCCACGCCGGGCAAGATACGATCATTGGTGTTCATGGCGATGGCTAACCCGGCGTTCGCGGATTGTCCAATGCCTTTCCCCATGGATAGCAGCGTGATCCGACCGCGGTCATCGCAGGGCGGGTCAGGACTGACCGCCGTGGGCGCCTTGAGCCCAATGGGTGGGGCCGCCAATTCGCGGCGAAAGTAGGCGGAGGTGGCGGAGTGGCTGCGCCGGTGGCCAGTCGTCAGGGGTGATCAGGCGGAGGCCCGCGCCGGGGCGCGGGCCATTCCCTCTCTCGCCCACCCCGGCTTGCGCCGGGGCGGCTCGGGCGCCTCCGGCGGGAGTACTTGGACCAAGATGAAACCCTGCGCCCTTCATCTTGGTCCAAATACTCCGGGGGTGCGGAGGCAGCGCCCCCGCCCGGCTCAGCAGTTCGGAACATTGACGGCAAGGCCGCCGATCGAGGTTTCCTTGTAGCGCTCGTGCATGTCGCGACCGGTCTGGCGCATGGTTTCGATGGCCGCATCAAGCGGCACAAGGTGCTGGCCGTCCCCGCGCAACGCCAGAGAGGCGGCGGAAACGGCCTTGATCGCGCCAAGGCCGTTTCGTTCGATGCAAGGCACCTGCACAAGGCCTCTGACCGGGTCGCAGGTCATGCCGAGATGGTGTTCCAGCGCAATTTCGGCTGCGTTTTCGACCTGTTCCGGTGTGCCGCCCATGACCGCGCAGAGGCCTGCCGCAGCCATGGCGGCGGCGGATCCGACTTCGGCCTGGCAGCCGCATTCGGCGCCGGAGATCGAGGCGTTGGTCTTGACGATGCCGCCAATGGCGGCGGCCGTCAGAAGGAAATCACCGATCTTTGCGGCGCTGGCACCCGGCACATGGTCGAGCCAGTAGCGGATCACCGCCGGAAGCACGCCGGCCGCGCCATTGGTGGGGGCGGTGACGACTTGACCACCAGCGGCGTTTTCCTCGTTCACCGCCATGGCGTAGGCGACCATCCAGTCGTTGATCGTATGGGGGGCAGACTGGTTCTGGCCGCGTTCGGCCTGAAGCGCGTCATGGATTGCCTTGGCGCGGCGGCGGACCATTAGGCCGCCGGGGAGGATGCCGTCGGTGGAGAGGCCACGCTCGATACAGTCATTCATAACCTGCCAGATCCGCGCCATCCCCTGATCAAGTGCCTGCGCGCTGCCGAAGGCCAGTTCATTGGCGCGTTTCATCGCTGCGACGGACATGCCAGAAGCTTTTGCCATCTCGAGCATCACTGCGGCGGTTTCAAATGGATAGGGGCAGGCGGCCTGTGTTCTTGCGGCATTTCCGGCCTGTTGTTCCGCCTCGGTCACGACAAAGCCGCCGCCAATGGAATAGTAGGTTTCTTGCAGAATGGCGTCGCCCTGGGCATCGACGGCGATCAGGATCATGCCATTTGCGTGGCCCGGCAGCGGGCGGTCGTAGTCAAAGATCAGATCCTGCGCGGGGGCGAAGGACAAGGAGGGTAGACCGGGAGGCGTCACGCGGCCGGTTTCGTGGATCGCCTTCAGCGTTGCTTCGGCCTTCTCGTGATCATAGCTGTCGGGAAGAAAGCCCGCCAGGCCGAGAATGGTGGCGCGATCGGTGGCATGCCCCTTGCCGGTGAAGGCGAGCGAGCCGTGCAGCGACGCTCGCAGCCCATGCGCAGGGAACGGCGAGGCGCGCAATAGGTCAAGGAACCGCGCGCCCGCGACCATGGGGCCCATCGTATGCGATGAAGAGGGGCCGACGCCAACCTTGAACATGTCGAAAACGGAAAGAAACATTGCGGACCTTTCAGGTGGCGCTGCCTTTGGGTGGGCGGGCATGCGAAGGTTTGGTGAATATCCTATCGCCCAGCCCTTCGGCAAGGGCAGTGTGCCGGGCGGCGGCTGCGTGGTCTTCCGAAAGCCAAAGTGGAATGGCCGCGTTTTCGAACAGTGGTCCTTGCGGGGGTTCCAGCGCCGGGATCAGGCCACAGGGGATTGCCGCATGGCAGCGGCCATGGTCAACGAGGGCCCTTGGGTAGGGAAGGCCAGGCTCCTCCAGCGCAAGCCGGACGACAAGCGAGGCATATCGGGGGGCATGATGAAGGATGTACATGGGTCTGTCCTGTTCGCTGCCACCATTGTCAGCTGCCCATGCACGACTCGAAGGGCGAAATGCGACCTCTCGGGCGTGAATGCGCCGTGCATCGGGCTGGCTGTAGGCGCCCCTGTCGGTGACCCTACTTACCATAGGGCTAGGCCCGCGATGGATTGGTCCCGCCCGGCGGTGGTCAGGGGGCCGGGCCGGGCGGGTTAGAGAAGGCCGGCCCCTCGATCCCCTCTGCTGTCAGCGTGGCGCGGATGGCAGAGCGGTTTTCAAGGCCAGAAGCCATCCGGTGCAGGGCAGGATAGTCCTGTGAGGCGATCGAGTGGGCGGCAATCGCCGGGAAGGATTTGATCCAGCGCAGAAGCATCAGGACGTAGAGTGAGGTTGCCGAGGGCCGGTCGGGCGAAAGCCACCAGGGGGCTTCGTTTTCGGCCAGATGGTTCAGCGCGGCAAGTTGGGTGCGCAGGCGCTGGTGGGTTTCGGTGGAGACCTGTTCCTGCACGGCTTCGCCACCGGGCAGTTCGGGGTGGATCAGGGTCATGGCGCCGGGATGAAGCTGGTTGGTGACGAAGATGAACCAGATCAGAAAACCCGCGCGGTCGGGAGTACCCGGGGCTGGCGCAAGCTGGCCATGCCGTTCGGTCAGATAAAGCAGGATGGCTGCGGTTTCAAAGATCGCCCCGTCGGGTGTCTCCAGAACCGGCACCCTGCCGAACGGGTTCAGCGCCCGGAAGGCGGGCGCATCAAAATCGCCGGCATCCCAGTCGAGGCGGTTGAAGCGGAAGGGCACAGCCAGTTCGGCCAGCGCCATATGGATGACTTGCGAGCCCCAGTCAGGGACGCCGTGCAGAGTATACATGCCAGATCCTCAGTAGTCGGGGTTGGTGAAGATGGTGGAGCCAAGGCCTTCTTGCGCGGCGGCTTTCAGGGCGGCGGGGCGGGTTTCAAGGCCGGCGGCAACAGCGTGCAGGGCGCGATAAGGGCTGAGGTCGATCTGCAAGGGTGTGCCGGGTTTGCTGTAATGCAGCCAGCGCAGCAGCATGGCGACGTAAAAGCCAAGGATCGAGGGCTGATCTGGTGAAAGCCAGGCGGGGCGAGCGGCGGCGACCCGGTCAAGTTCGCTCAGGGCCAGGTTGGCGCGGGCAACCGCGAGACGGACGAATGCAGGCTCTGCCGCAGGGCTGCCCGCGTATTTCTCGGGGTAAAGGACGTGCAGGACAGCGGGATGCAGGTGCGAAGTGGCGAAAAAGAACCACTTCAGAAAGGCCGCGCGGTCCGGCGCGCTGGGGGTGGGGGCAAGGGCGCCGTGCCGGTCAGCCAGCCACAAAAGGATGGCGGCTGTTTCGAAGATCGGCCCGTCAGGGGTTTCCAGCGCCGGGATCAGCCCGAGGGGCTGAAGGGCGCGGTAGGCGGCACTGTCCTGTTCGCCCGCCTCGCGGTTCAGAAGCTTGTCGCGGTAGGGCACGCCCAGTTCGTTGAGGGTGATGCGGACGGCGAGGGAGGCATTGTCGACGCGATAATGCAGCAGATACATGGCGGCCTTCCCCTTTTTCGCCACCATTATCTTGGGAAAAGGGCCGGGTGGCGCTGCGGAAACCGACATGGCTGCGCTAATCTTGCCAATGGTTGGGCGTCACAAGCCCCCGTGGGTGAAATCCCACAGAAGCTTCAGGTTCAACCCGATGATCACCAGAGCGATCAGGGTCGCGAAAGCCCCGAGCCACAGAGGCGCAACCAAGGCACCCATCTTGCGCTTGTTGGTGGTGAACATCACCAGCGGCACCACGGCGAAGGACAGTTGCAGCGACAGAACCACCTGGGTCAGGATCAGCAGGCGTCCGGTACCTTCGCTTCCATAAAGCAGGGTGACGGCTGCAGCCGGCAGGATGGCGATAGAGCGTGTCACAAGGCGGCGCACCCACGGCGGCAGGCGCAGATCAAGGAACCCTTCCATCACCGCCTGCCCCGCGAGGGTAGCGGTGACGGTGGAGTTCAGCCCGCAGCACAGTAGCGCAATGGCGAAAAGGGCCGGAGCGATCGACAGCCCCAGCAGCGGCCCCAGAAGCGTGTGGGCGGTGCCAAGTTCAGCCACCTCGGTCTGGCCGGTGGCGTGAAAGCTGGCGGCGGCAAGGATCAGGATCGAGGCATTGATCACCAGCGCGAACATCAGCGCCAAGGTGGAATCGAAGGTGGCATAGGTCAGCGCTTGGCGCTTCTCGGGCAACGTATCGCCATAGGCGCGGGTCTGGACGATGGCCGAATGCAGGTAAAGGTTATGGGGCATGACCGTCGCCCCAAGGATGCCAAGCGCAAGGTACAGCATCTGCGGGTTCTTCACGATTTCGACTGTCGGCGCGAAGCCGCGGATCACCTGGCCCCAGTCGGGATCGGCCAGAACGATCTGGATGCCAAAACAGATGGCGATGACACCGAGAAGGGTGATGATGAAGGCTTCGAGCCAGCGGAAACCCTTCTTTTGCAGCCAAAGGATCAGGAATACGTCGAGCGCGGTGATCAGCACGCCCAGTTCGAGCGGAATGCCGAACAGAAGATTGAGGCCAATGGCGGTGCCAATCACCTCGGCGATGTCGGTGGCGATGATCGCCAGTTCGGCCAGTGCCCAAAGCGGCCATGCGACCCAGCGCGGGAAAGCATCGCGGCAGGCCTGTGCCAAGTCGCGGCCCGAGGCGATGGCAAGCCGCGCGCAGAGCGACTGCAGCACGATCGCCATGATGTTGGAAATCAGTGCCACGGTCAGCAGCGTGTAGCCGAACTTTGACCCGCCGGCGAGCGATGTGGCCCAGTTGCCGGGGTCCATATAGCCCACGGCGACCATGTAGCCCGGCCCAAGGAAGGCCGCGATCCGCCGCCATTTGCCGGTGGGCAACGCGACCGAGCGGTGTACGTCCGACAGGGCGGCATCGCCCCGGTCGCGCCGCCAGTCGGGTTCGGTGCGGGGTGAGCCGAGAGCGGCGAGGCTGAAGTGATCGGTCATGATGCTTTGCAAATGAGAATAATTCTCAACTATGGGGCCGCGTATGGGGAAGTCAAGGCTATTCGGGGGGCGGAGGGGCGGTGTTAAGGTGGTGTTAACCAGAAGTGCGTAGGATCGGGCCGACATTCGCGGAAGGACGGATTATGCATGCGGTGCTTCTTCTGGTTCTGTCGTTGGTGATTGCCTTGCCGCTGGCGGCACAGGAACAGGCGGTTGCGCCCGATACTGCGGCGGAACTGGCGGCGCGTCTGCCCAAGAAGTTGCTGAAATACATCCGCCGCGCGCCCGAGGCCTTCATTGTCGAGGTGACGGACGAGATCGCCACCTATGGCGGCGTGGCCGGGCTGGGGCCTGAGGGGATAGAGCGGATCATAGCCTCGGATCGGGCGCGGGCCAGATCGCGGGCCGTCGAAGGGCTGATGCGCGCCGATCTGGACAATGACGGGGCGGTGGCGCGGGCCGAACTGGACAATCTGATCGCAATTTCCCCGGAAGGGGCGCGGGGGCGTGTCGAAACCGCCTGGCGGCAGGCGGATGCCGACGGCAATGGTCTGGCCAGCGGAGCCGAGGTGAAGACCTATGCCGACCGGCGGGCGCTGAAGGCATTGAGCGACGAGCAGGCGGAGGCGCTGCGCACCTATACGGCGATGGACGGCAATGGCGACGGACATCTGACGGTCGAGGAGGTGATCGCAGCAGTAAAGCTGCTGGGAACGGTCAATCTGACGGTGTCAAAGGCAAAGGCGAAAAAGGATATCTGAGAGGCGGCTTGCGTGGATTTGCCCCTCGCCTGTCGGCGGTGACTTTCCTATAAGCGGGGCGACCCGCCGATGGAGATGCCGATGACCGATCTTTCCCCCGCCGATATGGCCAAGAAAGCCGCCGCCGACCGCGCGGTGGAGTTCGTGCAGGACGGCATGCGACTGGGCCTCGGCACCGGTTCGACTGCCGCCTTCATGGTGAAGCGACTGGGCGAACGGGTGCGGACGGAAGGCCTGCGTGTGGTCGGGGTGCCGACATCCTCGCGCACGGCGGCGCTGGCCCGCGCCGAGGGTATCCGCGTGGTGACGCTGGATCAGGCTGGCTGGCTGGATCTGACCATCGACGGCGCCGATGAGTTTGACGCCGACCTGACGCTGATCAAGGGCGGCGGCGGCGCGCATTTGCAGGAAAAGGTGGTGGCGGCAGCCTCGGACCGGATGATCGTGATCACTGATCCGGCAAAGCGTGTGTCGCAGCTGGGGGCATTTCCTCTGCCGGTCGAGGTGCTGCAGTTCGGCCAAGGATCGACCGAAAAACATATCGCGCGGGTTCTGGCCGGCCTGGGTTACGGTGCGCGCAGGATCACGATCAGGATGGCGGGCGATCAGCCCTTTGTAAGCGATGAGGGCAACCATATCCTTGATCTGCATATGGGCGAGATAACGGATGCGCGGACACTGTCGGTTGCGCTGAACCAGATCCCTGGAGTGGTTGAAAACGGGCTTTTCATCAATATCTCGGATCTAGTGGTAATCGGCCATACCAATGGAAGATCCGAACTGATCGAGGCCGCACCCGGTGTGGAAGCGGCCATGCGGACGGTTCGCACCCGAGAGCATGACCCTTTCGCCGATATCGGCGCTGAACAGTAAGCCCCTGCTGTAGGCCGGGCCGGCAAGGAAGAAGACGATGATGCACGAACTTGCCTTTGACTATGATCTGTTTGTGATCGGCGGCGGTTCTGGTGGGGTGCGTGCGGCGCGGATTGCGGCGGGCGAACATGGGGCGAAGGTGGCCCTGGCCGAAGAAGACCGGATGGGCGGCACTTGTGTTATCCGCGGCTGTGTGCCGAAAAAGCTGATGGTTTTCGCCTCGTCGTATCGTGGCGCGATGGCGGACGCGCAAAGCTATGGCTGGCAGGTGCAGGCCGGGGGTTTTGACTGGACGGTGTTTCGCGGCAAGCTGGATACCGAACTGGACCGGCTGGAGGCGGCCTATCGCGGCGGGCTCAAGGCGGCTGGGGTCACGGTTTACAATGAGCGCGCCACGTTGGCCGATGCCCATACGGTGGTGCTGGCCAGCGGCGCGCAGATTACGGCCAAGCATATACTGATCGCCACCGGCGGGCGGCCTTCGGTGCCCGAGGCGGCGGCAAAGGCGGGGGTGATGACCTCCAACGATATCTTCAAGCTGGATGCCTTGCCGAAGTCAGTGCTGATTGTCGGTGGCGGTTTCATCGCCTGCGAATTCGCGTGCATCCTCGCGGGGCTCGGGGTTGAGGTGACCCAATTCTATCGTGGCGAACAAATCCTGCGCGGCTTTGACAACGAGGCGCGCACCCTTGTCGCCGATCAGATGCGCGCCCATGGGATACGCCTGCTGACCGGCACCGATGTGGCACAACTGCAGGCCATCGAAGGGGGTATGTCGGTGCGCGCCACGAGCGGCGAGGAGCGGATTTACGAACGTGTGGTCTATGCCACCGGCCGGGTTCCAAATACGGACGGGTTGGGGTTGGCAGAGCTGGGCGTAAAGCTGGGTCCGAAGGGAGAGGTGAAGGTGGACGGCTGGTCACAGACCGCGGTGCCGTCGATCTATGCGGTGGGCGACGTGACCGACCGCATCAACCTGACGCCTGTGGCGATCCGCGAGGGGCATGCCTTTGCCGATACGGTCTTTGGCGCAACCCCTCGCATGGCGGACCATGATCTGGTCGCATCGGTGGTCTTTACGCAACCGGAACTGGGCACGGTCGGGCAGACCGAGGAGGAGGCGCGCACGCGCGGGCCGGTCGAAGTATACTCGACCAGTTTTCGCCCGATGCAGTCGGCCTTTGCCGGACGGCCAGAAAAAGTGATGATGAAACTGGTTGTGGACAGCGACAGCCGCAAGGTTCTGGGCTGTCATATTGTGGCGCCGAACGCGGGCGAGATGATCCAGATGGCGGCAATCGCGGTGAAGATGGGCGCCACGAAAGAGGATTTCGACCGCACAGTCGCGGTGCATCCGACCATGTCTGAGGAGTTGGTAACGATGCGCAAACCGGTCCGCAAGACTTGACATTGATGGTTTCGTGCCCAGTTTCTGGGGCAAGATATTTGACGGCAGAGAGGATAATGAATGGCTGGCAGTGGTGGCCCTTGGGGTGGTGGCGGTTCGGGAGGCGATGACGAGGAACGCCCACCGCGCAATGACGGCAACCGCGGCGGCCGACGTCCGGGCGAGGGCACGCCCCTTCCGGAAATCGACGAGATGCTGAAGAAGGGCACTGAACAGCTCAAGGTGCTGATGGGCGGTCGCTCAGGCCGTGGCGGCGGTTTCGGCGGCGGTCAGGACAACGGGCCGTCCGGGTTCCGAGTGAACCGCAATTCCATCGGCCTTGCGGTGCTGGCGGCGATCGGCCTATGGGGCTTCGCCTCGTTCTATACGGTCAAGCCGGAAGAAAAATCGGTGGAACTGTTCCTTGGCAAACGGTCTGCGGTGGGCGAACCGGGACTGAATTTTGCGCCCTGGCCCTTTTATTCCTTTGAGGTCATAGCGGTTACGCCGGAACGCACCGAGGATATCGGCGTCGGCCAGACCGGTGGCGATGAAGGGCTTATGCTGACGGGCGACGAAAACATCGTCGATATCGATTTCCAGGTGGTCTGGAACGTTTCAGACCCGGAAAAATTTCTCTTCAACCTGCGTGATCCGGATCTGACCATCCGTTCGGTCGCAGAAAGCTCGATGCGCGAGATCATTGCGCAAAGCCAGCTGGCGCCGATCCTGAACCGGGATCGTGGCGCGATTGCGCAAAAGCTGCAGGAACTGATCCAGAAGACGCTCGACAGTTACAACAGCGGGCTGAACGTGGTGAGGGTGAACTTTGACCGCGCCGACCCCCCGCGTGAGGTGATCGACGCCTTCAAGGAAGTACAGTCGGCCGAGCAGGAACGCGATCGCCTGCAAAAAGAGGCGGATGCCTATTCCAACAAGGTGGTGGCAGGCGCACGCGGCGAAGCGGCGGCAGTGCTTGAAGCTGCAGAAGCATACCGCGCGCAGGTGGTCAATCAGGCCGAGGGCGAGGCGAGCCGTTTCAGCGCGGTGTTGGCCGAATACCAGAAGGCCCCGGAAGTGACGCGCAAGCGGCTTTACCTCGAGACAATGGAAGAGGTGATGGGCCGCGTGAACAAGGTGATCGTCGATGACAAGGCCGGGGGCGCGCAAGGCGTGGTTCCCTTCCTGCCGCTGAACGATCTGGGCAAGGTTGGTCAGGGTGCGGCGGCTGCCGCGACGACCGGGGGGAACAACTGATGAACCGCACGATGTTTCTTCTTCCAGGCGCCGCAATAGTTGTGGCCGGGCTTCTGTCGTCGGTGTTCATCGTCGACGAACGCGAAAAGGCGCTGGTGCTACAATTTGGCCAGATCACCTCGGTCAAGGAAGATCCGGGCCTGTATTTCAAGATCCCGCTGATCCAGGAGATTGTCCGTTACGACGACCGGATGCTGGGCCGCGATATCGAACCGCTGGAGGTCACGCCTTCGGATGACCGCCGTCTGGTGGTTGATGCGTTCGCGCGCTACCGGATTGTTGATGTGAAGCGCTTCCGTCAGGCGGTGGGTGCGGGCGGCGTGGCTTTCGCGGAAAACCGCATCGACACGATCCTGCGCGCACAGGTGCGCGAAGTGCTGGGCTCGGTCGACAGTTCCTCGATCCTGTCGGATCAGCGGGCCGCTTTGGCGCTGAAGATCCGTGATGCCGCGCGCACCGAAGCGGCGGCGTTGGGGGTAGAGATTGTCGACGTGCGCCTGCGCCGCACTGACCTGCCCAGCCAGAACTTGGATGCAACCTTCGCGCGGATGCGCGCCGAACGGCAGCGCGAGGCTGCCGATCAGGTCGCACGCGGAAACGAGGCGGCACAACGCCTGCGTGCAACGGCCGACCGGACGGTGATTGAAACCGTGTCGGACGCCAAGCGCCAGGCCGAGATCGCCCGCGGCGAGGCGGATGCCAAGCAGAACGCGATCTTTGCCGCAGCCTATGGCCGGGATCCGGAATTCTTTGAATTCTACCGTTCGCTCGCGGCTTACCGCGGCTCGATCAACGCCGGGAATTCGACGCTGGTTTTGTCGCCGGACAGCGAGTTCTTTACCTATCTGCAATCCTCGGCACCGCCGGTGGCCGACCCGGCTGCGGCCCCCTGAAAACCGGCCTGCTCCTCTGGGGGCAGGCCGTTTCAAATGCCGATCACGGCCAGTTGACGGGGTTGTGCGGAATTTACCGGGCTTGGCATTTGACACGCCTTGCGAAGATCATAGTTATTGGGGCGACCGGCGGAAAACTGCCGCTATTGATGAGGAGATCGACGTGATGTCTTTGGCCACAGTCATTGCAACCCCGAACCGTCTGTCTGGGTGGACAGTTCCCCGGGCCATGGGGTTTGCGCTGGTGACGCTGGGCTTTCTGGCGGGGCAAAGCTTGCGCGCCCAGGCCTTCGGCGCGCCCGACAGTTTTGCCGATCTGGCTGAAACGGTCAGCCCGGCGGTGGTGAATATTACCACCTCGACCGTTATCGAGGCCCCGGCCGGCCCCGGCCCTATGGTTCCCGAAGGGTCGCCGTTCGAGGATTTCTTCCGCGATTTCAATGATCAGTTCAATCAGGATCAAGGTGACCAACCGCCCGAGGCGCAAAGGTCGCAGGCGTTGGGGTCCGGTTTCGTCATTTCGGCTGACGGCTATATCGTGACCAACAACCACGTGATCGAAGGCGCGGACGAGATCGAGGTCGAATTCTTTTCCGGCGAGCGGCTGGACGCAAAGCTGGTGGGCACCGACACCAAAACCGATATCGCGGTGCTGAAGGTCGAAAGCGACAAGCCGTTGCCCTTCGTCAGCTTTGGCGACAGCGATGTGATGCGGGTCGGAGACTGGGTGATGGCAGTGGGCAACCCGCTGGGCCAGGGCTTTTCAGTGTCGGCCGGGATCGTTTCGGCGCGCAACCGCGAATTGCAGGGCGCTTACGACGATTTCATTCAAACCGATGCGGCGATCAACCGGGGCAATTCGGGTGGGCCCCTTTTCAACCTTGACGGCGAGGTGATCGGCGTCAACACCGCGATCCTGTCGCCGAACGGCGGCTCGATCGGCATTGGCTTTTCGATGGCCTCGAACGTGGTTTCGAAGGTCGTCGATCAGTTGCGCGATTTTGGCGAAACACGGCGCGGCTGGCTTGGCGTCAAGATCCAGGACGTGACCCCGGACGTCGCCGAAGCCTTGGGCCTTGCCGAGGCCAAGGGGGCGCTGGTGACCGACGTGCCCGAAGGCCCGGCGATGGACGCCGGGGTAAAGGCGGGCGACATCATCACATCGTTCGATGGGGTCGAAGTCGGGGACACGCGCGAACTTGTGCGCAGGGTGGCCGACACGGAAGTGGGCAAAGCGGTTGAGTTGGTGGTTCTGCGCGACGGAAAAAGTGAAGTGCTGACCATCACGCTGGGGCGGCGCGAACAGGCCGAAGCGGCGGCGGAGCCCGACAAAAAGCCCGAACAGGCGGCCCCGGTGCAAAAGGAAGTGCTGGGAATGAAGCTCAGCGCCCTGACAGAAGAATTGCGCGGTCAGCTGAACATTCCCAAGGGCACTGATGGGCTGGTGGTAAGTGACATTGACCCGGCAAGCGAAGCCTATGGCAAGGGCCTGCGTGCCGGGGACCTTATCGTGGAAGCCGGCCAGCAACGGCTGGTGACGATAGCCGACTTCGAGGCCCGCGTGGCCGAAGCCAGGGACGCCGGTCGCAAGTCGCTATTGCTGTTGATCCGCCGCGAGGGCGACCCGCGCTTCGTCGCCCTGTCAGTGGCACCCTGACCGATTGGATCTGCGTGAACGCATGGAAAAGGCGCCCGTTCAGGGGCGCCTTTTTTCTCGTGTCAAACCGCGATGGAGCGGGCGCTTTGGCGGCCTTCGTGCCAAAGATAAAGCGCAAGGCTGACCACCACCACCGCGCCGCCCGCGATCTGCCCCTGACTCATCGCTTCGCCAAAGCCGATCCAGACCCAGATCGGGCCAAGGATGGTTTCCAAAAGCATGAGCAGACTGACATTGACCGCCGCCGTATGGCGCGCGGCCTGCATGAGGGCAAGGAACGACAAGGGCAGGATCAGCGTGCTGGACACCAGCGCAGCCCAGACATGACCCGTCCCCATCGCAGCCGTCCCGGCCACCAAGGCGGCGCCGGTTCCCGAAATAAGCGTGCCAAACCCCATGACCGGCAGGATCGGCAGGCCGGGCAAATGGCGGATGACGACGAACGTGGCCGCCAGTGCCGCAGCCACGCCAAGGCCCGCCAACGCCCCGATCAATGAGGCAAGATTGAAGCCGACACCCGACGCGTCCCTGCTGAAGACTGCAATGCCGATGCCGGTCATCACCGCCAGTGTGGCAATCCAGGTCGCCGATCCTGTCCGCTCGCCCGCGAAAAGATGCGCGAAAAGGGCCGCAAAAATCGGCATGCTGGCCACCGCAAACAGGACAACCGAAACCGGCGCATTGGCAATTCCGAGGCTGAAGAGGGTGGCATTGACCGAATGCATGAGGATGACGGCAAGCGCCGCCGGCTGGCGAAGCTGCCGAAAATCGGCTGACAGATGGCCTCGGCGGATGATCAGCCACAATCCAAGGAAGATCACGCCAACCGAGAGGCCACGCCAGGCCAACATCGCAGTGCCGCTCATCGCCGTTAGGCGCATGAACAAGGTGTCTGGCGTTATGATCAATGAACCAGCGGCTGCCATGGCAAGCCCATAGAAAGGATGGCGTTCTGTCATGTTGGGCCTGCATCAGGGAAAGGTCCGCCCGGTGTAAGGGGTGTGTCGGCCTTTGTCCAATGGCGGTTCATGAGTACTTTGACGGCGGGCGCTCTGGCAAAGCCGCCGGTTTTCGCCTATGTGGGCGGCGAGACATTGGCTGAGGGCAAAGATGGCGAAGATCACTTACGTGGAATTTGGCGGCAAGGAACATGTAGTCGAGGTGGCCAACGGGCTGACCGTCATGGAAGGTGCGCGCGACAATGGCGTTCCGGGCATCGAGGCTGACTGTGGCGGGGCCTGCGCCTGTTCGACCTGCCATGTCTACGTGGATCCTGCCTGGGTGGAAAAGCTGCCGAAGAAGGATGCGATGGAAGAGGACATGCTCGACTTCGCCTATGAGCCGGACGCTACCCGT
>CANJQT010000074.1 GCA_947476475.1 Paracoccaceae bacterium | reverse complement strand
GTTATAGCCGGACTGACGGTCTTTTCCGTGCAGGACCTGATCCTGAAGCTCATTTCAGGCGGATACCCACTTTATGAAGCGATGGTGATCCGCGGCCTGACCTCGGTTCCGTTCCTGATGCTGTTCGCCCATCTCGATGGCGGCCTTGCGACCCTGCGCACCAGCGGCGTCTTGCGGATGCTTGCGCGTGGCCTCGTGATGTTCGTCGCCTATTTCAGCTTCTACATCGCCCTTGCGGGCCTTCCGCTGCCAACCACGGTCGCCCTCTACTTTTCCGCTCCGCTTTTCATCACCCTGCTGTCCGTCCTTTTCCTGGGTGAACGGGTAGGCGTTTTGGCCTGGGGTGCGGTGCTGGTCGGGTTTGTCGGCGTCCTCATCATCCTGCGGCCGGGATCGGACCTGTTCGATTGGGCGGCCTTGCTGCCAGTCCTGTCGGGGCTGACCTACGGCATCTCGATGGTCATGGCCCGTCGCATGGGCACGATTGAAACCGCCGCAGCACTCGCGTTCTGGGGCAATCTCGTGTTCCTTGTTCTGGCTTGCCTGATGGCGCTGGTCCTCCATTCGGGCGCCTACGCGATCGAAAGCCATCCAAGCCTCGGCTTCCTAAGCCGCGGCTGGATCACGCCCACCCTCAACGATCTGCTGCTGATGATGCTGTGTGGCGTCATAGCGGCCGTTGGCCTGTGGCTGCTGACACAGGCCTACCGCGTCGCTGCCGCAAGCACTGTCGCCCCTTTCGAATATGCCGGCGTGATGTGGAGCCTGCTTTGGGGCTGGATCTTCTGGCGCGACTGGCCTGACCGGACGGGCTGGATCGGCATCACTTTCATCATCGGCGCAGGGCTTTTGGTGGTTTATGGTGAAAAGCGCAAACCCCAGCCGGAGGCCACACCATGCCCCACCCCATGACCCAACTGGCCGCCACCCTCGCCGCCATCGACGCGGCCAATGATCTTGATCCCGACCGCAGCGAAGGCACCCCCGCCGCCCGACTTTACGGCGAACGGATGACGGCCGAACTGGACCGGCTTTTCCCCGATGCCCCCAATACGCTGCGCATCAGTGCGCGCGGCCAACATATCGAACGCTGGACCAGCCCGCGCAGCGCCTATCCAGAGGGCAAGGAAGGCTATCTGACCTGGCGGCGCGATCTGGCGGCCTTCCACGCCCGTCGCCTGGGCGAGATCATGGCAGCCAACGGCTATGACGCCGACGCCATCGATCAGGTTGGCCGCATGGTCCGCAAGGAAGGGATCAAGCGCGACGATCTGGTGCAGGCGCTTGAGGATGTGATCTGCTTCACTTTCCTGCGCTGGTATTTCAAACCCTTTGCCGAAGGGCGCGATCCGTCAGCACTTCTGAAGATCGTTGAAAAGACCGCGCGCAAGATGTCTGCCGCCGCCCGCCAGCGGGCGCTGAAGGAATTCGCCCTGCCGGATCCGTTCGCCGCGGCCTTCCGCGCCTGATTGATTTCACTTCTTCAACAATGATGCGAATTTGCGACAATTCTGACTCAGTCCTGAATATAACGCCGCGTCAATGGCTTGCCACAGGATGGCCGCTGTCGCAAACTGCCTTGACCTTGCCGGTTTCCAACCTTATCTGCGCCGCGCTGTCGCCGTGAAACCGGTCAAGGATGGCAGAGGCAGAACGTCACGCGGCCTCCAAGAGCCGCAGGAGAAACACCGATGGACAAGACCCGCGACGCGGCTGAAACCCGCACCGAACCCCGACAACCAGCCATCACCGCCGCCCGCGCGGCCAGCCCCAATGGTTCCCAGACCACACCGCCCCCGGCCGGCAACCAGACCCAGTCACCGCGTTTCACCGACTGGGCCTCGATCTGAGCTTCCGCGACCAGTCGGCAATGCGCTAACCTGCGCCCATGACAAGCCCGGTCTCCTCGATCCCCAATCTCGGCCCCGCCTCTGAAGCGGCCTTTGCCCGCGCGGGCATCCATTCGGCCGAAGAAATTCACGCGATGGGCGCGGATGCGGCCTATCTTCGCTTGCTGCAATCCGGCAGCCAGCCCCACTTCATCGGCTACTATGTTCTTGTCATGGGGTTGCAGGGCCGCCCCTGGAACGATTGCCGGGGTGAAGAGAAAAAGGCTCTGCGCGTGACGTTCGATGCACTGAAGGCGCAAGCCGCCACCAGACCCACCAAAGAAAAAGACCGCTCCCGGCTGGAAGCGGTCTTCAATGAAATCGGGCTTTTGTCGAAGAAAGCCTAAGGTGCGCTTCAGCGCACCGTTCACCCAACCAGTTCAAGACCCGAGAAGAAGAAAGCGATCTCGCGCGCGGCGGATGCTTCGGAATCCGACCCGTGCACCGAATTTTCACCCTTGGAAATCGCGAATTCCTTGCGGATCGTGCCGGCGGCTGCGGCGGCCGGATCGGTCGCACCCATCACTTCGCGGTTCTTGGCAATGGCGCCTTCACCTTCCAGAACCTGGACCACAACCGGCTCGGACGCCATGAAGGCACAGAGTTCGCCGTAAAAGCCACGCTCGGCATGTTCGGCGTAAAAGGCGCCAGCCTGGGCCGGGGTCAGGTGGATGCGCTTCGATGCAACAACGCGCAGGCCGGCATCTTCGAATTTGGCAATGATCTTGCCGGTCAGATTGCGCTTGGTCGCGTCGGGTTTGATGATGGAAAGGGTGCGTTCGATTGCCATGATGGGTGCCTTTGGTTGAAGGGCGCGGCAACCATTGCCCACGCCGGATGAGATGGCGCGCCTGCTAGCATGCGGCGCGCCCGAAGGGAAGCGCGGTTGGGGGCTCTGCCCCCAAGCCCCCGGGATATATCGGGACAGAAAATGCGGTTTGCCGATCAAGGGCAGGCTTTCGCACCCCAAAGCCCTCTGCTATGGCGCTGGCATGTTACGCATATCCGACATCACCTATTCCGTCGAAGGCCGCCCCTTGTTCGAAGGGGCCTCGGCCACGATTCCCACCGGCCACAAGGTCGGGCTTGTAGGCGCGAACGGCACCGGCAAGACCACGCTCTTTCGCCTGATCCGGGGCGAACTGGCGCTGGAAGGCGGCGAGATCGCCATGCCGTCACGCGCGCGCATCGGCGGGGTGGCCCAAGAAGTACCCTCCTCCTCGACTTCGCTGCTCGAGACGGTGCTGCAGGCCGATACTGAGCGGGCCTCGTTGCTGGAAGAGGCGGATCATGCCACCGACCCCCACCGGATCGCCGACATTCAGGCCCGGCTTTCCGACATTGATGCATGGTCGGCGGAAGGCCGCGCCAGCGCCATCCTCAAGGGTCTGGGTTTTGACACCGACGCCCAACTGCGCCCCTGTTCAGATTTTTCCGGCGGCTGGCGGATGCGCGTGGCGCTTGCCGGGGTGTTGTTCGCCCAGCCAGACCTTCTGCTGCTTGACGAACCCACCAACTATCTTGATCTGGAAGGCGCCTTGTGGCTGGAAAGCTATCTGGCGAAATACCCGCATACGGTCATCATTATCAGCCACGACCGCGGCCTGCTGAACCGTGCCGTCGGCGCCATCCTGCATCTGGAAAACCGCAAGCTGACCTATTGGTCTGGCCCCTATGACCAGTTCGCCCGCCAACGGGCCGAATTGCGCGCCGTGCAGACCGCCGAAGCCAAGAAACAGGACGCGCGCCGCGCCCATCTGCAAAGCTTCGTCGACCGGTTCAAGGCCAAGGCATCCAAGGCCGTGCAGGCGCAAAGCCGGGTCAAGATGCTGGAAAAGATGACCCCGATTCTGGCGCCCGAAGAAGCCAAGAAGGTGGTCTTCTCCTTCCCCGAACCCGAACAGCTGTCGCCGCCGATCATCACCATGGACGGGGTGGCGGTGGGCTATGACGGCCCGCCGGTGCTGCGCAAGCTTGACCTGCGCATCGACCAAGACGACCGCATCGCCCTTCTGGGCAAGAACGGCGAGGGCAAATCCACGCTTTCCAAACTGCTGGCCGGCAAGCTTTTGCCCGCCACCGGCAAGCTGGTGCGGTCCTCCAAGCTGCGGATCGGCTATTTTGCCCAGCATCAGGTGGACGAGCTGCATCTGGACGAGACCCCTTTGCAGCATATCATGCGCCTGCGCCCCGCCGAGGCGCAGCCGCGCCTGCGGGCGCGTCTTGCGGGCTTCGGGCTTGGCGCCGATCAGGCCGACACATTGGTCGGTCGGCTGTCGGGTGGCCAGAAGGCGCGCCTGTCGCTTTTGCTCGCCACCATAGATGCGCCGCACCTGCTGATCCTCGATGAGCCGACCAACCACCTTGACATCGAAAGCCGCGAGGCTTTGGTGACCGCGCTGACCGAATATTCCGGCGCGGTGATCCTTGTGTCCCACGACATGCACCTTCTGGGGCTGGTGGCCGACAGGCTCTGGCTGGTCAAGGGCGGCGCGGTTCAGCCCTATCAGGGCGATCTTGATGCCTACCGGCGTGAACTTCTGGCAGGCGATGAACCTGCCAAACCCGCCGAAAAGCCAAAGGAAAAGGCACCCCGCCCCTCGCGCGAGGCGCTTTTGGCGCTGAAAGCCGACGTGCGCAAATGCGAAGACAGGCTCGCCAAACTGAACGAAATGCGTAACAAACTGGCGGTGAAACTGGCCGACCCCGCCCTTTACGAGCGCCCCGAGGAAGCCGTCGTCTGGCAAAAGAAATATGCCGAGGTGATGGAGGGGCTCGACAAGGCCGAGGAACTCTGGATGAAGGCGGCCGAAAAACTCGAGGCGGCAGACGCCTGAAGGGAAAGCCGATGCCGATGCCCTGGACCTATCAGCAGGCAACCAGAGAATGGCAGGCTTTCCTTGCGGACGCACGCGACGCAATGAACCTCGGTTCCGACAACGCGGCCTTTACCGCCGTTGAAGGGGTCTTCCGCGCCTTTCGCCGCCGCCTTTCCGTCCAGCAGGCGCTCGACTTCGCCGATGTCCTTCCCGCAGTGCCGAGGGCGCTGTTCGTGGCGCACTGGCGGATCTCCGATCAAGTGGTTCCCCCCGGCACCCGCGCCGACTGGACGGCAGAGGCCAGGGCCCTGCGCCCCGATCACAACCAGACCCCCGACAATTGCCTGATTGCGACCGCCTTTGCACTGCGCCGCGCAGTTCTGCGCGACGATCTGGAACGGGTGCTCGCAACCTTGCCGCCCTTTGCCGCAGACTTCTGGGCGGTTCCCGGCCACGACCCTGCGTCACTCGGGCCGCGCATCGTCTAGCGCCGCCACGGCACATTTGGCTTGCAATGATCGGGCGAAGTGACCACCAAGGCATGACCTGTTCCTGACCGGGGGGCCTATGGACCTGCCATTTTACCTGACGGCCTTCGTCACCCTGTTCGTCATCGTTGACCCGATCGCGCTGGTTCCGATGTTCATCGCACTGACCCGCGGGATGGATGATGGCCACCGCCGCACCCTGGCGCTGCGGGCCTGCCTGATCGCGGCGATGCTGCTGGCGCTTTTTGGGCTGGTCGGCAACAAACTGCTGACCACCATCGGCATCACCATGCCCGCCTTCCGCATCTCGGGCGGGATTCTGCTGTTCATCACCGCGCTCGACATGCTTTTTGAACGCCGCACGCAACGGCGCGAAGGGCAACACGCAGAGCCCAATCACGACCCCTCGGTGTTCCCGCTTGCCACACCGCTGATCGCCGGACCTGGCGCCTTCACCACGATGATCCTGTTGGTCAACAATACGCCCGCCACCGGATTGGCCCACACCGCCGCGATCCTGCTGGTGATGGCGCTGGTCATTGGCTCGACCTTCTTGTTCTTCCTTTCGGCGGGGCTGATCGAACGGCTTTTGGGCCGCACCGGCATCATCGTCGTCACCCGACTGCTTGGGATGCTGCTGGCGGCCCTGTCGGTGCAATTCGTTCTGGACGGTATTCGCGGCACCGGCCTGATCTGATGGACGCCGACAGGACGGCCCAGTTCATCTACCTGACCCTGCTGCTGGCGGCCATCGCAGGCCCCCTGATCCTCAACCTGCGCAAGTCACCCGGCAAGACACTGCAACAATTGCTGATCTGGGCTTTCCTGTTTGTCGGCATCATCGCCGCCTACGGCCTCTGGCCCGACCTCAGATCGGCACTTCTGCCCGCCAGCGCCAGCCTGCGCGCTGATGGCAGTCTTGAACTGCGGGCCGATGCATACGGGCATTTCCATGCCGATCTGTCGATCAACGGCACTCCGGTCACCTTCCTGATCGACACCGGCGCCAGCGATATCGTCCTTTCGCGTCAGGATGCGGCGCGGGCCGGGATCGATCTCGCGCGTCTCGATTTCCTCGATCAGGCCGAAACCGCCAACGGCACGGTGGCCAGTGCCCCGGTCAGGCTGGACAGCATTACCCTTGGTCCCTGGACCGACCGCGACATTGCCGCCAGCGTCAATGGAGCGGCAATGCGGGAGTCACTTCTGGGCATGACCTACCTGCGGCACTTTCACATCGAAAGCAGCGGCGGTCGCCTGCGCCTCAGCCGCTGAACCGACTGCGGGCATCCGGATTTGCCCCGAAGGCTAACGCACAGGCAAAATCCTTCACGAAGGATTTTGCCCCCCAACCACCGGGCTTTCGGCCTTCTTCTGCCAACGCCCGCCCTCCTCGCTCCAGTATTGCGCGGCCAGTCCAGCGCCGGTCAGCGCCTTCCACTGACCGCGCGCCCGGTCAAGGGCGGCGGGGTCGTTGCCGTCGAACAGTATGCAGGCGCGCTCGACCACTGCCACCTCCGCCGGCGTCACCTCGGCACCGTCCACCGCCATCAGGCAGGCAAAACCGTCGGGCAGCGCGCCCGTGGTCAGCAGCACCGGCTGCAGGGCATCATGCGGCCCGCCCGCGCGGCCGTGGGGCAGGAACCTGTCCTCCGCCCCCAGCCACAGCCGCTGATCCAGCCAGTCCAGCCGCGCCGGATCGCCGGCGCGCACCGCCACCCGCCAGCCCGCGCCCAGTGCCCGTTCCAGCAGCATCGGCAGCGCCTGATCCAGCGGCGACCGGGTCAGATGATAGAAATAGACCGCCCCCATCAGCCTTCCAGCATGTCCCGCACCAGCCGGTCAAGCGTCATCACCCCCCAGCCCGAAGCGCACTTCGGCCCGACCAGCACCTGATCGGTTGACGGAAGCGCCACCCCCGCAATGTCGATATGGCACCAAGGGGTTTCATCCTTCACGAACCGCTTCAGGAACTGCGCCGCGGTGATCGACCCCGCAGGCCGCCCGCAACTGTTGCGCATGTCGGCGATATGGCTTTTCAGGATCGCGTCATAGGCGGGCGACAAGGGCATGCGCCAGGCGCCTTCGCCCTCGTCCGCAGCCGCTTTCAGCAGCGCCGCACACAGCTTGTCGTCGTTGGAAAACACCCCGGCGTTTTCGTGCCCCAGTGCCACGATGATCGCCCCGGTCAGGGTCGCCAGATTGATCATCCCGGTCGGCTTGAACCTGTCTTGCGCATACCAAAGCACATCGGCCAGCACCAACCGCCCCTCGGCATCGGTATTGATCACCTCGATCGTGTCGCCCTTCATGGATTTCACCACATCCCCTGGCCGCTGGGCGCGTCCGTCGGGCATGTTCTCGACAATCCCCACCAGCCCCACGACATTGGCCTTGGCCTTGCGCAGCGCCAGCGTGCGCATCACCCCGGCCACAACCCCGGCGCCGCCCATGTCCATGGTCATTTCCTGCATGCCATCGGCAGGCTTGATCGAAATGCCGCCGGTATCAAAGACCACACCCTTGCCGACCAGCGCGAAGGGGGCATCCTTTTTCTTGCCGCCCTTCCACTGCATCACCACCACCTTGGCCGGGCTTTCAGACCCCTGCGCAACGCCCAGAAGCGCGCGCATGCCCAGCCGTTCCATCTCCGGCTCGTCAAGGATATCGATCTCGAGGCCCAATTCCTGCATCGCCGCCAGCCGGTCGGCAAAGTCGGTCGTGGTCAGTACGTTCGCAGGCTCATTGACCAGATCGCGGGTGAACAGCACCCCTTCGGCCACCGCCGCCATCGGCGCGGCCTCGGCTGCAACCTTTTCCGGCTTGTCGACCTGAAAGCGCACCGGCCCCTTTTCCACCTTGTCGCCGGTCTTGTAGACCGCGAACTCATAGGCCCGCAGCGCAAGCCCGAATGAAACTTCGGCTGCCCGCACATGGTTGCCAGCCAAAACCGTTACCCCGCCCGCGCCCAGCGCCTTGCCGATCGCCGCCCCGGCCTTGCGCGCCTCGGCAACGCTGGCCTTTGCGGGCAACTTGACCAGTTGCAGCGCCTCGGCCTTCATCCCGGCCGGATAGGCCAGATCCAGCGCGTCACCGGCCTTCAGCTTGCCCCAGGCCGCACTTTCCATCGCCCGGAAAACCGCGCCCTTGGTCGCCTGGTCGATCTTGCCCGCCAGACCCAGCAACTTGCCGTCCTGCGGCAGAATCAACGCTAACCGCCCTTCGGCGCGGACTGCCGATCCAAGGTCAGCGGCGTCGAAATGGATCTGAACGGGCTTAGGCATGGTCATCCTCCGGCATGGTTTTGCCGGACCCTAGCCCCGCCGTCCGGCTTTGGCCAGATAGCAGTTTTCCCCGCGCCGCCTTTGCGCTAGGGATAGACAAAATCGCGCGATGGGGGCCAAGGGCTAGATGTCCAGATTCGACAGATACATGCTGTCGCAGCTGATGATGTTCTTCGGCTTCTTTGCGCTTGTCCTGGTGTCGGTCTACTGGGTCAACAGCGCCGTGCGCCTGTTCGACAGGCTGATTTCCGACAATCAGTCAGTCTGGGTGTTTTTGGAACTCACCGCCCTCTCGCTGCCCACGGTGATCAGCCGGATGCTTCCGGTCGCGGCCTTTGTCGCGGTGATCTACACCGCCAACCGCATGGCCCAGGAAAGCGAACTGGTGGTGATGCAGGCCACCGGATTTTCGCCCTTTCGTCTGGCTCGTCCGGTCCTGTTCTTCGGCCTTCTGGTCGCGTTGCTGATGTCCGCCCTTACGCATTTTCTGGTGCCAATGGCTCGGGTCAGGCAGAACGAACGCAATGTCGAGATTTCGGACAACATAAGTGCCAAACTTCTGACCGAAGGCAGCTTTCTGCATCCCGCAGCCGGCCTGACGATGTTCATCCGCACCATCGAACCCTCCGGCGAACTGGTGGACCTGTTTCTGTCAGACCGCCGCACCCCCGGCGCGGAAACCAGCTACTTCGCGCGGCGCGCCTTTCTTGCCAAAAGTGATACCGGGCCCAAACTGGTGATGCTTGACGGGCTTGCCCAGACCCTGCACAGCAAGGACAGACGCCTGACGATCACCAGGTTCGTGAACTCCACCTTCGATATCGCGGCCCTGATCGCTGCCAGAGGACCGCGTGTGCCGGACCTTGACGAACGCTCAACCCTGTCGCTTCTGCGGGCAGATCCGCTCTTGCAGCAGGAAACCGGATCCAAGCGCGCGGTGGTCCTGTTCAATGCTCACGAACGGTTCAGCAACCCGCTGCTGGGCCTCACCCTCGCGCTGGTCGCCTTTGCGGCCATGCAGGGCGGCAGCTTCACCCGTTTTGGAATGTGGCGCCAGATCGCCGGGGCAACAGCCCTGTTCCTGCTTTTGTTCCTGCTCACCAACCTTGTCGCCAAACAGGCTGTGCGCCATGAAGGCGCCACGGCAGTTCTTTACCTGCCGATTCTGCTTGGCCTTGGCCTTGCCTCTGCGATGCTGGCTTGGGCCGGGCGGCGGCGCGGCAGCCGCTTCAACGTCGAAACCGGGGCGAGGCCCGCATGAAACTTTCGCTATATCTCGCTCGACGCTTCCTGATGACCTTCACCATGGTCTTCGCAGGCTTCTTTGCCGTGCTGTTCTTGCTTGACATGATCGAACAGGTCCGCCGCCATCCGAACCATTCCTTTGGCGATCTGGCCGGGCTGGCGCTGCTGCATTCGCCGGGAAGCATCTATGGCATCCTGCCCCTGCTGATGATCCTCTCGGCCATCGCACTTTTCCTGCGCCTGGCGCGCAACTCGGAACTGGTGGCGATCCGCGCTGCGGGCCGGTCAGCCCTGCGCACGCTGGCAGCGCCTGTCCTCGCCGCGCTCGCCCTTGGCCTTGTCGCGGTGGCGCTGTTCAACCCGATCGTTGCAGCCACCACAAAACGCTACGAAATCCTGTCCCGCGCGGGGCTGGATGCCGCCGAATTTTCGGTCAGCAGCGACGGGCTCTGGCTACGTCAGGGCGGGGCAGAAGGCCAGTCGGTCATCCGCGCCGGCACCGCGAACCAGGACGGGACCGAACTCTTTGATGTCAGCCTCCTGACATTTGACACCGGCGGCACCCCGACCGTCCGCATCGAAGCGGCCTCGGCCCGCCTGTCCAACGGCCAGTGGACGGCAACCGACGCCAAGGAATGGCGGCTGATCGCCGGCACCAACCCCGAAGCCGACGCGCGCCATTACGACAGCCTTCTGCTGACCACCCAACTGACCGCCGATCAGATCCGCAACAGCATCGGCGCCCCTGCAACCGTGTCGATCTGGGATATGCCGTCCTTCATCGCCGCCCTCGACCGCGCGGGCTTTTCCTCGCGCCGGCATGCGGTCTGGTTCCAGATGGAACTGGCAATGCCGCTGCTGCTGGCGGCGATGGTTCTGGTCGGCGCGGGCTTTACCATGCGCCACGCACGTTTCGGTCAGACCGGGGTTTTGGTGCTGCTGGCGATCATCTCGGGCATAGCCATCTTCTTTCTTCGCAATTTTGCACAAGTTCTGGGCGAAAGCGGTCAGATCCCGGTCCTGCTTGCCGCCTGGACCCCCCCGGTTGCCACAACCCTTCTGGCAATCAGCCTGCTGCTTCATCTGGAGGACGGCTGATGCGCCGCCTGATCAACCACGCCCTCGGTGTCGTCAGACTGATGATTCTGGCCCTGCTTCTGACTGTCCGGGCGGCCGTGGCGCAAGACCTGCCAACCCTTCTGGCCGACAGTATCGTGATCAATCCCGATCAAAGCCTGACCGCCGAAGGCGCCGTCGAGGTTCTGTACATGGGCCAGCGTCTCACGGCCCGGCGCATCACCTATGACCGCACCACCAACCGGCTTAAGATCGAAGGGCCGATCTATATGGATGACGGCAGGGGTTCGGTGTTGCTGGCCGACGAGGGCGACCTGTCCGCCGATTTCCGCGACGGGGTTCTGACCAGCGCCCGCATGGTTCTGGATGACCGGCTCCAACTGACCGCCCGGCAGATCAACCGCGTTGATGGCCGCTATGTGCAACTCAGCCGGGTCACCGCTTCGTCTTGTCAGGTCTGTGCCGACAAGCCCGTGCCGCTGTGGGAAATCCGCGCCTCGCGGGTCGTGCATGATCAGCTGGAACGTCAACTCTACTACGACAATGCCCAGTTCCGCTTTGCCGGCCTTCCCATCCTGTGGGTGCCACGCCTGCGCATGCCCGACCCGACAGTCCAGCGCGCCCGAGGATTCCTTTTGCCCTCTTTCAGCAGCAGCTCGACCCTAGGCTTCGGCATGCGTCTGCCCTATTTCCTGCCCTTCGGCGACAGCCGCGATCTGACCATCAGCCCCAACCTGACCACCAAGGGCTCCGCCTCGGTCGCCCTGCGCTACCGTCAGGCCTTCCGCAATGGCTCTATCGAATTCAACGGCGCCTGGGCCAATGACGAACAGATCTCAGGCGACCCAAGCCGCGGCTATCTGATCGGCTCCGGCACCTTTGCCCTGCGCCGCGGCTATACGCTTGGTTTCCAGCTGGAAACCGTCAGCGACAAGGCCTTTCTTCTCGATTACGATATCAGCGACGAGGACCGCCTTGCCAGCGGCGTCTACCTGACCCGCACCAAACGCGACCTCTATTTTGACGCGCGCCTGTTCAAGCACGAATCCCTGCGCAGCGGCGACAGCAACCATACCCTGCCCACCGTGGTCGGTGATCTCAGCTTTGCTCGCCGCTTCACCCCGGCCATTATCGGCGGTCAGGCGCTGCTGACCTTCGACCTGCACGACCGCATCCGCACGTCCAACGTCTCCAACGACGCCAACGGCGATGGCGTCACCGACGGGCGCGACGTGGCGCGCGCCTCGGTCGGTCTGGACTGGCGCACCAGCGCCACCTTGCAAAACGGCATGATTGTCGGCGCACAGGCAGCCCTCGCGGCCGATGTCTTCGCCGTCAGCCAGGATCTCAACTATCCCGGCACCATCACCCGTGTCACCCCGACCGTCGCGATCGACCTGCGCTGGCCATGGGTCCGCCCTGCCAGAACCGCCGGCGGTGCCGCGCAGGTGATCGAACCGATCATGCAACTGGTCTACAGCCCCGAAAGCACCGATCCGGTTCCCAACGAAGACAGCGCACTGGTTGAATTCGACGAAGGCAACCTTTTTTCCTTCAGCCGCTTTCCCGGCGCCGATATCCGCGAAAACGGCCTGCGTGCCAACCTTGGCCTGACCTACAGCCTCCTGAACCCGGGCGGCTGGTCCATGCGGGTCGCGGGTGGCCGGGTCCTGCGCTCTGAAGATCTGGGGCAGTTCTCGACCGGATCACGGCTTGCCGGAACCCGCTCGGACTGGCTGATGGCCATCCAGCTGGCCAATGCCGATGGCCTGAGCCTGACAAACCGCGCGCTTTTCGACGGCAGGCTCGAGTTTTCAAAGAATGAACTGCGCATGACCTGGGCGCGCCCGCGCTATGATTTTTCCGCAAACTACGTCTGGCTGGTCGCAGACCCGGCCGAGGGGCGCACCAAGGCAACCTCGGAACTCGATCTGACCACTGGCTGGAATGTCAGCGACGGCTGGCGCCTGACCGGAAGCGGCCGCTATGATTTCCTCGGCAATTCCGCGACCAAGGTCGGCGCAGGGGTTGAATTCCGCAATGAATGCGCGGCCTTCGATCTTTCCCTCTCGCGTCGCTTCACATCCTCGACTACTGTGAAACCGACAACCGAATTTGGCCTGACAATCAGGCTGAACGGCTTTGGAACACGGGCTGACGGAACCCAGTTCCGCCGCAGCTGCTCTGGATAGGCAGCCTGCCGCGAACTGGGCTGGCAAAGACAAACAGACGGACGAAACCATATGCGCCTGACATCCCTTTTCACCGCACTGCTGGCCGGCCTCGGATTTGCTCTGGCAGCCCCGGCTTTCGCTCAGGGCGCCTTCAGCCCGGCCATTCAGGTCAATGACGCGGTGGTGACCAGCTTCGAACTGGACCAGCGCATCAAATTCCTGACGCTTCTGCAATTCCCCGGCGACATTGTGGCCGAGGCCGAAAAGGGCCTGATCGAAGATCGCCTGCGGATGAAAGCCGCAAAGAACATGACCATCACCGTCAGCGCAGAACAGATCAATGCCGGCATGGCTGAATTCGCCGGGCGCGCCAACCTGCAGACCGAACAGTTCCTGCAAGCCATCGGCCAAGGCGGGGTTGAACCCGAAAGCTTCCGCGATTTCGTCGAGGCGGGCCTTGCCTGGCGCGAAGTGGTGCGCACACGCTTTGGCGGACGCGTCTCCGTCTCCGACGCCGAGATAGAGCGCGCGCTCAGCGCCGACAGCAGCCGTGGCGCCGGTCCGCAGGTGCTGTTGTCCGAACTCTACATCCCGGCCCGCGCCGGCGGCGTCGGCAAAGCCACGTCAGAGGTCCGGAAGATCGCCGAAACAGCCACCTCCGAAGCCGCCTTTGCCGAAGCCGCCCGCACCATGTCCGCCGGGATTTCCCGCCTTGACGGTGGCCGCGTCGACTGGATCCCCGCTTCGAACCTGCCGCCGCAAGTCGCCGCCGCGATCAGCAAATTGGGCCAGGGTCAGGTCAGCGAACCGGTGCCGATGCCGGGCGCTATCGCCCTTTTCTATGTGCGCGGCATGCGCGACGGCGGCGATCTGGCAAAGGCCGCCATTTATGTCGACTATGCCGAATTCACCCTGCCGGCCGCCACCGCTCAGGCCGACGCCGCGCGCATCCGCGCCCAAACCGACACCTGCGACGATCTTTACACCCAGGCCAGCGGCCTGCCCGCCGACCAACTCCGCCGCCAGACCCTGCCGCGCGGCCAGTTGCCCGCCGATGTCGGCGCGGTGATCGACGGGCTTGATGCCAACGAACAGCAACTGATCCAGCGCGGCGCCGCGACGGTTCTGGTCATGCTTTGTGCGCGCAACGCCTCGCTTGCCGCCAACGCCATTGAACCCGCGGTCCCGCCGGTCGATCCGGTGACCGGCACCACCGCCACGCTGGACGGAACTCCGGCGATCAACGACAGTTTCGGCCTTGGACAAGGCCCATCGAAAGATCAGCTGCGCGATGAACTGACCAACCGCAAGTTGGTTCAGTTGGCCGAAGCCTATCTGGCCGAACTGAAGGCCGAAGCGATCATCCGCCGCCCCTGATGCCAGAATGACTTTCCCTCCGGTCGCACTGACCTGCGGCGAACCTTCCGGCGTCGGGCCGGAACTGGCGCTCAAGGCCCGAGCTCTTCTGGGCGCCCAGTTGCCGTTCCTCTGGATCGGCGATCCCCGCCACCTGCCCGCAGGCAGCGCCTTCGAGGAAATCCTTGATCCGTCCGAAACCGCCGCCGTAGCAGCCGACCGGCTTCCCGTCTTGCGCCACGCCTTTCCCGAACCAGCGGTTCCCGGCCAGCCCGCCCCCGCCAATGCGGCCGCCACCATCGCGGTGATCGAACGCGCGGTGGCGCTGGTGCAGTCCGGTGCCGCCTCGGGCGTCTGCACCGCGCCCATCCACAAGAAGGCGCTTAAGGACGGTGCCGGCTTCGCCTTTCCCGGCCATACCGAATTCCTTGCCCATCTGGCCGGGGTGCCGCAGGTGGTGATGATGCTCGCCTGCGATCAGCTGCGCACCGTGCCGGTCACGATCCACACCCCGCTGGCACAGGTGCCCGCCCTCCTGACCCCTGCCCTGCTGGAAACCACCCTGCGCATCACCCGCGCGGGCCTGATCCGCGATTTCGGCCTCAAGGCCCCCCGCATCGCCGTCGCTGGCCTGAACCCACACGCTGGCGAAGGCGGCGCAATGGGCGACGAAGAACTGACCCTGATCATTCCCACCCTCGAAAGACTCCGCGCCGAAGGCTTCACCCTTCTTGGCCCCCTGCCCGCCGACACGATGTTCCACCCCGCCGCCCGCGCCCGCTATGACGTGGCAGTCTGCATGTATCACGATCAGGCCCTGATCCCGATCAAGACGCTTGATTTCGCCAGCGGCGTCAATGTGACCCTCGGCCTCCCCTTCATCCGCACCTCGCCCGACCATGGCACCGCCTTCGACATCGCCGGTCAGGGCATCGCCAACCCCAGCAGCATGATCGCCGCCCTGCGTTTGGCCGCGCGCATGGCCCAGACCCGCGAAAGCCGCCCCTGATGGCCACCATCGACCAACTCCCCCCCCTGCGCGAGGTGATCGCCACCCATGGCCTGATCGCCAAGAAAAGCCTTGGCCAGAACTTCCTTCTCGACCTGAACCTCACCGCCCGCATCGCCCGCGCGGCGGGCGACCTTACTGGCTGCGATGTGCTCGAGGTCGGCCCCGGCCCCGGCGGCCTGACCCGTGGCCTTCTGGCCGAGGGCGCCCGCCGTGTGCTGGCCATCGAAAAAGACGAACGCTGCCTGCCCGCACTGGCTGAAATTGCCACCGCCTATCCGGGCCGCCTTTCGATTCTGAATGCCGACGCGCTTGAAGTGGACGCGCTCGCCCATCTCACCCCGCCGGTCCGGGTGATCGCCAACCTGCCCTATAATGTCGGCACCGAACTTCTGGTGCGCTGGCTGACACCCAAAAGCTGGCCGCCCTATTGGCAAACCCTGACCTTGATGTTTCAGAAGGAAGTCGCCGAACGCATCGTCGCCAAACCCGGCTCAAAGGCCTATGGCCGACTCGCCCTGCTGGCCCAGTGGCGCTGCGATGCCCGCATCGTCCTGACGCTGCCACCCGAGGCGTTCACACCGCCCCCCAAGATCCATTCCGCCGTGGTCCTGCTGACTGCCCTCCCGGAACCCCGCTTTCCCGCAAATCCGGCGATCCTGTCGCAGATCGTGGCCGCAGGCTTCAACCAGCGCCGCAAGATGCTGCGCGCCAGCCTGAAGGGCGTCGCCCCGAACATCGAATCCCTTCTGGAAAGCGCGGCCATCGCCCCCACCGCCCGCGCCGAGGAAATCGACCTCGAACGGTTCTGCGCGCTTGCCCGCGCGGTCGAGGCTGCCCGCTCCGCCTGATCCTGCCCCGGCCGCAAGCCAAGAAAAAACCCGCCTTCCGGCGGGTTTTTTCTTATTCGCTGTCGCTGCTGGCCGGAGCCTGAGGCGCCGGTTCGGCACTGGGGGCTGACTCGCCATCGGCTTTGGCGCCGTCTTTCGGGCGGCGCGGCCCACGTGGGCCACGCGGACCCCGCTCGGGCCGCTCGCCGGCAGGACGATCATCGCCGCTGCGCTCTGGCCGTTCGCCGGCCGGGCGCTCGGCACGCTCGCCACCGGCAGCGCGCTCGGGGCGATCCCCGCCACGTTCGGGCCGGTTGCCGCCACCGCTGCGACGATTGCCGCCGCGCTCGCCTTGCGGCTGCCGCCGCGCGCCGCCGTCGGGGCCGCCCGCGTCAGCCATCGACGGCTGGGGCGCAAGATGCATTTCCGGTGTCTCGACAAGACCCGGGCCTTCATCATCGCTGCGGACCGCGCCCAGCGGCGCGAAATCGGGCTGCTCGTCTTCTTCCTCGCGCGGCGGACGATTGTCATAGCGTTCGCGCCCGCCCTCATGGCGTTCACCGCCCTGATGACCGTTGCCACCGCCATTGCCACCGCCGCCCTGTGCCTGCCGGGCTTCCTGCTCGCGGGCCATTTCGCGCTGCGCTTCACCCAGAAGCCGCGTGTAATGTTCTGCATGCTGCAAGAAAGCCTGTTCGGCTACCCGGTCATTCGACAGCTGCGCGTCGCGCGCCAGCATCAGGTATTTGTCGATGATCTGCTGGGGGGTTCCACGCACCTTGCCCTCGGGACCCGAGCTGTCAAAGACGCGGTTGGTGATATTTCCGAGAGTGGTGCGTTGCCGGTTCGATTTCGACCGCGAACGGGATTTGGATGATCTCATGTGCTTTCGTGCGTTTAAGCCTTGAGGCTGTGGAGCCCGCCTGTTGTCCATCCGAACCAGATCCTTGCGGCGGCGTCGGGGGGCAGGAGTGTCGGGCAAAAACGGCGGGTCGGTCCAATCTCGGCCCCGCACGCCATTTCTGTTTCATGATGCGCCTGTCCTGACAAGGCGATTCGTTACCGTCGCGCTGATTTTGCGGTATTTTCTCAACAGATCGGGCCCGGATGGCGCAATGTCCGGCCGCAAACCCCGGTCCCGCAGCCTCAGGCAGCACCGCACCCGCCGCGTTCGCCCGGCTTTTGGGCCATCACCACCCGGTCGCGCCCATCCAGATCGCGCAGCACCTCGATCGCGGTGAACCCCTGCGCGCGCAACAGGCCCGACACCGCCTCCGCTTGCGTCGGCCCGATCTCCAGCAGGATCCGCCCCCCGGCCATCAGCCGCGCCCCCGCCCCCGCCGCAATCGCCCGGTAAGCCGCCAGCCCGTCGCCCCCCGGTGTCAGTGCCAGATGCGGCTCCCAGTCGCGTACCTCGGGCGCCAGCCCCGCCATCTCGCCTTCAGCAATGTAGGGCGGATTCGAGGTGATCAGATCGAACCGTCCCTCGACCGCCGCAAACCAGTCCGACAAGCCAAAGCGCGCGCGCGCCCCAAGTCCCAGTGCCGCAGCGTTCTCTTGGGCGACCGCCAGCGCCGCAGGCGACAGATCGGTACCCAGCCCGCGCGCCATCTTCATCCGCGCCAGACAGGACAACAGCACGCACCCGGTCCCGGTTCCCAGATCAAGCATGTTCACAAAAGGCCGCGCCAAAGCCGCCTCGACCAGCAGCTCCGTCTCCGGGCGCGGATCCAGCGTGTCAGGGGTCACACGAAACGTCAGGCCAAAGAAAGCGCGGCTGCCGATGATCTGGCTGACCGGCTGCCGCGAAATCCGCGCCGACAGCGCCGAATCAAAAGCCGAAAGCTGCGCATCCGTCAGTTCGTCAGGCAGATGCAGCGTCAGACGGTCCGGTCCCACCCGCATCGCATACGCCAACAGCCGGCGCCCATCTCCCGGCGCATCCGCGACCCCCGCCACCTTCAGGCGCGGGATAGCCAGACGCAGGGCATCCGCGGCCCTCATGCCTCCATCTCGGCCAGCTTTTCGGCCTGATCATGGGCGACCAGCGCGTCGATGACTTCGGTCAGATCGCCCTGCAAGATCGCGTCCAGCCGGTAAAGCGTCAGGTTGATCCGGTGATCGGTCATCCGCCCTTGCGGAAAATTGTAGGTGCGGATCCGTTCAGACCGGTCCCCCGATCCGACCTGCGATTTGCGGTCTGCTGCCCGCGCATCATCAACCCGCGCGCGCTCCAGATCGAAAAGCCGGGCGCGCAGAACCTGCATGGCAATCTCACGGTTGCGATGCTGGGATTTCTGCGCCGATGTCACGATGATGCCGGTGGGCAGGTGGGTGATGCGCACCGCACTGTCGGTGGTGTTCACATGTTGTCCGCCCGCACCGCTGGCCCGCATCGTGTCAATGCGGATGTCGCTGGCGGGAATGACCAGATCCACCTCTTCTGCCTCAGGCAGAACCGCCACCGTCGCAGCCGAGGTGTGAATGCGCCCGCCCGCCTCTGTCTCCGGCACCCGCTGCACGCGGTGCACGCCGGATTCGAACTTCAGCCGCGCGAACACCCCCTCGCCCGCGATATGAGCGGACACGTCCCTGATCCCGCCCAGGTCACTGTCCTGCTGCTCAAGGATCTCGAAACTCCAGCCCTGACTTTCGGCGAACTTCTGATACATGCGCAACAGGTCCGCCGCAAAAAGGGCAGCCTCCTCGCCGCCGGTTCCCGGACGGATCTCCAGGATCGCCGGGCGCGCATCGGCCGCATCCTTCGGCAACAGGGCAATGCGAAGCCGCGCCTCCATCTCGGGGATCCGCGCCCTCAGCTCCGGCAATTCCTCCTCGGCCAGTGCCTTCATCTCGGGATCGGCCAGCATCGCCTCGGCCTCGGCCAGATCCGCAAGCGCCTGGCGATAGGCGGCAATCTCGGCCACCACTGGCTTCAGGCCAGAATATTCCCGGCTCAGCACCGCAATCTCGCCATGTGCCGCGCCGGCCGACAGCTTCGCTTCCAGAAACTCGAAGCGGCGGGTGATCTGATCAAGTTTGTCCAAAGGTACCATGCCGCCTCATCGCCTGTGCCCGGCGTCCGGTCAAGGGGCTGCCCCCGGGGCTCTGCCCCGGACCCCGGGATATTTTCGGACAGAAAATACGGCCGGGCATTTTCTGTCCCGAAATATCCCCGCCGGAGGCAACCCGAGGGATGCGGGCGACAGCCCGCAC
>CANJQT010000073.1 GCA_947476475.1 Paracoccaceae bacterium | reverse complement strand
CGGTCACCGTGGTGATGATCTGCGCGCCCAGAATGGCCTCTTCCGCCGTACCGCAGGCAACCAGCGTCAGTCCCGCGCCTTGCAGATTGGTGATGCATTTACGGGTGGCAGTGCTGTCGATGTCATAAAACCGTACCTCTTTCACGCCGCAGATGGCCCGGAAGGCCAGCGCCTGAAATTCGGCCTGAGCGCCATTTCCGATCAGCGCCATGACAGTCGCATTCTTTGGTGCCAGCCATTTCGCCGCAAGCGCCGACATGGCTGCCGTGCGAAGGGCCGTCAGAATGGTCATCTCGCTCAACAAAAGTGGGTAACCGGTGTTGACGTCAGCCAAAATCCCAAACGCTGTAACGGTTTGCAAGCCTTCCTTCATGTTCTTGGGATGGCCGTTCACATATTTGAAGCCATACATCTCACCATCCGAGGTCGGCATCAGTTCGATCACACCCACGTCCGAATGCGAGGCCACCCGTGAGGTCTTGTCGAACAAGGGCCAGCGCTTGAAATCGCGTTCGATCTCGGCTGCGATCTCGGTCAAAGCCTTTTCGATACCGATGTGAAGAACAAGCCGCATCATATTGTCAACGCTCACAAATGGCACAAGATTAAGATCTTTTTTTATCATGGTCAGAAGCTCCGCGTTGGGCGGTCAAAGACCTTGCGACCCATCAGGCTGCCAACCAGTTCCACCATCAGCTTTGCGGTCTTGCCACGTTCGTCCAGAAAGGGATTCAACTCGACCAGGTCAAGCGAGCTCACAAGGCCGCTTTCGTGCAAAAGCTCCATCACCAGATGTGCCTCGCGGAAGGTGGTGCCGCCGGGAACCGTGGTGCCGACAGCCGGTGCGATCGAGGGGTCCAGAAAATCAACGTCGAGCGACACATGCAGCAGGCCATTGTCAGCGTGTACTCGCTCCAGGAACTCGCGCAGGGGCGCTATGATGCCACGCTCGTCCAGAACCCGCATGTCACAGATCATCATGTCGGTTTTCAGCAGGGCGGCATGTTCGGCCTGATCAACGGACCGAATCCCGTAAAGGCAGATGCGGTCCTCGGGGACCGGGTCGGGAAAGGGTGGAAACGCCTCGAAGCCCTGATGGCCTGCAATGTAGGCTACCGGCGTGCCGTGCAAATTTCCTGACTGGGTTGTCAGGGGCGTGTGAATGTCAGAATGCGCGTCCAGCCACAGGACGAACAGCGGACGACCGATCCGCATGGCATGGGCTGCCGCCCCGGCGACGGACCCCAGCGCGAGAGAATGATCACCCCCGAGCAAGATCGGGAAATGGCCATGATCCAGGGCCTCGGCCGTGCGCTTTGCCAGGGCCTGCGTCCAGCCGATGGTCTCTGACAGGGAATGGACTGCGGGGTTTGGGCATGATGCGGCTTCAAGTGGCGGCAGGATCACATCCCCCCAATCGGCAACCTGATGGCCAAGGTCGGTAATCGAAGGGCCAAGGCCCGCCACGCGATAGGCATCCGGCCCCATAAGACAGCCCGCCCGCTTTTGCCCGCTGTCAATCGGTGCGCCGATCAGGATGCAGCTTTTTGTCATCTTATTCCGCCATTTGATCATTTACATCAAGATGCTGCCATCTTGTGTCGGTTTGCATCTGCTTTATTGTCAATCCGGGCATGGCTTTGGTCGAATTGGCGGTAATTATGAGCGAACTGGACGAAGTTGATCAACGGCTTATTGCCGAACTGCGCCGTGATGGGCGCGCGTCCTGGTCCGAGCTGGCCGACCGCATGGGGTTGGCGCGCGCCACGGTGCGGGCGCGGATGGAACGGCTTCAGGGCCGCGGAGAGATCGTGGGCTTCACCGTCCTCACCCGCAGCGATGTCAGCGCCTCGCCGGTGCGCGGGCTGATGATGATCGCCATCGAGGGGCGTGGCCAGGAACGAATCACAGCGCGCTTGCTGGGCTTGCCGGAAGTGCAGGCGGCCCACTCGACCAACGGTCGCTGGGATCTTGTGGTCGAGATAGGCACCCGGACGCTGGAGGAGTTGGACAGCGTGATCCTCAAAATCCGCAGCTACGATGGGGTTTTGTCGAGTGAAACAAACCTGCTTTTGTCAACGCGGCGGCCGGGAAGGCGCTGAAACTGCTCTCAAGCCTTTTGAAGTTAATGAAAATCCCGTAAAGTCTTTCTAGATAACCTCGGGGAGATAGATGGCGCGTCAGGCACTGACCGGCAGCAGGGTGCGTGACCGCAGGCTGATGCTTGGCTTGCGTCAGGCCGACCTTGCGCACGCAGTGGAAATCTCGCCCGCCTATCTGAACCTTATCGAACATAACCGCCGCCGGGTCCGGCCAGAACTTCTGGTGCGACTGGCCGAGGCACTTAAAGTCGAAGCGACGGTTCTTGCAGAGGGTGGCGAAGGCGCGTTGTTTGATGCGCTGCGCGAAGCGGCCGCTTCGCCAGAGCCGGGCCTCTCTCCCGAAATCGACTTGCTCGAGGAATTTGCCGGCCGCTTCCCGGGCTGGGCGGGACTGCTCGCTGCCCGTCAGGGGCAGGTTGTCCGCCTGTCGAAGGTGGTGGAATCACTCAGTGAACGGATGGCGCAGGATCCGTTTCTGGCGGCCTCGCTGCACGAAGTCGTGTCCGCGATCACTGCGGTGCGCTCAACTTCGGCCATTTTGGCCGAGACAGAAGATCTCGAACCCGAATGGCGGACACGGTTTCACAAGAACATCTATGAAGACAGTTTGCGCCTGTCGAATGTGTCTGCTGCATTGGTGGCCTGGCTCGATCAGGCCCGCGCACCAGAAGCGGGCCTCTCCTCGCCGCAAGAAGAGATGGAGGACTGGCTTCAGGCGCGTGACTGGCATGTAGAGGAACTGGAAGGTCTGAACCCGCCCCGCCCCGAAAGCCTGCTGGCGGGCGCGCCACAACTGGCATCGGCTGCAGGGCGGGCACTGACACTGGCCTATTTGCGCAATTACACGGCGGATGCGGTGGCGCTGCCGTGGATGCGGCTGGCGAAAGCCTTGGATCAACGCGGCCCGGACCCATTGCTTTTGGCGCAATCGCTGGATGTTCCGGTGCCCTTGGTGTTGCGGCGTCTGGCTTGCCTGCCGCGCGGGCAACTGGCCGGTGTTGGTCTTGTCGCCTGTGACGGATCGGGCGGGATCGTGTTCCGCCGCCCGGCTCCAGGATTTCCGATGCCGCGATCCGGCGCTGCTTGCGGACTTTTGCCGTTGTTCGAGACGCTCGCCCAGCCCGGCACGCCGCTGCGGCGGCTGGTGCAAGTCACCGGGCGGGGCTCGGGCGCGCGGTTCTGGGCCTACAGCTGGTGTGACAGGTCGTGGCCGCAGGGGTTCGAAGGGCCGATGGTCGCGCAGGCCGTGATGCTGCTGATCCCCGCTGGCGGGGCCGAGGGGCCGACGCGGCGGATCGGGCCGTCTTGCCGGATTTGCAGCGAACAGTCGTGCGCGGCGCGGCGTGAACCGTCGTTTGTCCTGTAGGCGGGCAGATGCTTTGACAGGGGGCGGCCGGCGGGTGATAGTGGACCCAAGGGGGGACAGAATGATGACCGGGCGGGTTTTGCTGATTGAAGATGAGGCAAATATTGCCGAGGCGATCCGTTTTATCCTGACCCGTGACGGTTGGGATGTCACAATCCATGCCGATGGCGCCACCGCGCTGGACCGGCTTCGGGCGCTGCGGCCCGATGCGCTGGTCTTGGATGTCATGCTGCCGGGCCTGTCCGGCTATGAAATACTGGACGCGTTGCGCGCTGACAGCATGCTGGCCGACCTGCCGGTCCTGATCCTGACCGCGCGCGGGCAAGAGCGCGAACGCGAAATGGCTGCGGCGCGCGGGGCAACATTGTTCATGACAAAACCTTTCGCCAATGCCGATATTCTGGCCAGTCTGCGCCAGCTGGTGGGGCGCTAGCCTTGGCCGCGTCGCATGGCCCGCTGTTTGTCGCGCGCCGTGCCTATCGGCGGCGGCGCCTGACCGACGCGGCCCGGCTGTGGCCGATTCTGGGGCTGTTTCTGTTCGTGATGCCCGTGCTTTGGCAGGGTGATGACGGGCAATTGCCACAGACCGCCTTTGGTGGCCTTTATCTTTTCGCGGTGTGGGCGGGCCTGATTCTTGGCGCATTCGTGTTGGCGCGACGGCTGGGGCGGGGTTCCGGGCAGTCGTCAACAATGACCGCCCGCCCATGGCCAGAGGATAGGGGCGAATGATTTCGTTCAACCTGCTGGTCGCCGTCTGTCTTGCCTATGTGGGTTTTCTGTTCCTGATCGCCTTTTGGGCTGAACGGCGCGCCGACCAGGGGCGCGGCGGCTGGCTGCACAGCCCGGCGGTATACACCCTGTCGCTGTCGATCTACTGCACGGCCTGGACCTTTTACGGCGCGGTCGGCTACGCGGCGCGATCGGGGCTCGAGTTTGTAACGATCTATCTGGGGCCGACACTGGTTTTTGTCGGCTGGTGGTGGATCTTGCGCAAGCTGGTGCGCGTCGGGCGGCGCGAAAGGGTGACCTCGATCGCCGACCTGATTTCCGCCCGGTTTGGGAAGTCGAACCTGCTTGGGGTGATGGTCACCGTCATATCGGTGGCCGCCTCTACCCCCTATATCGCCTTGCAGCTTCAGTCGGTGACGCTGTCCTTCAGCGTGTTCGCCACCGGCACACCGCAAGGTTGGGCATTGCCGGATCAGCGGGCGACGGCTTTTTGGGTGGCGGCGGGGCTGACCTTGTTCACGATCCTGTTCGGTACCCGAAACCTTGACGCCGATGAACGGCACCATGGCGTTGTCACCGCGATTGCCTTCGAAGCGGTCATGAAGCTGGTGGCTCTGCTCTCGGTCGGTGTTTTCGTCGTTTGGGGGGTGGCTGGGGGTCCATCTGAAGTTCTGGCACACATCGAAGCCTCGCAGCTTGCCGATTGGCCGATGCAGCCGGGCCGGTGGGTGGGTCTGATCTTTGTATCGGCTGCGGCGATCCTGACCTTGCCACGCATGTTTCAGGTGATGGTGGTAGAGAATGTGGACGAAGCCCATCTGGCCACCGCTTCATGGGCCTTTCCGCTTTACCTGATGGCGATGAGCCTGTTTGTGGTTCCCATCGCCGTGATCGGGCTCGAGGTTCTACCCAAAGGCTCGAACCCCGACCTGTTCGTTCTGACCCTGCCTTTGGCCTATGACCGAGGTGGATTGGCGCTTTTGGCGTTTCTTGGCGGCTTTTCGTCAGCAACCTCGATGGTGATTGTTGCCGCGATTGCGCTGGCGACGATGGTGTCGAACCATATCGTTGTGCCCTTATGGCTGGCGTCGCGCCGGGGCCGCGCGGGTGATGCCGGGGATGTGCGCGGGCTTGTCCTGCTGGCGCGTCGGCTGTCGATCGCGGCAATTCTGGCCTTGGGCTATTTCTACTACCGTCTGTCGGGCGGGTCGTCAGCGCTGGCCGCGATCGGGCTGATCGCCTTTGTCGGTGTAGCGCAGGTTCTGCCTGCAATGATCGGCGGGCTGTTCTGGCGCGGCGCAAGTTCGGTCGGGGTCGGGATGGGGCTGCTGACCGGGTTCAGCGTCTGGCTTTACAGCTTCTTTCTGCCATCCTTTGGGGCAGGGGGATTGTTGTCCGCCACCCTTATCGCCGAAGGCCCCTGGGGGATTGGCTGGCTGCGGCCACAGGCTCTCTTCGGACTGTCTGGCATGGATCCCCTGTTGCATGCCATCTTCTGGTCCTTGTCGTTGAACATCCTTGCCTTCGTCACCGGGTCCCTTCTGTCGATCCCGGGGCCGGTCGAACGCATTCAGGCGCTGGCTTTCGTGCGGGTTTTCGACGGCGATGCGGCGGCGCCCAGCTGGACACGCGACAGCGGCGCCGAGGCGGAGGAACTGCTGACCTTGACGCAAGGGTTCTTGGGCAATGACGAGGCGCTGGTCTTCTTTCGCACCGAAGCGGGGCGCCAGGGCAAGGCTGGCTTTCTGCCTGACGCGACGCCCGACTTCATCGAAAGACTGGAACGGCGGCTGGCGGGGGCAGTGGGGGCCGCAACCGCGCACGCGATGATTGCCCAACATGCCGGAAGGGCAGTGATTTCGGCTGAAGATCTGCTGGCGGTGGCAAGTGACGCGCAGCAGATCATGGAAAGCTCTGCCGAACTGCGGCAAAAGTCCGAGGAACTGACCCGCACCGCCCGCGCCCTGTCAGAAGCGAATGAAAAACTTACCGCCCTTTCAGTGCAAAAGGATGCTTTTCTTAGCCAGATCAGCCACGAACTGCGCACCCCCATGACCTCTATCCGCGCCTTTTCCGAAATCCTGGCCGAACCGGATCTGGCACCGGAAGATCGCGTGCGCTTTACAGGGGTCATTAAGGACGAAGCGGTGCGTCTGACCCGGCTTCTTGATGATCTTCTGGACCTGTCGGTGCTGGAAAACCGCAAGGCGCAGTTGACGATCCGGGCGGCCAATCTGCACGATCTGATCAACCGGGCGCTGGCTGCGGCCTCGAACACCCGCCCGGAACGTGCTTTCATCTTCGACCGTGATCAGGGGGCTGAATTCCTGCCGGTGATTACCGATGCCGACCGGCTGGTGCAGGTGTTCATCAACCTTGTCTCGAACGCGCGGAAATACTGTGATGCCGACCCGCCCAAGCTGAAGATCGTGGCACGGCGCAAGGCCGGGCGGATCACCGTGGATTTCATCGACAATGGCGCGGGCATCCCCAAAGAGGCACGTGGACTGATCTTTGAAAAGTTCGTCCGCATGACCGACACCGCCCGTGCCGGCGGGGCCGGGCTTGGTCTGGCGATTTGCCGCGAGATCATGGCAAGTCTGGGCGGTTCCGTTGCCTATCTTCCGGGACAGGGCGGCGCTGCCTTTCGGGTGACGCTGCCCGTGCGTCCCTTGTCAGTGGCGCCAGATTCCGGATCTTAAGCCTTCTCTTACCTGGACGGACGATGATGGCCCTATTCATATGGGGCCAGTGCGATGACGCAGACCGATGGACAAGGACTGATGGCGCGCAAACTTTTGGCCGGGCGCGTGGAAGTCGATCCGGCGAACCTCGCGCGCGAACATGTGCTGCACATGGCGTTTACGCGCTCTGCCGAACGGGCGATGAAGCTGCCGCTTCGGGTTCAGTCCTGTCTGGCGGCGGTGCGCAGCAGCGCGGAAATCGCCGAAAGTCTGCCCGAAAACGGACTACTTCTGCTGACGGAAGGACCGGAAGACGGGGTGGGGCTGGTGGTGGTGGCCCCTGACGCGCTGGGGTGCCTGATCGAAGTCATGACCACCGGGCATCTGCGCGATCACGCCCCTCTGCCCAGACGGCCCACGCGCACCGATGCCGCAATGGCTGCAGGCTTTGTCGATACGGTGCTGGCAGAAATCGAAACGCTTCTTTCCGAAAGTGATGACGTGATCTGGGCAGGCGGTTTTCGCTATACGTCGCATCTGCCAGACCCGCGCCCGTTGGCCATCATGCTGGAAGAGCCGGCTTACCGGGTCTTCCGGCTGCGTTTGGCCTTTGGGTTTCCCGATGGGCCGCAGGGTGACGTGCGCTGCGGCGAAGTCTGGCTGGCCTATCCCGCGCATGGCCGTGGTCAGCCACCACAGAAGACCAGTGCCGATGCCCCCGCAGACAATGGCCTTCAACAGGAACTGGCATGGGCCCGTGGTCTGGAACTGGCCTTGATGCCCGCGACGGTGGCCGTTGATGCGGTTCTGGCGCGCGTCACCTTGCCGCTCTCTGTCGTTCTGGCGCTGGAGGCGGGGCAATCCCTGACCCTGCCATCCGGCGCGCTGCAGCTGGTGCAGTTGCAAGGGGCGGACAACGCCACGCTTTGTCTGGGCCAGCTTGGGCAAACCGATGGCCACCGCGCCCTGCGCCTGCAATTGGCCGACACCGGCCTTTCGGGCGGGGCCAAGGTGCCGCCCGTCAAGCCTGCCGACCTTGTGCCGGCGCGCGATCAACCGCTGTCCCGCCCTGGCGCGCGCGGCAAAGCCGGGGCCGAAGCGCCTCCAGCTACCCTTTCAACGCCCGAAAGCCCGCCGCAAACCGATAAAGAAATCGCACCAGCCACGGCGGAACCCGAGCTGTCCGCATTGGCGCTGGCCTTGGCGGGCTGACAAGCTGGTCATGCAGTGTCTTGGCGCTGTCAGCCCAGCCGCGGGCGGATCGCTTCCAGATTATAGCCACAGCGCGCCGCCGTTTCGATCAGCTTGTCGGCAGGCAGTTGACCCGCCAGCGCCAGCGCCCAGGCATGCGAGCTGCGATTGCCTGACGCACAATAGGCAAGAACCGGACCCGCCGCCCGCATGGCCTGCGCCTGTGTGTTCACAATATCGGGGCCAAAGTTGCCTGGGCTGATTGGGTTTTCGACGAATTCCATGCCCGCCGCCTCTACATGCTGGCGCATCCGGGCGGCCTGCAACTCTGCGGGGTTCTCGGCATCGGGTCGGTTGCAGATGACGCGCACAAATCCGGCAGCCTTGATCGCGGCAACATCTGCCGGTGTGATCTGCGGTGTTACGGCGTAACTGTCGGTCAGCTGGCGAATATCCATATGTCGGTCCCTTATTTGGCGGCCATCCGGTCGATCCAAAGGCGGACACCGGGCGCTGCGAACATACCCGCAAGCATGGCCATTAGGAAGAGAAGTCCATAGGCCCCACTCCAGGAAAGCGATGCCAGTGCCGGGCCAGGGCAAAGGCCCACCAACCCCCAACCCGCCCCGAACAGGACAGATCCGATCACAAGGTTATGCCCAACCTGCGGACCCGGCGCGGCAGGGAAGTCAGATCCAAGAGCCGCCTTGCTGCGCCGCGCCGCCAGACGCCACGCAACAGCCATCGGCAGAATTGCCCCGCCCATCACAAAGGCCAACGTCGGGTCCCAGTCGCCGAACACATCCAGCCAACCCTGCACCTTGAGGGGATCGGTCATGCCCGAAAGTGTCAGGCCGATGCCGAACATGGCCCCGCTCAGTGCGGCCCACAGGCAACGATTCATCTTAGATCACCCCCAGAACGTGACGAAACAACAAAACGCACAAGCCACCCGCCAGGATATAAAACACCGTGGCGACAATGCCGCGCAGCGACAGGCGGGATATCCCGCACACGCCATGACCCGACGTGCACCCGTTTGCCAGTCGGGTGCCCAGCCCCACCAGAAGCCCAGCGGCGATGACAATCGACGGAGATTGGATCAGTTGCGTGTCGTCAGAGCCGACCATCAGCACCAGAATTGCCGGCACGCCAACAAGGCCCGCCAGAAAACACAGTCGTTCGTTGGCGCTGTCGCGGCCTGTTCTATCCACCAGCCCACCGATAATCCCCGACGCCCCCATGACCCGGCCATTGATCAAAAGGTAAAGTGCTGCGGCCAATCCGATGATCAGCCCCCCGCAAAAGCCCCAAATCCAGTCTGATGGCATCATTGCACCTGCTTGCGGCCCAAGGCCTGACTGTAAGGTCAGGATTTTTTGTCACAACACCCTAAACCGGCCGAAAGCGCAAGCATGTTTGACTTGCATCAATGTCCGTACAGGCGCAGCATTTTAGCCATGAAGGCAGCCATAAGGAGATTGCCGATGAAGTCGCTCGACAGCCGAAAATCCGACCTGACCGCCCGCAAGGCCTTTTTGGAAAACCGGCTGAACCGGATTGAATCCGAACTGGATGCCCATGAGGCGAAGGATTTCGAAGAAATGGCCACCGAGCGCGAAGGTGACGAGGTGCTCGAAGACCTTGGCCACTCGGCACAGCACGAGTTGCGCATGATAGACGCGGCACTGAAACGGATCGAAGCCGGCGAATACGGCGACTGCATGACCTGCGGTAAACCGATCAGCGAAGAGCGGCTCGATTTGATCCCGGCGACGCCCTTCTGTGCAACCTGTGCGGCCAAGCACTGATTTGCGCGGCTCTCTGGGCAGCGGTTTCCCATTGCCAAAAACCTTGGTGTGGCGGACTGTTGCACAGGACTGAAAAAGGCAACAGGGCAGGCAATGACCGACAAGGTCAGATATGATGTGGCCGATGGCGTGGCAACCATTCTTATGGACAATCCGCCGCTGAACGCTTTGGGTGCAGAACTTCGTCTGGGCCTTGCAGAAGCGTTCGCACGGGCAGACGCGGACGCGGCAGTGGGCGTCATCATTCTGGCGGCAGAGGGCAGAAGTTGGCCTGTCGGGGCCGACATCCGCGAATTCGGCAAGCCGCCGCTGCCCCCTGCCTTGCCTTCGCTTTGCAGCCGGATCGCGGCGATGGCCAAGCCGGTCGTTGCGGTCATTCACGGTTCGGCCTTGGGCGGCGGGCTGGAACTTGCGCTGGTCTGCGCAGTTCGGGTCGCGGCCGGGGACGCACAGTTCGGGCTTCCCGAAGTGACTTTGGGAATACTTCCCGGCGCGGGGGGCACGCAGCGGCTGCCACCGCTGATCGGCGCGCAAGCCGCACTCAGGATGATGATCTCGGGCCGCCCGGTTCCGGCGGACGAAGCGGCGCGGCTTGGCCTGGTGGACCATCTGGCCCCGGCCGAGCCGCGCAGTCTGGCGATGCAGATCGCGCGGGCGCATGTCGAAGGACGCAGCCGGTTGCCTTGTGCCAAAGACCGGCCCGGTCCGCATCGGCGGGACCCGTCCCGCTGGCTTGCTGCGGTTGAAGCGGAACGCGCAAAACCGCGTCTTGCCCATGAACTTGCGGCCCCCCGGATCGTGGATTGCGTCGAGGCCGCTTTGCTTTTGCCCACCACGCAAGGACTGACGTTTGAACGGGCCGCCTTCGAGGAACTGGTGGGCACGCCACAGGCGCGCGCCCTGCGTCACGCTTTCCTGGCGGAACGCTCCGCAGCCAAGACCCTGGCGGCCGGCGCCCGAACGTCGCTTTCGCATATTGCTGTCCTTGGCGGTGGTTGGATCGGGGCCGGGCTTGCGGCGGAAGTGTTGGGGCACGGCCTGACCGTCACGATGATCGAAGCGGATCGGCAGGCCTTGGCAAACGGGCTGGCCCGCGTGGCGCGCTTGCATGATACGGCGGTTGCCAAAGGCACGCTGAGCGAGGCGCAGCGCCAGATCGACTGGGCGCGCCTTTTGCCCGCCACTTCCCCCGATGCCGCGGTGGGTGCCGATCTGGTGATCGAAGCGGTCACCGAAAATCTGGCCGTGAAAAGCGCTGCACTTGCGGCACAGGCGGTGGCACGCGGGGGCACCGGGCCGGTTCTGTCAGTCAGCTGCAGGCTGGATCCGCTGATGCTCGCCTCCGCGTTCGGCGCGACGGACGACCATATGACCCTGTTCATTTCCGACCCGGTGCGGCGCGTGACCCTTGCCGAATTGGCCGCGCCGGCAGACTGCGGGGCAAAGGTTGCAGGCGCGGCACAGGCGCTGGCCCGCCTTTTGGGCTGGCGGCCGATCCAACAGGGGCCAAAGCCCGGCTTCCTGTCGATGCGGCTGCTGACCAGCCTGTTTGATCTGGCAGACCGCACTGTTGCCGCGGGTGCGGTGCCCCATGAAGTGGACCGCGCCGCGCGCGCCTTCGGGCTGGCAAACGGCCCCTTTGGCATGAAGGATGTCTATGGACCGGACCATGCCTTGCTGCGCCACGCGACGCGCCGCGCGGGGGTGGATGCCGATCCGGTCGGGCAGGCGATGGCCATCTGGCTGACCGGCGAGGGTCGCCGGGGGCGACGTTCCGGCGCAGGCTATCATCTTTACCCGACGGGGGCACGCATCGGCGCCGCAGACCCGGCACTTGCCGAGGTTCTGGGTGGAATGCGCGACCGCATCCCGCAAGATGCCGCGCACATTCAGGCGCGTCTGGTGGCGGGCCTGGCCAACGAAGGTGCTTGGGCGCTGATGGAAGGCCGCGCGTACCAGCCGTCCGACATTGACCTTGTGGCAATGGCGCAGGGATTCCCCCGCTGGCGGGGCGGGCCGATGCAGTCCGCCGACGAGGCCGGTTTGCTGATGCTGCGCAACCTGCTGCGCGAATGGGCGTCTGGCGGCGATCCCTATTGGCAGCCGGCCCCCCTCTGGGACGATCTGATCCGCAACGGGCAACGCTTCAGCGACCTTAACCAGCGCGGATCCTAACTGTCGGGTGCCACCAGCCCAAGCCCACGCAGATAGATGCCTATTCCGGCTTCAAGAAGTTCCTCGGGAGGGAAGGGGGCGCGTGACCCCGGTGCGCCACGCGCGAACAGTTCGACCACACCGTGGCTCATCGCCCAGATGTGGGCCGCGAACATGGCGGCGGGCGGACGGCGACCGACAGGCAACTGCTGCGACAACGCCTCGGCGGCGCGGGCCAGCACGCCGCGCGCCCGGTCGGATGCGCGGGCCAGATCCGGGTTGCGGTTCAGGTTCAGACCGCTTTCAAACATTGCCATGTAGTGGCCCGGAAATTTGCGGGCGAAAGCCAGATAGGCGCGCCCCGTTGCTTCGAAGGCGCGCAGGGCAGTCGGCTGGCCAGCATTGTACGCGTGATCCATCAGGTCGGCGAAAATCTCGAACCCCTGAAGCGCACATTCCGCAATCAGGTCGTCACGCCCGGCAAAATGGCGATAGACTGCAGCGGGGGTTACGCCTGCCGATTTTGCCGCGTCTGACAATGTAAAACCCTGCGGCCCCTGCGCCTCGATCAGGTGCAGCGTCGCATCGATCAGCGCCTGACGCAGATTGCCGTGGTGATAGCCTTGCTTAACCATCCAGAATCCCAGGCCCGCCGCAGATTTTTCCGTCGATCTTGCCGATCGCATGTTTGTCTTTATGGCGATAATCGACCGCATTCAACACGGTCTGAATTGCGGCCAGACGCGCGCGCGCCTTGTCGTCCGCACGGATCACGGCCCAGGGGGCGTGTTTCGTGTGGGTCTTTTTCAGCGTCTCGTTGATCGCTTCGGAATAGGCATCCCACTTCTTCAGCCCCTCGACGTCGATCCAGCTCAGCTTCCATTGCTTCAGCGGGTCCTTTTCTCGGTCAAGAAAGCGGCGCAACTGTTCGGCGCGCCCCACATCAAGCCACAGCTTTACCAGCACGATCCCCTCGTCCACCACCATCCGTTCGAAGTCAGGCAATTGGCGGAAGAACAGTTTGCGCTGATCCTCCTGGCAAAAGCCGAAAACCTTTTCCACCACGCCCCGGTTGTACCATGATCGGTCGAACAGGGCGATTTCACCCTTTGCGGGCAGGTTGTCGATGTAGCGCTGGAAATACCACTGGCCCGCCTCACGTTCCGTCGGTTTTGCCAAGGCAATGATATAGGCCGAACGCGGATTCAGGTTTTCACGCAGCCGCTCGATGGCCCCGCCTTTTCCAGCTGCATCGCGTCCTTCAAAAACCACGACCAGGCGCTTTCCGGTGGTGCGCAGGTCATGCAGCATCTTCACCAGTTCGACCTGCAACCGCGCCATGTGATCGTTGTAATCGCTACCGGCCATTTCCCGGTCATAGGGATAGGTTTTCGACAGAACGTCTTTCTTGCCTGCCTTGGCGATGGCCTTGCGGACATCGGCGGGCGCTTCGGTTTCCAGAAACTTTGTGATGTCACCCACGAACGGGATCACATCGGGGTCAGGTTTTGCGGGGGCAGCACTGTCGGCCATGGCACTCTCCTGTCACGTCTGCCTGACTATGGCCGATGGGGCGAAAAGCGCAATCGCGGCAATGCGCCCCTACTGGCCGATCATGGCAAGATCAAACGGCGTCGTCTGATAGATCTCGTTGACCCAGTTGCCATAAAGCAGATGCGCGTGGCTGCGCCAGCGGTTCATCGGCGGGCGGGCAGGGTTGTCATCGGGGTAATAGTTCATCGGCACATTGATCGGCGTGCCGTTGGCTATATCGCGATCATACTCTTCCTTCAGGGTGCCGCTGTCATATTCAAAATGATTGAAGATATAGAGCGCCCGGTGCGCAGGATCCTCGACCAGACAGGGACCAACCTCATCGCTGCCCAAAAGCGTGCGCAGGCCGGGCGCTGCGTCAATCTCGGCCTGTTTCATCTCGGTCCAGCGGCTGACCGGGATGACGAATTCGTCCGAAAAACCACGCAGATAGGGCGACGATGGCGCAAGGTTCAGGTGACGAAAGCAGCCAAACGCCTTTTGGGTCAGCATATGTTTCCTGACGCCATGGAAATGGTTGATCATCGCCATCCCGCCCCAGCAGACGCCAAAGGTTGAATGGACGTTGGTCTGGGTCCAGTCCATGACCTCGCACAGTTCGTCCCAATAGGTCACTTCCTCGAATTCCAGATGTTCGATCGGGGCGCCTGTGATGATCAGCCCGTCGAACTTTTCGCCCTTCACCTCGGCAAACGGACGATAGAACGCCTCCATATGGTCTGACGCGGTGTTGCGCGCCTCGTGGGTGCTCATCCGGATCAGCTGGAAGTCGATCTGCAAGGGGGTCGCACCGATCAGACGCGCAAACTGGTTTTCGGTCTGGATCTTCTTGGGCATCAGGTTAAGCAAGCCAATGCGCAGCGGACGGATATCCTGATGCGCCGCACGGTCGGGCGAAATGACCATGACGCCTTCTTTTGACAGAACTTCAAAGGCCGGCAGGTTTTCGGGCAGGGTTATTGGCATGTCATTCTCCAGAAGCGCGACTTATGTCGGCTCGACCCGCCGCTCAAGGGCGCGGGCAATCAAAGTGTTGAAGTCGGACACACTTCCGACTTCGGCCACTTCTTCGGCGGTCACGGTCACCCCGTGGGCGGCCATCGCGGCATAAAGCGGCTGGCGATGATCCAGCAGGCGCGCATAGCCAAAGCGCAGGAAAGCGTCAGGATCAACCTGATTTTCGGGTTTTCCCTCTTTGGCCAGATACTCGGCCCAAAGTCTGCGCAGCATATCGGGACGGTAATAGATCGGCTTTGGCGCCCGGTCAAAGCGCCGGATCAGCTCCTCCCGATGGGTTTCAGAGCCTTTGATCCAGACCAGCAGCAGACTGGCCTCCAGCGCCTTCAGCACCGGATCGCCGGGATTGTCGGTGTCAATCACCTCGCAGATCGAACCGCCAGAATCGCAGACGAAATTCGGATAGCCGTAAAGCTCCTCCGCGCGCCTGATGAATGTCGGCGTGTCCAGCAGGGCGGCAATTTCGGCCACACGATGCTGTTCCTGACGGCGCAGATATTCGTCAAATGGTACCCCACCTTTCGCCGGATCGCCTGGCTTGCCCAGATAGGTCGACAGCGGGGCCAGATTGTTGAAGGTGATGTTCGAGGTGATATGGACCGAATCCGTCATCAAAAGTTCGCGCAAAAGCGGAACCTTCATCGCCTCTCGCTTAAAATTGTCGGCGATATGCTCGCCCATGTACCGGGTGCCGATCCGGTAATCGACGGAATAATGGAACCAGCCACCCGCCTCGCGCAGCAGGTTCGATATGTGGGTCTTGCCCAGGCCCGACATGCCAAAAAGCAAGACGCGCTTGTCGCCTGCCGCCAACCATTCCTTGCCCGTCTTGTAGATCATTGCTTTTGTCCCGGTCGCTTTCCTAAGTGCTTAGCGGCACATGACGGAAAGTTCACGCGGATTTTCGTTTGGTGCCGATGGGCGCAAACGACAGGATGCGACCGTCAATCACCAAGAGCCCAAGCGCCAGCAGCAGAAAGCCCAGATAGTCCGACGCGGTCAGGCTTTCGTCGAAGATCAGCGCGCCAAGCACAACTGACACCGGCGCGATCATCAGCGTGACCAGACTGACATTGCCCGCCCCGGCCATGCGCAGCGCCCGGTAATAGCACAGGAACGCCAGGGCCGACCCGATCATGCCCATATACAACAGTGCGACCCATGTTTGCGGCTGGTAGTCAAACGTCGGCACTCCCTCAAGCGTCAGGGCGGTGGGGATCATCATCATCGAAGACGCCGTCAGCATTCCGGCGGCGGCAACTTCAGGGGGCTGTCCGCCCAGATAGTGCCGGGCGAATATGCCCGCAAATGCATAGCTGACCGTTGCGCCCAGGATGGCAAGTTGCGCAAGCGAAGTCAGGTCAAACGCCGCAAGCGCACTTAGCCCCATCACGGTTGCAACTCCGGCAAGACCCAGCAGAACCCCTCCCGCCTTGCGCATGGTCAGCCGCTCATCCGCAAAAACCAGCGCAGCCAGCAAGACCGTGAAAATCGCCGTCGAAGCATTAAGGATTGCCGCCAGCCCCGACGCGATATGGCTTTGCCCCCAGACGATCAGGCACCAGGGCAGGACGTTGTTCATGAACCCCATCCCGGCGAAAATCAGCACCGCACGCCAGCCACCGCTCACCGGCAGTCGACGCAGCAGGATCACCAGCCAAAGCGCGATGGCACCGCCCGCCACCCGGAAGGCCACGGTGGTCATCACACCCACTTCCTCCAGAGCAGCACGCGTGGCCGGGAAAGAACATCCCCACAAAAGGGCAAGCAGCGCCATCAGGCCCCACGCGGCGGGAGGAATGGTTTTTTGCGGGTTTGGGGATGTCTGTTTCATCGGCGCACCCTAAAGGTACCCGCCAATACCTGCCACCCGGAACTTGTGCCAAATACAATCGGCAAAAAAGCCCCGCCGTTCGGGCGGGGCTTCGGGGTCTTTCGCGGCACCTGCCAAGTCAGAAAGTGTAGCCGATACGCAGCCCTGCGGCGACACCGGTGTTATCGGTGAACTGCGACCCGATAGACTGGGTCGTTGCATCGCCAATGGCAATGTAACGAACGCCGCCGGTGATCTTCATGCTGTCCATCGTGTAGGTCGCGGCAAGGCCGACGCTCTTGTAACCATCGGTCGGCCCCAAGTTTCCAACGGGAACCCCGCCGCTGCCTTCGTAGCCAAGCACAACCGCCCCGGACCACTGTTCATTGAACTTGCGCCCGATGCCAAGGCTGTAGGTGATTGAATCGGTCGTGATGTCGGACAAGGCACCGCAAGGTGTCAGACCGCAGGGTGCCCCGGCGAAAACCGGTGGCGTGATATCGAACGCCGACCAGTCAGTCCAGCGCACCGAACCGAACAAAAGCGTGTTCGCCGCAATGCCGGTCTGGAAATCCAGGGTGAGCGACTGCGGGACAACGGTCTCGAACGTCGTCGGCATCGCGGCTGGCATGAACGCAAACTGTTCCTGTGCCGCCAGTTCGTGGGTGATTGCCGAATTGTAGGTCAACGCCACGCGCGCGGCAATTTCCGGTTTTTCCCAGGCCACACCCACCACATAGCCAAGGCTGCGGTCGGTATTGCTGGACATCGTGTATCCGCCAATCGAGGGTATGCCAACCACACCTGAAACCTGCTCGACGCGGATCCCGCCAATGACGGATAGATGGGACGGCAATTTGTATCGCAGCAGCGCGGTGATGGCTTGCGAATCCACGTCTGCCGTTGCCCCGGCGAACGGATAGGGCGCTGCCGAAACCGGATATGCAACCTTGGCGCCTACCGGCTGATCCAGGATGAATGCCATATCAAGCTTGTCGTTGATCGCATGCTTGTAGCCCAGTGTGTAGGCACCGTAACCCGGCGCCATGTCGCCCGATCCGAGTACACCCAAAAATGTGCCTTGCACATCAGGATTTACGGCACCAAGCGAGAATTCGACATAATTCCCTTCTTCAAACAGAATGGCCACAGACGGTGCCGAACGTTCGATGCCGCCTGCGAAAGCGGATCCTGCACCCATGGCCAGCAGGCTGGCCGAAAGAAGTATGCGTCCCATCTTACTCATCCCCATGAGATGTCCCTGTTGAAAAAGCGTAGGTCGGCATTGTTCAATCGGTCAATCAATGACGTCGCGTCCAAAAATAAAAGGCTGCAACTGCGGCTTTCACGCCATGGCTTGCGGTATCCGTGGCTTGTCTGACCGCATGTTGAGAAGATTTGCTGCAAAGATCACCGCACCGCCACCCAACACCCAGATGTTCAGAGGCTCGGAATAGAATGTCATGCCGATCAATGCGATCAACGGCAGGCGCATGAAATCAATCGGCGTGACAACAGTGGCCGGGGCAAGTGAAAGCGCCTTTGTCAGGCACAGATGCGCGCCCAGCCCGCCAAGGCCGATCGCCAGAACCCACGGCAACAAGATCAGCGACGGAACGGCAATATCACCATCATGCCCCGCGGCGATCAGGCCAAAGCCGGTCTGCATCGCCGTCAGCCAGAACAGAATCGCCGTGATCGTCGTCACCCTTGTGAGGCGCTTTGTAACAATTGCCGCCCCGGCAAAGCCCACGGCGCACAACAGCGCCGCCAGCAAGCCGGGCGAAAGCCCGCCCGCACCAAAAGGCTGCGCCACCATCAATATGCCCGTAAAGCCGATGATGACCGACAGCACCCTTGTTCCGGTCAGCCGTTCGGACAGCAGCAGCGGCGCGCAAAGTGTGACAAGGATCGGGTAGGAAAACTCCAGCGCGAACAGTTGTGACAGCGGGATCAGCGTCAGCGCATAAAGCCACAGGTTCTGCCCGGCGAAATGCAGGACGTTGCGCAGAAAATGTGTTCCCAGCCGTCTAGGGGCAAGTTCGGCACCCTGTCGGCGTGCCAAGGCGATGCCGCTGACAGCGATCACCCCGACCATCGACCGCCAAAGCATGATCTCGAACGTGTCCAACTCGGTCGCCAAAGCCCGGCCCGCAATCGCCACCAACGAAAAGCCGCTGATTGACCCGATCATCCAGGCCGCGGCGGCCAGCGGGCGGTTCTGGCTGGACACGCGGGTAGCTCCCCTGGGATGGCGCGCCGCACAAGTCGGCAAAGAGCGGTCAGCAGCGGCTTACTGGATGACGATCTCGTCAGCGCGAACATAGCCCATGACGTTACGGGCCCGTTCATCCAGCAGGTCCAGATCCAAATAATCGTCCGACAGGCGCAAAGTCAGGTTCTGCATGCGCACCACCTCGTCCTTCAGCCGGTCACGCTCTGCGGTCAGGGTCTGCTTCTGCGCGGTGATTTGCACACGCTTGACCACCCCGAAATCGCCTTGAATGGCGGCAGAGGCAAAATATCCGGCAATGATCAGAAAAGCCACGCCGCTGATGGCGGATTTAAAAGAAGATAGACGCATGCACCGCCCCGAAACTGCCGTTTGCCGCCTCTTGTGGGGCGGTCACGCGGAAGGATTGCACAAATGCGCCGCGATGGGAATTACATCGATGCGCATTTGCGAAGCTTTTTCTTCGGTGTGGTCTGGCCGCTTCAGATCAGGCGGCAACCGATGCGTCACGGATGCTTTGAATAGCTCCATCCAGAACACGGTTGAAGGTCGCATCATCCTGCTGGGCCGACAGCCCTTCACTCAATGCGCGCGAGAAGCTGGCGATCATGCCCTTGTTGCGCGCAAGGATCTTGTTGGCCTCGTCGCGCGAATGGCCGCCCGAAAGTGCCACCACACGCATCACGCGCGGATGCTCGATCAGCGGTCGGTAAAGGTTGTCGACGGTGGGCAGCGACAGCTTCAGCATGACCTGCCGGTCTGCCGGCATCGCATCAAGGTGCTTCAGGATTTCGGCGCAAAGGATAT
>CANJQT010000072.1 GCA_947476475.1 Paracoccaceae bacterium | reverse complement strand
CGACACGACGTTTGCGGATCTCAGCGGCAAACATTGGCCCGAACCGGCTCCACCAGAACCGCACCGTCTCGTGGCTGATCTCGATGCCACGTTCGTGGAGCAGATCCTCGACGTTGCGCAGCGAGAGCGGATATCGAACATACATCATAACCGCCAGGCGGATGACTTCGGGGCTGGTTTTGCAATAGCGAAAAGGGGAGCATTTTGTCATCCGGGCAAGCTAGATCGGCGCCCGGCTCGGCTCAACCAACTTTCTTCTGACAACACCTGGCTGAGGTCAGGCCGTTTCGGGCCCGGCCATCAGAGTCTCGGCCACGAAGTCAAGGAAGGCCCGTGTCCGTCGCGCAAGTCTCGGCTGCCCAAGATAGACCGCGTGGATATCAAGCTGCGGCCCGCAGACGCTGGCCAGGACGGGTTCCAGCCGCCCCGCATCCAGATCGGCCTGCACCATATAGTCCGGGCAAAGGGCGATACCTTCGCGTTCCAGTGCCAGATCGCGGGCCAGACGCGCGCTGTTGACAAGGTAGGGGCCAGCCACGGTGATCCGCCGCACCTGCCCGTCCACTGTCAGCGGCCAGGCCCCGTCGCCACGCAGGTTGGTGTCGCGGATACAGATGTGATGCGCAAGGTCGTCAGCGGTTTTGGGGCGACCTGCCCGATCGAGATAGGCCGGTGACGCCACCAGAAGCAGGCTGGTCTGGCCCAGCTTGCGCGGTATCAGGGCCGAGCTGTCCAGCCGCCCGATGCGGATGGCGACGTCGATCCCCTCGGCCGCCAGATCGACGAAGCGGTCCGACAGGCGCAGGTCGATGGACAGATCGGGGTGCGGGGCCCGGAAGCGGCGCATCAGCGGCAGCAGCCGAAGTTCGCCATAGGTGACCGGGGCCGAGACGCGCAGCGTGCCAGAAAGGCCGCGCCGCGACTCGCGCAGGGCTCCCGTCATCTCGTCAAGCTCGTTCAGCCATTCCGGTGCGCGGGCCATCAGCCGTTCGCCCGCCGCCGTCATGCCCAGCCGCCGCGTGGTGCGGTGCAGAAGCTGGGCGCCCAGCTGGGCCTCAAGCTCGGCCATGTATTTCGACGCCAGCTTGGGCGACAGGCCCAGCCTGGCTGCCGCGCCCGAGAACGACCCGGTTTCCACCGAGGCGACGAAGACGCGCATCCCGTCCACCAAGTCCATGACTCTTCCAATTCAGAACACAGTGGAGAAAGTCATACCACACCTTCGCCATTTTCGCCAGATCACGCAAGGCGCATATAGCCGTCTTTACCAAGGCAGCCCGAATGTTCGAGGCGCCGGAACAAGGAGAACGGAAATGAAGATCGCAATCATCGGAACCGGTGGGATCGGCTCGGGCCTGGCATTGGTTCTGGCAAACGGCAAGAACGAGGTCACGCTGTCCGACCGCAAGGGCGGCACGGACGCGGCGGCGAAACTGGCGGCGCGCGGCGTTTCGGTCAAGGCCTCCGAGGTTCGCCCGGCCGTACAGGCGGCGGATGTGGTGATCCTGGCGGTGCCCTATGGGGCGGTGGCGGGTCTGGCGGAAGTCGCCGATTTCGCCGGCAAGATCGTGGTCGATGTGACCAACCCGGTGAAGGACGACTTCTCGGGCCTGCAGGTCGGGTTGACCACCTCGGCCGCCGAGGAGATCGCCAAGGCACTGACGGGCGCGAAGGTGGTAAAGGCCTTCAACACGGTCTTTGCCCAGGTCTACGACCAGGGGCTGAACTTCCGGGATACCCCGGTGCAGACCTTCGTCGCCGCCGATGATGCCGACGCCCGCGCCGCCGTGATCGCGCTGGCCACGGACGCAGGCTTTGACGCCCGCGACGCCGGGCCCCTGTCGAATGCCCGCCACATCGAGCCGCTCGCCTACCTGAACATCCAGTTCGGCTACATGCTGGGGCAAGGGACCCAGATCGCGCCCGCCTGGCTTTCCCGCTGACCCTCCCCTTATATCCAAAGGACCAAGACCATGATCGACAATACCTCTGCCCCTTACGGCATCTTCGCCTTGCGTGCGACGACCGGCGCGCTGTTCCTGTTCCATGGCCTCGTGAAGCTCTTCGTCTTCACCCCGGCCGGGACCGCCGGCTATTTCGAGAGCATCGGCCTTCCCGGTGCGCTGGGCTACCTGACCATGCTGGCCGAGATCGCCGGCGGCCTTGCCCTGATCCTCGGTGTGAAGACCCGGATCGTGTCGCTGGCACTGGTACCGGTGCTGCTCGGGGCGGCCTGGTTCGGCCATGGCGGGAACGGCTTCAACTGGTCGAACGCGGGTGGCGGCTGGGAATATCCGGTGATGTGGGCCGTCGCGCAGGCGGTGCTGGCCGCCCTCGGTGACGGCGCCTACGCGCTGGTTCCCTCGAGCAAGCCCGCGCTCCGCGGCCAATACGCCTGACCCGACCCCTGCCGCGCCGGTCCCCCGGCGCGGCCAATCTTACTCGAAGGAGACGCGCGATGCTGATGAATGGCAGATGGACGTCAGACTGGCACCCGGTGCAGGCCAAGGACAGCGAAGGGCGCTTTGTCCGCCAGCAATCCTCGTTCCGCAACTGGATCACCGCCGATGGCGCGCCCGGGCCGACAGGCAAGGGCGGCTTCAAGGCCGAGGCCGGGCGCTATCGCCTCTATGTCGCGCTGATCTGCCCCTGGGCCTCGCGCACGCTGATCGCCCGCAAGCTGAAGGGGCTGGAGAATCTGATCGCGGTCACCGTGGTCAACCCGGTGCTGACATCGCAGGGCTGGGGCTTTGGCGGCTATCCCGGAGCCGACGCCGACCCGCTGCACGGCGTGGCGCATGTGCATCAACTCTACAGCCACGCTGATGACGATTACACCGGTCGCGCCACGGTGCCGGTGCTGTGGGACGAACAAACCGACACGATCGTCAGCAACGAAAGCGCCGACATCGTGCGGATGTTCAACACCGCCTTTGTCGACCTGGTGCAGGGCCGCCCCGACCTCTACCCCGCCGATCTGGCCGCCGACATCGATGCCCTGAACGCCGAGATCTATGACCGGCTGAACAACGGCGTTTACAAGGCCGGGTTCGCCTCCTCGCAAGCCGCCTATGACGAGGCCGTGGCAGGCGTCTTTGCCATGCTCGAGCAGCTGGAAGTCCGCTTGACCGGCGACTGGCTGTTCGGCCCCCGCTTCACCGAGGCCGACATCCGCCTCTTTGTCACGCTCATCCGCTTTGACGCCGCCTACCACGGCCTCTTCAAGACCAACACCCGCCGCATCGCCGAATACCCCCGTCTTTCCAGCTACATGGCACGCGTGCTGCGCCTGCCCGGCGTGCGCGAGACCGTCAACCTCGATCACATCAAGGCCGGGTACTACTCGATCAAGGCACTGAATCCGACCGGGATCGTGCCCATCGGCCCCGACCACGTGACCCAGCTTCTGGAATCCGTCAAATGACCCTGCCCAGCCTCTTTCTCGCCCATGGCGCACCCGACCTGCCCTTTTCGTCGACGCCTGCACGGGCCTTCACCGAAAGCCTCGGCGCAAGTTACCCGGGCTTGCGCGCCATTCTCGTCATCTCGGCGCACTGGGAGGCGGTCCTGCCCACGATCGGCACTGCCCCCGCCCCCGAGACGATCTACGACTTCGGCGGCTTCGATGACCGGCTGTATGGCCTGACCTATCCTGCGCGCAACTCGGCACCCGTCATCGCCGAGACGGCCGCCGCACTGGACGCCGCCGGCATCGCCCATGCCAAGGATCCGGGCCGAGGCTATGACCACGGTGTCTGGATCCCGCTGATGCTGGCCTTCCCCAAGGCCGAAGTACCGGTGATACAGCTGTCGCTGCGCCGGGGCGCCTCAGCGGCCGAGAACTACGCGATGGGCCAAGCGCTGGCACCCCTGCGTGACAAGGGCGTCCTGATCGTCGGATCGGGTGCAACCGTGCACAACCTGCGCCAGATCGCCCGCGAGGGGACCCCTGCCCCGGATTGGGCGCGCGCCTTCGACGACTGGATCGTATCGGGTGTCGAAGCGGGTGACTTCGAACGGTTGATCGGCTTTCCCTCTGAACCGCAAGGCGCGCGGCAAGCCCATCCCACGCCGGAACACCTGATGCCGCTTTATGTCGCCCTCGGCGCTGGCGGTGGCGAGGGTCGCGCCCTGCATCGCAGCTTTTCCTGGGGCTCGATCGGCATGACCAGCTTCGCCTTTGGCGAAGAGGGCAAGGTGGCCGCATGAAACGCGTCATATTCCTTCATGGCGTCGGCAGCACCGGTGCCGCGATGCGGCTCCTGGCCGATGCCTTGACCCTCGGCGTTCCGGTGCATTGCCCGGACGGGTCCGAGCCCTTTGACATGGGGCCGGGGCGGCAATGGTTTTCGGTAAAGGGCGTGACCGAGGACAACCGGCCCGCCCGCGTTGCAGTTGCCATGGCCAGCGTCAGCCGGACGATTGAAGGTTTCGGCGATCCGCGCGACAGCTTGCTGATCGGCTTCTCCCAGGGTTCGATCATGGCTCTGCATTTGGTGGCGGCCGGATTACCCGCCGCCGGCGTCTTCGCCCTGTCCGGGCGGTTGGCCGGACCCATCGCAGCTCGTCCCGACTGGCCGCCAATCACGCTTCTGCACGGCAGCGTCGATCCGGTGATGCCCCCGGCGATCGCTCGGGCCACGGAAACCTGGCTGAAGGCAGCGGGGGCAAAACCGGAATTGCAGATCTTCAACGGCCTCGGCCACAACATCGATGACCGGACGCTTTCTGCAATCCGCAGGGGTCTTCGCGGGGACTGAACCCTGGGCGCTTCTGAATGACGCACCGCACTTTTGCGCCCATATACCGCAACCACTACCAGTCGCGCCGGGAATAATCGAACCAGTAATGCCGTCTGGCGCCAATCTAAAGGGACCTGCCAATGTTCTGACCTGTCACTGCCTTCTTTATCCAACCACGACTGGCACCGACCGTTGATTTGCGCCTTTCGGTGCGGTTTGCGCAATCGCCTGGCGCACAGGACTCGCATCACACGCAACGGGTCGGACGATAGCGTTCATGTAGCCAGATCGGCTCAGCCTTTCGAAGGACTCGTCAAACGTTGACCAGGTGTTGACAAGAATTGCGCTTATGCAAAAAGCGCCCCGTGAGGCGGCGCGCATGTCTTTGCTATTGTTATGGATTTTTGGTTTCGGGGGCAGGATTTGAACCTGCGGCCTTCAGGTTATGAGCCGCTTCTGCCTGGCGAACGGCTGCCCTTTGCTTTCAACGGGTTACGCGATAACCCCTTGAACTACCGCCGTTTTCTAGCCGTATCGCGCCGCAGCCAACCGCAGCGGACGGGTCTAAACGGGGAACGAGGTAGTTAAACAGGTTGACCTATTGTTGACCCGGATCTCCGGTTTCTCAATCCTTAAGTGTCTCATATCCGGTGAACCGACCCGTCAGATCGGACTTCCAGCACTGGCCCGACGAGGTCGTAGACAGTTGACTTAGGCAAAAAGGCATCCAGCCGGTGCTTTGCAAAATCAAACGGAAGAAGTCCAAGTTGCACCTTTTGATGCGCGCCCTCTGCGGAGAAGCCCGCTTCAACGTTGATTCCGCCAACATCGGTCAAGAGATAGCGGGCATGGAAATCAGCTCCGCCTGCGCGTTCTCTCCAACCAAAGAGTGCCAGGGACATGCCGGCCGGCAGCACCCCGCGAATCCATTTATGGGCCTCGCGCTCGATAAACTCCGGCGGTGGTCTTTTGTCATGATCGCAGAAATGGATTTCGCAGCGCACGCCCGGCCCACCAGATGCTTGAATGACATCAAGGCAAGCCTTCAGTGTCTCCTGATATCGGGCTTTACTTATATCGAAAAACCGGTCGACAAATAGCACCGATTTGGCGGATTGTAGAAGAGGACACATTGCCGACGCGAGTTTCGTTCCGACGCGCTCTACCTCCCATGTGTGCGCCGAAACCATCAGCGGATGCTGTTCATCAACTTCATCGACCGTGACTACCTCAGCCTGAGCCGCAGGATTTTGTACAGCTATGATCGCGTGGAACGGAGCCGCTGCGTGTTGGGCGTTAGCGTTCTGTAACCAGTTGCCAATAGCAGGATCGTAAGGTCTTCCCAAGCGGAGAAACTTGGATTGCTTCGCTTGGTTCAATGCGATTTCAAGGCGCGCGCGCTCCGTCGGCTTCATTTGAGCTGCCGCGGCGTAGACCTCCCGTTCCCATTTCCTGGGAAACCGAGAAATCAGCCGCCCGCGATCGAAACCAAACTTTTCGATCAAGTAACGGAAGTTTTGCCAGCTTGCGCCGATTGCCTGCGGCTCTACAGCATATTCGAAGAGCATCAGAACAGCTCCTCCGCGCGCTCTTCAAAGAAGCCCTTCGGCCAGCGGTCGATGAATTCGCCCTCGGGATCGACGCGCAGCGGACGGAAGCGCACGCCATCATCGCTGCTCTCGACATAGATCACCGCGAGGTAACTCGGCGTCAGGCCGATCACGCCTGGCGGCACCTCATTTTCGTTCGTCTCACGGATGCGCCGAAGCAGGCGCAGCATGATGTGTTCGCTGTGGGTTTCGACTAGCAGCGTCTTGCCCGCACCAATGATGCTTTCGCTCGTCTGCACTGCCTGGATGAACAGATCGCCAAGGCCAACTTGAATGGCTGGATGGACGTGTAGTTCGGGCTGCTCGATCGCGAGAATGCCCTGTTGGGTTCGAAGGCAACCGACGATCACCGGGATCATCTGCGAAATGCCGACTCCCACGTCGCTTGGCGCGACGATGATGCCCCTTTCGAAATCACGCAGGGCGATCTCGGAACGTCCGCCGAGCGTGGCGTAAAGGTCTTGCATCTCGCCGAGATCGTCTTCAGAAAGCCCGCGCTCGAAAAGCTGGTGAAATCGGCTGGGAACGGGAACTTCCTTGAACTGAAACTTCTCTAGCCGATAGCCGGTTTTCAGCCGCTCTTCGCCGCCGAGCCATGCATTGACTTTTTCCAGCAACTTGCCCGACGTATCGCTATAAAGAAGATCCCACGCCGCCAATCCCTGCGCCCACCGCGACTCATCTGGTGAACGGCGGGGGCGATACCTTCTACCAGGGATTTCACGTAGCGGACCAATGTAGGTCATAGCATTGAGATAGTCTCGAACGATCCTCGCAGGCCCAAGAACGAGTTCGTCAAGCAGATCAGAAAGCGCCTTCCGTCGCCCAAGCTCAATGTCGATCGCACGTCTGGTTTTCCCCATACCGGGGGTCCGTAGGAACTCTGGTAAATCGTCAGAAGCGGCTTGCACATCTTCCGGTTCTACATCTCGCAGGTCCAGCTTTAGCGGAGTGTCAAGATCAGGCAATGCGCCCAATCGCGTATCGACTGCAATGGCATAGACGGAATCTTGCCCATTGAGTTCCGATCCATCGTGGATGTCGGTGAACCGCGCCGGTTTGTAGCTCGCGAGTTCTTGGACCAACTGCGCCCTGATGGCCTTTGGGATTTTCTGACCCATCTTTCGGACTTGCGTCGAGGAAAGATCGATTGATGCCATTTCCCGCGAGAGCTCAGCGATCTCTCTTTTCAACTGTGTGTCAAGGTCCGGACCTTCACCATCATCGACCTCGGATAGCTCAAAAAGTTCAGACTGGGCAGGTTCGGCGAGTAAAGGATGGTCAAATTGAAAATTGCACAGGCGGGCTCGGCCAGGCTGTGCAGGGGATAGGATTTCGGCGACTTGGCGACCATTCATGTCAACGGTCAAACGAGAGATGAAGGGACCTCCAATTAGTTCGCTCCATTGCACTTCCAGCCCCAGAGCTATGCTCTTAACGAAAGCGTTTTCCTGAGATTCTGCATATTCGCCAAGAAGATATCGTAATCCGAGGTTCGCGAAATCGGGATCGCGGAGGCTTCCGCCGGAGTTTAGTGGCAGGCGCTCGCTGCCTTGATCATCCTGTAAGTCGATACACACCTTCAGCTTGATTTCACGATTGAGGTCGTGACCGTGAACCAGCGCCGCAAACCCGCCAAGATCGATCAGCCCTCCGGCGATGGTCTGGTCCGGGTCTGCGTTCCCGCGCTCAAGAATTTCACGCAGGTAGTGGAGCGATTGTAGGATCGTGCTCTTCCCGGCACTGTTCGGGCCGAAGAGCAACGTGATCGGTTTGAGGTCGACAACTTGCCTGTTGCCGATCCCCTTGAAGTTCTCGATTTCGATTCTTGCTAGTCTCATGATTCAATCCGCCCTAAGCCCGAAAAGTGTTCGGCGAATGCATTCCGCACCGCTTCCCACTGGGCGGCATCGTATTGCTTCTTGCTGAGGACCACGTTCAACACTGAATAACCGGCCTCCACCAGCGCATCCCGCAAGTTCTTTTCCAACGCGGCCATCTGGTCCCGCACCGGGGTATGCAGCAGCATCTGATCGGCACGGAGCTGTTCCTTGGTCATGCCGATTTCCGGAAAGATCGGGCCGTAAGAAATCAGGTCGAACTGCCCGCAGCTTTCCGGTTCCACCCCGGCATCGGTTAGCAGCCGTCGCAGGCTGTTCTGGGCCTTGGAGAAGCCAAGGTGCTGGCCCATGCGGGTGTATGGGGCGGTGGCGTGGGGGCTGCTGCTGTCACCTGTGCGGCCCACATACAGCCGCTCCCCCTTGGGGGTCTGGACCCGCCAGACATAGAGCCAGAAACCCCTCTGGAGCATCGGTCCGGGAAGCGTCAGGTGGTGCAGGCTGGCGGTCGCGGTGACGTTGCCGGGAGTCTGATCGTCCGGGAGGGTCTGGGTGCTCATGGCATTGTCCTACAGTTCTCCGGCAAAAGCACGTTGGGAGAGGGCCGGTAGGAGCCCCGAGTCCATCTGCTCTAGCTTCTGCTTGAACGCATATGTTCGCCTGAATATCTCAGCAAACCTCGCGGGTGCATCGGTGTCAGCCTTTGGAACCCGCACCACGTTCAAGGTCTGGAGATTGATGTTTGCCCGAGCGGTTGACGGGGCCGTAGCCACGAATACAGGTCTCCAAAACCGCAACAGGAACTCTATGAACTCAGCTGGCACCGCCGGTGATTTCGGGACGATCCCGATCACTGAGTCGGGACACCAGAAGCGTCGCGTTGAAACGGTTGTTGCGCCGATGGTCGCACCAACAATGGCGATAAATACCGTTCCCGGAGGAAATGATTTGCTTACCTTAGTTCCGGCTTCGTTTAGGGTCTGCCGATACTTAGAGAGATAACTGATTGAGTTGGCGATCTCGCCCGTTTGGATGAACGGAAAGTCACCGTTGTAGTATCGTGGATCGTTCCGAGGGCGTGGGGAGAAACGCCCCCGAGAAATGGTGGCGACTTCCGACAAGGTAGGCTCGTGGTTTCCGACCTTGGTTGGATCACCAAACATGTCCAGAAACACCGACCTGAGGAAGTCATCTGACAGGGCGACGGTCTGTTCGCGTTTACGGCGAATGGCATCGGCCTTATCCAGTATCGACGCGATCCGGCGTTGTTCATCGACCGCAACCGTTGGCAAAGTAACCTTTTCGACAAACGTCCGGCCGATCCCCCCTACAGTGGCTCCCCGAAAGTCGCTCATAATCTCGCTTTGGCCCTGGGGGGTCTGGAGATACCTGAACACAAACTTTGGATCAGCCTTCTTATTTGAAACCCGAACAATGAACACGTGCTCGTTGACTGCCGCATCTTCATAGGGGAAGTCGTCATCAACGAAACTCACCTTTCCAGTGGTGGCCCCGTCCTTAACTATTAAGATGTCATTCGGTCGTATCCGGCCTTTGGTCATTGAGTGGAAGAACTCACGCGGGATGCGTTTGTCCTTGGAGAAGTTGAACCCTCCATCATCAGTGAGATGCTCCGCACCGAGGCTTGGAATTTCTCCAACGCCCTCTCTGATGCCACCCTTCGGACGGGCACCACTTTCTAGTTCGGACAGCCAAGCTGAAAGTGCAACGCGACTCATCCCAGCAGTTCCTCAAGTTCTGCCAAGTCCGACGCGATATCATCGTTCAGCTTCTTCATTTGATTTAGGATCGCCGCCGGGGTGTCGTAGGTCGCAGCCACGTGGACCCGCTCCTGATATTTCCCAAGCGACAAGTCGTAATTCGAATGCCTGATCTCTTGAGCCGATACGAAGAAAGCTTTCTTTGTCCGGTCGGTATCGCGACCCGCATCCCGGTTTCGCCATGCCGCGAGACATCCCGGCAGATCATCTTTGTCAGGGGTTGCTTCCCGCTTGTCGTCGAGCGTGTAGCCATCAACCTCGACATCGTAGAAGAACACATCATCCGTCCGTCCGCCCTTGGTGAACACCAGAATGCCGGTGCTGACCCCGGCATAGGGTTTGAACACGCCCGAGGGCAGCGAGATCACCGCCTCCAATTGGTTATGATCAAGCAGCAACTTGCGCAGGGCAACGTGGGCCGCCGAAGAGCCAAACAGAACACCGTCCGGCACGATGGTCGCCGAGCGCCCGCCGGTCTTGAGCATGCGCAGTATGAGCACCAGGAAGAGCAGCTCCGTCTTCTTCGTTTTTACCTGACGAAGTAGCGAGGCATGAACATCTTCGAAATCGAGGCTACCCTTGAAGGGCGGGTTCGCCAAGATAACGTTGAAGCCTTCGGCCGCAGTCTTCGGAAATTTGTCGGTAAAGCTAGCGCTGAGCGTGTCCTGATAGTGGATGTCGGGATCATCGACCCCGTGCAGCATCAGGTTCATGGCCGCAATGCGCAGCATCGTGGCGTCAAAGTCGAACCCGTGGAACATGCCACTGCGAATGTGGTCGCGGTGCGCTTCCAGCAGATCACCGGTGTAGGTCCTTTCCGTCTTGCCCGTCTCTGGATCGGTCTCTTCCAGAACGCCCTCGGGCGAGGTGTAGGTTTCAAGGAGATACTGCATCGCCTGGACAAGGAAGCCGCCAGTGCCACACGATGGATCGCCGATCACGTCGGTGGGCTTGGGTTCCAGCATCTCAACCATCAGCCGGATGATGTGGCGTGGCGTCCGAAACTGACCGTTGATGCCAGCCGTGGTTAGCTTGCTGAGAAGGTACTCGTAGAGATCGCCCTTCGCGTCGCCTTCGGTCAGCGGCAGCTGGTCGATCATGGTGACAGCCTTTACCAGAAGGCTCTGCTTCTGGATCATGAGCTGAGCGTCCTTCATGAATTCCGCGAAGGCGGTGCCGCTGGTCGATGATTTCTTGAAATGCGGGAAGACCTTGTCGCGCACCAGGGGAAGCATGGCGTCGGCGCCCAAGTGCCGGAACTGCGACCAGCGCAGGCTTTGCTCGTCGTCCGAGAACCGCTTCTGAAACGACTTGCCCGTCCGCTTCAGGCGGTTCTCGTCGCGCGTTTCGTTGATGTCGAGCAGGCGCGCAAACATGAGGAACGTGATCTGCTCGATCACGGTCAACGGGTTGGTGATGCCGCCCTGCCAGAACTCGGTCCAGAGGGCGTCCACCCTGCGCTTGAGATCTCCGGTAATCATTTAGTGCTTCGTCCTTTCAGGGGATTCTTTTGTGCCCGCGCTTACCGCTGGCGGCGGCGCGAAGACGTTGAGGATGTCGAGAAGATCGTCGATCTCCTCCGGTTTTTCGAACACGCCATCCAGCCCGTCAGCATCTACCACCGTGAACGGCTGCTCATATAGGCGATCAAGCGTGACTGACCCGAAACGGGCGATGTGGTTTTGAAGCAACCCAAGGAAGCGTGTCTGCTTCGCCGTAAGGCTGGGATGCCGACCCGCGAATTCCGCGAACCGAACCGCAACCGCTTCCGGGTCCAGCCCGACAATCGACCGGATCGCGAAATCCAGCGGAAGCGCCGTGTCGGCGAAGAAATCCTCGAGCACGTCCCGGCTCGCATTCGGGCTCTGGATCAATACGAGCGAAACGAGGGCCTGAAGGTCTGTTTCGGATACGGCTTCGCCCGCGCGAATCTTCATGAGCGTCCGATTGGTATCGAAGTGCCGCTTCAATTCGGCCTCGACGATTTCCTGGTATGCCTTCATGTCGACGGTCTTAAGGCTGGTCGTCCGGCGATTTGTCTGCAAGCCAGCGGCATCCTCGGTCACGTCGATGATCTTCGCTGGCAGCGGAGTGGCGCCCTGGCGGTCGCGATGATGCATTATTTCCCGAAGCGGTTTGCGAACAGTCTCTAGATCGGCGACGGTTACGCCGTTCCAGAAACCGTCAGACTTTACCCGCTTGATGACTTCAGCCTTCTCCCGCACCGGATTCAAGTGCATTTGGAGTGCCGAGAGCCGATCGAGTAGATCGATTTTCAGATCGGCCACGTCAGCAGACCTTCGTAGAACTGCGACTTGCGCGCGGGCCATCAAGAGATCCAGAGCGTAGGCATCGCTCAAACCGCGAACGTTCCGCCATTGCATGAGCGGTGCGATGACCTGCCGAAGCATCGCAACGGTCGCGGGCGCGAAGGCCTCGAGCGTCGCCGGTACTGCCACCGCGCGCTTTTCGCGCCACTTCTCGCGAACCGAGACGGATTCCTCGGGCAGCGCCTCGATGTCTTTTGCGATGAGCCGTATCACCTCTTCGAATATCGCGATTTCACTCATGCGGAGTGCCGTCTCGGCAAGAAGCACGCGCTCTTCGAATACAAGTTGAAGCAAGGGCTTCGACTGGGACGGCTCGGCGGGCAGGTAGCCCATTTCAAAGCGTTCGAAATTCCCCCAATGATCAAATATCCGAAAGATTTTCTTGTCCTTGCCGGGTCCGAACAGATCGGGCTTCAGGCGCGTTCCGCGCCCGATCATCTGCCAGAACTTGACTGGCGAACGGACTGGTTTGGCAAACACTAGGTTCAGAATTTCTGGGATGTCGATGCCGGTATCGAGCATATCGACCGAGATCGCGATCGTTAGCTCGGAGTTTGCGCCGTCACCCTTGAAATCGTCTATGAGCTGCTCTGCGCGTGGATCATAATTGTCGATGACCTGACAGAAGCGACCGCCGTACTGCGGATACATCTCGTCGAACATCTGCCGCATGAGCACAGCATGTTGGTGGTTCCGCGCGAAGATGATGCTCTTGCCTGGAAGCTGCCCGGTGGCGTCGCGCAGCCCGTTCTCCATCAAGTTGCGAAGGATCGCGCGGTTGGTGTCCTTGTTGTAGATGATCTTGTCGATCTGCTCCGATGAGAAATCGAACTGCGCCGGGTCTTCGCCCTGTTCCTCAAGCTCCTGAATTTGCTGCTTGGTCAGGATGTCGAGCCTGATCCCTTCGCGCAGAAACTGCGTCGTGTGCTCGAAAACTTCAAACGGCGTCAAGAACCCGTCCTGAACCGCCTGTTCAAGATCGTAGTTCGCTGTCGGCAGCTGCCCTTCACAACCAAACAGGCTGAACGTGTTGCGAGACACAAAATCGATCGGCGTCGCGGTTAAGCCGATCTGAAGGCAGTCGAAGTAATGAAACATGTCGCCATAGACATTGTAGATGCTTCGATGCGACTCGTCGGCGATGATCAGGTCGAAAAACCCAACATCGAAAGATTGGTAGACCTTCTGCATCGCGGGATAGGTCGCGAGGAATATCCGCTCGCTCGCCGATTGATTCACGCGTGAGCTGACGATGCGAATGGGTTCAGACAGGAAATCGCCGAAAGCGTTTTTGGCCTGCTTGCGCAATTCACGGCGATCGCAAAGGAACAAGACGCGCTTTACCCAGCCGGCGCGAATGAGCAACTCCGCCAGGGCAATCGCCACGCGAGTCTTGCCGGTGCCGGTCGCCTGAACGACGAGCGCCTTCCGATGGCTATCTGTAAACCGCTCAGAGACGCGCTTGATCGCCTCGATCTGATAAAGACGATTGACGATGGCAACATTGGGCTCAAGCGAGTTGAGCGACTTCCTGCCCGCCCGCTGAAAATTCACGAGGTACTGCAGGCTGTCCTTCGAATAGTAACCGAACACCTTTCGCGGCGGATAACCCAGAACGTCGTCCCACATCCAAATGTCGTAGCCATTGGTGTAGAAGATTACCGGGCGTTGTCCGTGCATCTTCTCAAGGCCGTCGGCATACAGTTTCGCCTGCTGCCTTCCCCGCTCCGGGTCCACAGCAGTCTTCTTGGCCTCTATGACCGCCAGAGGATTTCCGTTGTCATCCCAGAGCACATAGTCAGCATAGCCAAGGCCTGACGCAGTGGGCTGATGTTTGACCTCAACTTCCTTGCCAACCTCCGTCGTACTGGCGTTCACAGGGCCAACGTTCCAGTTGGCCGTGGCAAGCAGGCTGTCGATGATACGGGCGCGGGTCGTCGCCTCATTGAACGCCAGCAGGTTTGCCGTTGCCGCGCCGGAGGACGCCAGCGACTGGATCTCTTCAATCTTCTTTTCCGCTGTCACTGTGGCTTCGCGAGCAGCGTCGAGCTCGCGCAGAAGCGCATCCATCTGTGCTTCTTGCGCGGCGAGCTTTTCTAGGACTTGGCGTTTCTCGCGCTTTAGCTGACCTTTGCTTTCATCGACAGCCTCCGCCAGTGGTTGCACAAAAGCCGGGATGGCAGCGGAGTCGCCGTTGGCAAACTGCACGAAAAGCCACCGGCCAAGGTCAAAGGCCTCTTGAACCAGCCAGAGGGCCGTTCGAACCGTTGCCGGCTCGCCGTGGGCGGCTCTATTACCGTGAATTCGAAGCGCGTGGAGCTTGTCGAGGACCACCTTTGGCGTGATGGCAGCAAAGGACGAATTGCTCAGAAGATCGACAAAGGTCGCATGCTCGGGCTTGGGTAGACCCAAGTCACGATAGATGTCCTTAGTGAGGTTCTCCGCAAACAACCGTAGCTTTACGAGGGCGCTGGCAGGATCATTATTAGAATACGCCTCGGCAAAACCACCAAGCGATGCGAGCTCGGGCCAGCCTCCGCGAAGCATCTCGAAGTTGCGAGATTTCATCGCATTGCCTCCGAAAGGGCAGAGTCGAACTCCACGCGATTGGAAACGACGACCGGAGTTTCTCGCGGATTACTCGACGTCAAGTCTAGGCGCAGCCTCTTACTGAAATAATACAGCATAGCGCGGCGTACTGGAACGACAGCGCGCCCATCCGCCATCGCGAAGTCCTGGGCGACAACCTCTTGTTGGCCCGACGTCAGCGCCGGATTCGGGATCAGGACAACTTGGAAAAGCGAATTCCAAAGCTCGTCAGATCCAGGAACGCTTCCAGATTCGCCGAGACCGCGACAATCCATGCAGCGAGACAGGATGAAGTCCTTGAACTTTTTGTCGAGATGGCAGTAGGCCCGTGCATGCCAGCGAAGCCCATCGCTAGCAAAAGCGTGGGGCGATACCCGCCTCCAAACAGGTTCTGGACGCGCCTGACTCATCGATTGATACAAGATCTCGAGTGAACGATTTCCACGCACGGCCGCGAGCAAGCTTCGCAGTGAGTTGGATGCGATGCGCCGTTGGGGAATAGGTAGCCTGTCGGCGACGAGCGCTGCGAGAGAACCGCCCCTAGATTCGCCACCAGTCGGCGTGGTTGGCGCTAAGCGATCCAAATAGGCTGCGGCGTCGAGTTCGATGAACTTCGGGCGAAAGGCATCAGACGCGAAGTATCGCTTTTCGCTACGATCATAGACGATATTGGCAGGCGCCTGTTCCTGGTAGAGCGCCAAGTCCTTGGATGCCTGCGGAACCGACACGCCAAATTCGTCTACGATATCTGACCGGTTGACACCGCCTTCCCAAAACAGGCGGAATTCGACGAACTCGAGCCTGCGCTCGACCCCCCAGCGAAATCCCTTTGTGTCTCCGGAAACCATCTGACCAAATCCCATCACGTCGAGGGACGTGTTTGTTTATCCATCGCCTTTATATACTGATGTGGGGGTTGGCTGTCAACACCCGGTCTTCTGCTACATTAAATGTGTTTTCCTAGCGGATCACTTGCTTAGGCTGCTAGCCCCAGATGCGGCTAAGTGTGCGCTTCACTTTGCTTTTCCGTCGCTGGCGGCGATCAAGGATCAATCAAACTGGGAAGTTTCCGCCCAAAGCTGTGTCGGCGATCAAGCAACTTTTGGTCGGACCATGGCTTCCCCCTCCCCCACGACCTTCAGCCTCGGCTTCAGCATCTCCCCCACCGCATTCACCCCAGCGCGCAGCGGCGAGTCGATCAGGTGGGCATAGCGCTGGGTGGTGCCGATCTGGGTATGGCCGAGCAGCCGCCCGATCATTTCCAACGAGGCACCGCCGGAGACCAGCAGGGATGCAAAGGTGTGGCGCAGGTCGTGGATGCGCACGTCTGGGATTTCGGCCTGCACGCGCATCCGCTCCCAGAACCGCTTGAGGTCAACCACCGGCTGGCCCGGCACATCGCCGGGGAACAGGAACGGGCAACCCTTGGGCACCGCATCCCCGCGCAGGCGGATCAGGGCGACCGCCTCATGCGAGATCGGAACACGGTGCACGCGGCGTTGCTTGGTGTAGGCCGCCTGCTTGGTCCAGATGGCCAGATCGAGGTTGAACTGATCGAAGGTGGCGGTGCGGGCCTCCCCACAACGGGCGCCAGTCAGCATGCACAGGCGGATGATCCCGGCGGCACGCTGATCAGGATCGGCGCAGAGGGCGTCGGCGAGGCGCTGGATTTCCTCGAAGGAGAGAAAGCGTTCGCGGGCAGTTTCGGGGCGCTTGCGGAATGCCGTCGCCGGATTGTCGGTCCGCATTTTCCATGTGACGGCGAGGCTGAACATCTTGCGCAGCACCTCGCCCACCCGGTTGGCGCGCACGGGCGTCGGCTTGAAGGTCTTCGCCGGGGGCTTCGGTTTGGACTGCTTTGATTTGAGGGCACGAGGCGCCTTGATGGGCTTCATCGCTTTTTTCCAGACCCGAGGCCGTCCCGCTGCGACCTTGGTCAGCAACCGGTCGACATCGGTCGGCGTGATGTCGGTGACCTTGCGCGATCGCCATTCGGGCAAGACCAAAGTCCTGAGCATGCTGGCTTGATCCTTGGCGCTGGATGCGGACAGTTTCGGTAGGTGTTCGTCGATGTATCGCTCGACCAGTTCGTCAACTGTAGGCGCGTGTCGCGCGTTGGTCCGCGTGTCCATCGGATCTTCACCCCGATCGATGTCGCGCTTCAGGCGCTTGGCTTCCTCCCGGGCGGCGATCACCGACCAGCTCGGCCACGTGCCGATCGTCATGCGGCGCTGCCGTCCTGCGGCGCGGTAGATCAGGATGAAGCCCTTGCGGCCGGACTCGAACACGCAAAGCCCGAAGCCCGCGCAGGCCTCATCAAAGATCACATACTTGCGCGTGCCGATTTCGGCAGCTTTTACAACACGTTCGGTCAGATGCGTTCCCATGCAAGCCCTCCAGTTCAGGCCGACTGAGCAAAGAGAATCGGCAAAGAGCAACCTGCTCCAAACAAGGGACCGGCGAAGAGGCGGAAACCGGCAGAAACAAACCGGGCAATTATTCCGGTCGCGCCAACACCGTATCCCGGCGGCTTCAGACGGGGTTCAACTCCTTCCAGACCGCCTGAATCCTGCGGCGGATTGTGCTTTCGTCCGGCGCATCCCCCTCGGCGGAGTTTGCGACGAACCATTCCTGCATTTCCACCACGAGATCGCGCTGGCGGGCCGGGAAGCCACCCGAGTAAATGCGTTTCAGAACAGCGATATAGAAGCCATCCCAGTCATACTTGAGGGGCGCACCCGGCCCAACACTTCGGGTGCGGCCGATGCCGTGATCCTCCTCGAAGCGATCGATTTCCTTGGCCGTGATCATGATGTCGGCCGCAGTCAGCCGCACGCCGCGTGCAGGTTCGGTGATCGCCTTCCAGGGATCATTGGGCGATAGGCGTGCATGCGTGATGTAGACTTTCTTGGCACCCTTGCCGAAAGGCGGGAACAAGGGGCGCACTTGGCAGCCCGGCACGCTGATGAGACCCGCGCCGCATTCCTCGCCGAACATGACCTGCGAGACCCCGGTCACCAGATCGATTTCGTCGGCGATGGCGTTGTTCACCACCTGCGTCACGCTGCACCCCCAACGCACTGAAACCTCAAGAATCGAATAGAAAACCTGCGCCGGAAACGCCATGCCTGCCTCCCTGTTTGATCCCCAATAAGGTCGCGGCTTCGCAACGCACGAAACCTGCCCCCAAACCTCTCGGCGGGGGTGGCCCTTTGGCGATTCTGGTTATGAACTGCTCTCCCCGAAGTTGTCAGAGTTCCGGCTTTGTTCAAAATGAAATCCGGGGGCGAGCCTTCGATTGCGGTGGATAACGCGACCGGCAGAATTGCCGGTTTGTTTCTGCCGGTTTCTGCCTCTTTGCCGGTGCTTGGCCCGTGCTTGTCTCGACTCACTGATTTTAGCGCTTCGATCGGGGAGCGCTGGTGAAGGAGAAAAGACATGAAAAAGATTGGCTTAAGCGCTACCGAGGATGCCGCGCCTGAGGTGGACAGCGGCCTGCTGACCGGTTGGCTTAACCGCACCGACCTTGCCCGGGAACTGACCCTCTCGGTCGATACCCTTCAGCGCTGGGAGACCCGCCGCATGGGGCCGCCCTGCGTCCGGGTGGGGCGCAAGGTGCTTTACCGCATGGAGGCTGTCAGGGACTGGCTGCGCGAGCAAGAGGCTCGCAAGGCGGGCGTCGGCCGCGCTGTCGCTGGTCGGCGTTGAGGGGGCGGCCATGGCACAGATCACCCCCATCGGCGCAATCCCGGTGACCGCGTTGATCGCCGAGGCCCAGCGCGAGCTGGACCTGCGCCGCCAGTTTTACTGGGCCCGCGTCAGGGCAGGCAAAATGCGCCAGGCTGACGCTGACAAGCGCATCGCCTTGATGTCCGCCATCGTGAAACGCCTGACGGCGACGGCGGCGCTGTGAGCGTTCAGGCCATCACTTGGGCTTTGGATTATGCCGCGGGCAGCGTCACCGAAAAGGTGCTGCTCCTCGTGCTGGCCAACTATGCCAACGAGTTCGGTGTCAGTTGGCCGTCGCAGAAAACCCTCGCCGATCAGACCTCGCTGAGCGAGCGCACGGTGCGCCGGGTGCTGGCCGACATGGAGCGGCGCGGCGTGATCCGGCGCATCATCCGCCGCCGCGGCAATGGCAGCAGGCAGTCGGACATGATCCTGCTTGCAGCTTTCGAGGGGCGCAAACCGGCCCCTCCCGGCATGCTGGATGACGGGCCTGATGGTGCCGAAAATGACCCTTCGGACCAACCGGCCATTGGCGACAACCGGCCAATGCGGCCGCTTGACAACCGGCCACCAGACCCGGACCCCCCGGCCACAGTGGCCGCCCTTGATACTTCAAAGATACTAAAGAGAACTACTACTGCGCGTAACGTGCCCGCGAGGGCATTTTCCGAACCCATCGGTGACCAAGACGCCACGCCCGAAGGTGACAGCGAAGCCGCCTGCCTTTCGGCCTGCGGCCCGGGGCTCAGCGCCTCGGCCAGGATCGCCATCGTCACCACCCGGCCAGTGATCGCGGAGTGGCTGGCAGCAGGCTACGACCTTGCCGCGGACATTCTGCCGACACTGGCCGAGCGGACCAGCCAGACGCGCGCCGACCCGATCCGAACATGGGCATACTTCACGAAGGCGATTGCGAAGCGCCACGCCCAAAGGCTGGCGCTGGCGGAGAGGGCGAAAAGTGCTGGGGAAACGAAAGTGGTGCCCACGCTTACCGCCCATGAAATCTTGCTGCAAACGGCCGAATGGCTCAACTCGGGCCGCTTCGTCCCGCCCAGTGCTGTGAACAACACCACGCGGGATGCCCTGCTGCGGGCGGGGCTTGTGACCATGGCAACCCTCCGCTCCCACCAGATTTATTGACCAGATTGGAGGCCCTTATGCCCATCACCCCACGCGAAATCGAAGATCAGTTCGAGGATGCCGCCCTGACCCTGCGCCGCCTGCCCAACCCGCCGGGCTCGGGTGCCAAGGGGTACGGGCACTCCTGGCCGGAATACATTCACGATGCCAAGCAGGCCTATGGCTATGACGAGGTGCGGATGCGGGTGGTGCCGAGCGCCCGGGATATCCAGCGGATGGAGGATTGCATTGGCTGGCTGGCCTGGCTCGATCCCGAGGATGCGCGG
>CANJQT010000071.1 GCA_947476475.1 Paracoccaceae bacterium | reverse complement strand
TCATGCGTGGCGCCCATGGATTTCAGCAGTTCCAGACAGGCGATGCCAGCCGCCCCTGCCCCGTTCAAAACGATCTTCACCTCGCCGATCTTCTTGCCGGACAGTTCCAGCGCGTTGATCAGGCCGGCGGCGCAGATCACCGCAGTGCCGTGCTGGTCGTCATGGAACACCGGGATGTCCATGATTTCCTTCAGGCGCTGTTCGATGATGAAACATTCCGGCGCCTTGATGTCTTCAAGGTTGATGCCGCCGAAGGTCGGGCCCATCAGGCTGACCGCCTTGATGATTTCCTCGGGGTCCTCGGTATCGAGTTCGATGTCGATGGCATTCACGTCGGCGAAGCGCTTGAAAAGCACTGCCTTGCCCTCCATCACCGGTTTCGAGGCCAGAGCGCCAAGGTTGCCCATACCAAGGATCGCGGTGCCATTGGAAATCACCGCAACCATGTTGCCCTTGACCGTATAGTCATAGGCGGTTTCGGGATTGTCGGCGATGGCCTGAACCGGGACCGCGACGCCGGGGCTGTAGGCCAGCGATAGATCCCGTTGGGTCGCCATCGGCTTTGAGGCGTTGATCTCGTATTTCCCCGGGGTCGGGTTCATGTGGTAGGCAAGGGCTTCTTCCGGGGTGACGCGGTTCTTCGGGGCCATGAGATCGCTTCCTTGGATGTTTGGGCTGTTCTAACGGGCGGACGGGCCTATCTCAATGCCGGGCTGCGCAAAGGCCTGAAAAAGCCGCTGTCTTTCGTCCCCTTCGGGGCCGATCCGCCGGGGAGGCGCTGCCTCCCCGGACCCCTCCGGGATATTTTCGGACAGAAAATGCAGGGGAGGTGGCTGAACCTGTGGCGCGGCTGGCGTTCTTTTATTATGCCTTTGCCATGGCACATGATGACAACATATCCGGCGCAACGCCGATGATGGCGCAATATCTGGAGATCAAGGGCCGCTATTCCGAGGCGCTTTTGTTCTATCGGATGGGTGACTTCTACGAGATGTTCTTTGCCGACGCCGAAGCGGCGGCGGCGGCGCTGGATATTGCCTTGACCAAACGCGGCCAGCATCTGGGGCAGGATATTCCCATGTGCGGGGTGCCGGTGCATGCGGCAGAGGGCTATTTGCTGGCGCTGATCCGCAAGGGGTTCCGGGTGGCGATTGCCGAACAGATGGAGGACCCGGCCGAAGCCAAGAAGCGCGGCGCGAAATCGGTGGTGGCGCGCGATGTGGTGCGGCTGGTGACGCCGGGCACCTTGACCGAGGATTCGCTGCTGGAGGCGCGGCGGCACAACTTCCTTGCGGCCTGGGCTGAAGTACGGGGCGAAGCGGCTTTGGCATGGGCGGATATATCCGCCGGCGAATTCCGGGTGATGACTTGTCCGTTGGTGCGGCTGGGGCCGGAGCTGGCGCGGCTTGCACCGCGCGAGCTGTTGGTGAGCGAAGCAAAAGAGGCCGATCTGGCTGGAATAGTGTCTGATTCAGCTGCGGCGCTGACCCCCCTGTCGCGCGGATCATTTGACAGCCAGGGCGGCGAAAAGCGGCTGTGCGACCTGTTTGCCGTGGGTTCCCTTGAGGCGTTCGGGGTCTTTGACCGGGCGGATCTGTCGGCGATGGGGGCGATCGTCGATTATCTGGACCTGACCCAGCGCGGGAAACTGCCGCTGCTACGCCCGCCGGTAAAAGAGGCCGCCGGCGGCACGATGCAGATCGACGCGGCGACGCGGCGCAATCTGGAAATCACCCAAAGCCTTTCGGGCGGGCGTGACGGATCTTTGATTGCCGCGATTGACCGGACGGTGACAGCGGCGGGGGCGCGGCTTCTGGACCGCCGGCTGTCGGCGCCCTCGCGCGATCTGGCGGAAATCCGGGCGCGGCACACTGCTGTCCGGCTTCTGGCCGACGACCGGCGATTGGCCGAAGACCTGCGCGCCGCGTTGCGGGCGGTGCCGGATATGGACCGCGCCCTGTCACGGCTGGCGCTGGACCGGGGCGGGCCGCGCGATCTGACGGCGATCAGGGCCGGGTTGAAGGGCGCATGGCGGATCGCGGAGCGGCTGGCGGGCGATGTACCCGTGCGTCTGGCCGAAGCGGCGGCGGCGCTGGTCGGGCATGAGGCCCTGGTCAGGCTTTTGGATCAGGCGCTGGTCGAGGAAGCGCCCCTGCTGGCGCGCGACGGTGGCTTTATCGCCCCTGCATATCACGCCGATCTGGATGAAGCGCGGATGCTGCGCGACCAAGGGCGCGGGGTGATCGCCGGAATGCAGGCCGATTATGCCGCATTGGCCGGTGTGCCGGGCCTGAAGATCAAGCACAACAACGTGCTGGGCTATTTCATCGAGACCACCGACACCCATGCGGCCAGGATGCTGTCTGCCCCGCTGAACGAAACCTTCATCCACCGCCAGACCACCGCCAATCAGGTGCGCTTCACCACCGTCCCTTTAAGCGAGATGGAAACCCGGATCCTGAATGCAGGCAACCGGGCGCTCGAGATCGAAAAGCGGCTCTATGACGGCCTGAAAGCCGAAATCATCGCGGCCGCCGCACCGGTGGCGCAAGCCGCGAGGGCACTGGCCGAGATCGACCTTTCTGCCGCTTTCGCCGATCTGGCGCGTGGCGAGGACTGGGTGGAACCGACGGTTGACGACAGCCGCGCCTTCACGGTTGAAGGCGGGCGGCACCCGGTGGTGGAACGCGCGCTGAAACGGTCCGGCGAGCCGTTCGTCGCCAATGACTGCGCGCTGACCGATGGCGAAACCCCGGCAATCTGGCTGCTGACCGGGCCGAACATGGCGGGCAAATCCACCTTCTTGCGCCAGAACGCGCTGGTTGCACTTCTGGCTCAGGCCGGTTCCTTCGTGCCCGCAACCCGCGCGCATATCGGCCTGGTCAGCCAGTTGTTCAGCCGCGTGGGGGCGGCCGACGATCTGGCGCGCGGCCGCTCGACCTTCATGGTCGAAATGGTGGAAACCGCTGCGATCCTTAATCAGGCAGACGACCGGGCGTTGGTGATTCTGGATGAGATCGGTCGCGGGACCGCCACCTATGACGGGCTGTCGATCGCCTGGGCGACGCTGGAACACCTGCATGACGTGAACCGCTGCCGGGCCTTGTTCGCCACCCATTACCACGAGATGACCGCGCTCGCGGGAAAGCTGAAGGGCGTAGAAAACGCCACCGTCACCGTCAAGGAATGGGACGGCGAGGTGATCTTCCTGCATGAGGTGCGCAAGGGCGCCGCGGACCGATCTTATGGTGTGCAGGTGGCACGGCTGGCGGGCCTGCCGCAGACGGTGATCGAACGCGCCAAGGTGGTGCTTGAGGCTTTGGAAAAGGGCGAGCGCGAGGGCGGAACCAGAAAGCACGCGCTCATCGACGATCTGCCGCTGTTCAGCGCCATGCCGGCCCCGGCACCAACCGCAAAGCCGGCAAAGGGGCCTTCACCGTTGGAGGAAAGGCTGAAGTCACTTCACCCGGATGAAATGACCCCCCTGCAAGCTCTGGCAGCACTTTATGATCTGAAGCGGGGCGCCGGGGCATAGCAAGGCGCAGGTCTTGCCTGATCCCAGCCCCTTTCGCCGTGGTTCAAATATCCCACGGAGGTGCGGGGGGTGTGAAACCCCCGCTGCCTTGCGGCCGTCACGACTTAGGCGTCGAACTTACGCCGACCTGCGCGGGGCGCAGCAGGCGGTCATGCAGCAGGAAGCCTTCGGTCATCACCTGAATGATGTCGCCGGCCTTGGTTCCGGGCAACGGGGCTTCGAACATCGCCTGATGCATCTGCGGATCAAACGTTTCACCCACTTCCGGGGTGATCGGCACCACACCGTGCCGGGTCAGGACGTTGATGAGTTCGCGCATAGTGAGTTCGACCCCTTCGATCAGGGCCTGCGCGGCGGCGCGCTGTTCGTCGCCAGCGGAATCGAGGGCGCGCTTCAGGTTATCGAAAACCGGCAGAAGATCTTTTGCCAGCTTTGATCCACCGTATTGTTCGGCCTCGCGCCGGTCGCGTTCACCGCGCTTGCGGATGTTTTCGGCATCCGCCAGCGCCCGCATGAACCGGTCCTTCAGTTCGTCCCGTTCCGCCTTGAGCGCGTCGATTTCGGCAAGAAGCGGATCTTCGTCCAGCATCTCTTCGCCCATCAGGGCCTGGTCTTCCGCAAGTTCGTCTTTCTTCATATCGCTCATAAGTCTTTTATCCCTTGCGCTCGCCCGACAGCAATCTGCCGACAAGCTGTGCCGTATAGTCGACGATCGGCACGATGCGGCCATAGTTCAACCGCGTCGGCCCGATCACGCCGACGGCGCCGATGATCTTTCGATCCGCGTTCATATAGGGAGAGACCACCAGAGAGGAACCCGAAAGTGAGAAAAGTTTGTTCTCTGACCCGATGAAAATGCGCACACCCTCGCCGGATTCGGCCAGTTCAAGGAAATCGGCGATATCACGCTTGCGTTCAAGGTCATCGAACAGGCTGCGGATTCGCGTCAGATCTGCTTCGGCGGTCTGATCAAGAAGGTTCGACTGGCCACGCACGATCAGCCGTTCCTGAGATTCGCCGGGATTTTCCCAAAGGGCGAGGCCGCTTTCAACCAGATCGCGGGCCAGGTCGTTCAGTTCCTGCCGCCGCGCGGTGATTTCGCGTTTGATCTGAAGGCGCAGTTCCGACAGGGTGCGGCCTTCGGCCAGCGCATTCAGAAAATTTCCCGCCTCGCGCATGGACGAAGGCGTCTGGCCCAGCGGCGGGGTGAACACCCGATTTTCCACCTGGCCATCGGCAAACACCAGCACCACAAGGGCGCGGTCGGGTGCGAGCGAGACAAATTCGATATGACGGATCGGGGCTTCGTGCTTGGGCGTCAGCACCAGACTTGCGCCATGGGTGATGCCCGAAAGCGCGGCCCCGACCCGGTCCAGCAGAGATCCGACGTCTGCTTCGGCGGCACCCATCGTTGCATCAATCGCCCGCCGGTCCTCGAGCGTGACCGAAGACACCTCCATCAGCCCGTCAACGAACATGCGCAGCCAAGCTGAGTGGGAATGCGCCCGGCCGAAATATGCGGGCTGTCAAGCAGGCCTAGGAATTCCAGATCCTGCATCACGTTGCGGATTGTCGCCGCCGACAGTTTTTCGGTCATCGAACGGCTGAGCGAGCGCGAGCCAATCGGATCGCCGCTATCGAGATAGCCTTCGACCACGCGGCGAAAGACTTCGCGCGAACGTTCGTTCATCTGGGCCAGAATTTTCGGGCTGTTGTTCATTCTGTTCATTTAGTGACGCGAGGGGGAAGCCGTCAATCGGGGTTGCATCAGAAGCGCGCGAGCTTCTAATGGGCGCGAAAAACCTTGAAGGATGTTGCGATGCGCCCCTCTGGCCGGAAACTTGATGAAATGCGCCCGATTTCGATTGAAATCGGGGTGACGAAACATGCTGAGGGATCCTGCCTGATCCGCTGCGGCGAGACACAGGTGATCTGCACCGCGACAATCGAAGACAAGGCGCCACCGTTCCTGAAGGGCACCGGACTTGGCTGGGTAACGGCGGAGTACGGCATGTTGCCGCGCGCCACCAACACCCGCAACCGGCGTGAGGCGGCGGCGGGCAAACAGTCTGGCCGCACACAGGAAATTCAGCGGCTGATCGGGCGGGCGCTGCGCGCCGGGGTTGACCGCGCCGCCTTGGGCGAGCGGCAGATCGTGGTTGATTGCGATGTGATCCAGGCCGATGGCGGCACGCGCTGCGCGTCGATCACCGGGGGCTGGGTGGCACTGCGGCTGGCGGTCAACAAGCTGCTGAAATCGGGCGCGGTCGTCAGCGACCCGTTGGTCGATCATGTGGCCGCAGTCAGCTGTGGCATCTATGCGGGCCAGCCGGTTCTGGATCTGGACTACGCCGAAGACAGCGAGGCCGGAACCGATGGCAATTTCATCCTGACCGGGCGCGGGCGACTGATCGAGGTGCAGATGTCTGCCGAAGGCGCGACTTTCAGCCGCGAGGAAATGGGCAAGCTGCTGGATCTGTCGGAGGCCGGGATCGCAGCGCTGGTGGCAGCACAGAAAGCCGCCGTGGCATGAGGCGGTTTCAGGGCGACAAGCTGCTGGTGGCGACCCACAACAAGGGGAAGCTGGAGGAGATTGCCGCCCTGCTGGCACCTTTTGGCATTTCCTGCGTCGGCGCGGCCGAGATGGGGCTGCCGGAGCCCGAGGAAACTGAAAGCACATTCATCGGCAATGCGCGCATCAAGGCCCACGCGGCGGCGAAGGCCACCGGTCTTCCGGCGTTGGCTGACGACAGCGGCATTGAGGTGGATGGCTTGGGTGGCCGCCCCGGCGTTTACACCGCCGACTGGGCGATGCTGCCGGGTGGCGGTCGCGACTTTCACATGGCGATGACCCGGACTTGGGCCGAGTTAGAGACTGTTTCCGCCCCCTACCCCCGCCGCGCACGGTTTCGGGCGACCATGGTTCTGGCCTGGCCGGATGGGCATGATGAGGTGTTTGAAGGCAAGGTGGACGGGCAGGTTGTCTGGCCCATGCGCGGGGCCGAGGGGCATGGGTATGACCCGATGTTCCAGCCCGACGGCTATGAAATAACCTTTGCCGAGATGGGCCCGGCCGAGAAAAACCGCATCTCGCACCGGGCGGATGCGTTCAACAAGCTGGCTGCGGCCTTTGGAGGATGAGATGAAGCTGATTTCGACCGGATCGCCGTTCGAGCGGACCATGGGCTATAGCCGCGCAGTGGTGAAGGGACCCTGGTGCTTTGTGTCTGGCGTTACCGGATATGATTATTCGACGATGGTCATGCCTGAAAGTGTGGCAGATCAGGCGCGCAACTGCTTTGCCACGATCAAATGGGCGCTGGATCAGGGCGGCTTCACGATGGGCGATATCGTTCGGGTGCAGTATACTGTTACGGATGCTGCACTGGTCGAGGATTTGCTACCGGTTCTGGGTGAAAATCTTGGTGAAATCCGGCCTGCGGCCACGATGGTGCTGGCCGGGCTGATCAAGCCGGAGATGAAGATCGAGATTGAGGTGACGGCGCTGAAGGGGTGATCGCATCCCGGGTCTTGCCGCTTGGGTAAATCCGCCGGGGAGGCGCTGCCTCCCCGGACCACTCCGGGATATTTGCGGACAGAAAATGAGGCTTGCGGTCTTTTGAGGGAGTTGGCGGTGGAGGACTGGCGGCACGGTGGGTTCGGGCTTTATATCCACTGGCCCTTTTGCACTTCCAAATGCCCCTATTGCGACTTCAACAGCCATGTCGCGGCCAATATTGACCAGAAACGCTGGCTTTCCGCCTATCTGAGCGAGATTGACCGGACGGCGGCGCTGACGCCGGGACGAGTTCTGAACACGGTGTTCTTCGGGGGCGGAACGCCTTCGCTTATGGACCCAGAGGTGGTCGCGGCGATTTTGGAGCGGGTACGGGCGGCATGGACCCCCGCCAATGATTTCGAGGTGACGCTGGAAGCCAATCCCGGATCCGTCGAAGCCGGGCGGTTTCGGGCCTATGCCGAGGGCGGGGTCAACCGGCTGTCGATGGGGGTGCAGGCGCTGAACGATGTGGATTTGCGGCGACTGGGGCGGATGCATTCGGTGGCCGACGCGCGGCGCGCGTTTGACATTGCGCGGGCAGCTTTTGGCAGGGTGAGTTTCGATCTGATCTATGCCCGGCAGGACCAAACGCTGGACCAGTGGAAAGCCGAGTTGCGCGAGGCCCTTGCCATGGCCGTCGATCATTTTTCGCTTTACCAGCTGACGATCGAGGACGGCACGGTTTTTGGCGCGCGAGCTGCGGCAGGCCATTTGCACGGGCTGCCGGACGATGAGGCGGCAAGCGACATGTATTTGATAACACAAGATATTTGTGATGAGGCGGGGCTGCCCGCCTATGAGGTTTCCAACCATGCACGGCCCGGTTCGGAGAGCCGGCACAATCAGGTTTATTGGCGCTATGGCGATTATGCCGGGATCGGCCCCGGCGCGCATGGGCGGCTGACCCTGTCTGGCAGGCGCTGGGCGATCGAGGCGCCAAGGGCTCCGGGCGACTGGCTGGCGCGGGTGGAGAAGGAGGGGTCTGGCGACGGGCCGCGCGAGCCGCTCAACGGGTCTGATCAGGCGTCGGAATTTCTGTTGATGGGGCTGCGCCTGACCGAAGGGATTGACCCTGCCCGCTTTGCCGCGTTGGCCGGACGGCCGCTTGATGCAGGCGTTCTGTCGCGGCTGGAGGAGATCGGAATGATCGAACGTTCCACCACGCGGTTGGCCGCCAGCCGCGCGGGGCGGCCGGTGCTGAACGCGATCTTGCGGGAGCTTCTGGCATGATCCGGGGGGTCTGGGCGATTGCTGGCCTGATCTGCGTTACATTGGCAGTTGTCGGGCTGTTTTTGCCGTTCCTTCCAACGGTGCCCTTCTTGTTGGCCGCCGGATTCTTTTTTGGGAAGTCGTCAAGGCGCCTGCACCGCTGGCTGCTGAGCCATCGGGTTCTGGGTCCGCCGATTCACGACTGGAACGAGCGCGGCGCGATTTCACTGAAGGCCAAGCGGTTGGCGAGCCTTTCGGTGGCGGCCGCTTTCGTGATGTCCCTGCTTCTTGGGATTCCGCCGATTATCATTGCAGTTCAAGTCGTTGCGCTGGCCGGTGTGATGATCTTCATCTGGACCCGGCCAAGCCGATAGACTTAACGCACTTGCGAAAGCAACTGGCAAAGTTCGTCCAGCTGTTCGAGTGATTTGTAGCTGATGACAAGATCGCCGCCGTCATGACCCTTGTGGTCTATGACGACCTTCATCCGCAGATTGGCCGAGAGATCCTGTTCCAGCACCCGCGTGTCGGCGTCTTTTTCGGGGGCGCGTCGGCTGTCCGCCTTACCCTTGGCCTGTTTTGGGGCCTGCGCCAGCTTTTCGGTTTCCCGCACCGAAAGGCCTTTGGAGATCACCTCGCGCGCGAGGCTGATCGGGTCGGCGGTGGCAACCAGGGCGCGGGCGTGACCTGCCGTCAGCTTGCCTTCGCGCAGCCAGGCCAGAACAGTTTCGGGCAGGTTCAGCAGACGCAGAAGGTTGGCAATATGGCTGCGGCTTTTCGACAGGGCTTCGGCCATCTTTTCCTGGGTATGGCCGAACCGATCCATAAGCTGGCGGTAACCCATCGCCTCTTCCACCGCGTTCAGATCGGCGCGCTGGATATTTTCGATGATCGCCAATTCGAGAAGTTCAGCGTCAGAGACTTCGCGCACCAGAACCGGGAGGGTATGAAGCTGTGCGATCTGCGCGGCACGCCAGCGGCGTTCACCGGCCACAATTTCGTAAGATCCTGCTTTTCTTGGGTTATCCCGAACGATCAGCGGCTGGATGACCCCTTTTTCACGAATTGAGGCGGCCAGTTCCTCGAGCGCCTCGCGGGGGAAATCGCGGCGGGGCTGGTCTGGATTGGGTTCGATCAGTTCGATCGGCAGGGTCATGTCTGGGCGGCGCGGGTTGCGGTCTGACGATTCGGGGCTGGCGCCGACATCGGCCATCAGGGCGGAGAGACCCCGGCCAAGGCCACGACGTTCGTTTTTCTTGTCGGCCATCTGCTGCCCTTTCAGTTGAGTTTGCTGTGCCGCGCGATCAGTTCTTGCGCCAGCGCGCGATAGGCCATGCTGCCTTTCGAGGCGCTGTCATAGGCGAGGACCGGGATCGAGTAAGACGGCGCCTCGCTGACCCGAACGTTGCGCGGAATGACAGTGCGGAATACCAGATCACCCAGATTGGCACGGGCGTCTGCCTCTACATGTTGTGATAGGTTGTTGCGGCCATCATACATGGTGAGGACAATCCCTTCGATCCGCAGATCGGCGTTGGCCGATTGGCGGACGGTGCGGATGGTCAGCATGAGCTGTGAAAGCCCCTCCAGCGCAAAGAATTCGGCCTGAAGCGGGATCAGGACGGCGTGCGCGGCAATCATGGCGTTGACGGTCAGCAGGTTGAGCGAAGGCGGGCAGTCGATGAAGACATAATCAAAGGCGAAATCGTCGATCGAGGGTTGGCGAAGCGCGTCATGCAGCAGGAAACTGCGCTTTTCGTTCGAGACAAGTTCGATATCTGCTGAGGAAAGATCGGTGGTCGCGGGACAAAGCGACAGGTTTGGAACCGCGGTCGGGCGGATGACGTCGGCCAGATCGGCATCTTCGATCAGGAGGTCGTAGGTCGTCAGGCCGCGGGCGGCAGGCTCGGCGCCAAGCCCCGTCGAAGCGTTGCCCTGGGGATCAAGGTCGACCAGAAGGACACGCTTGCCGACTTCGGCCAGAGCGGCGGCAAGATTGATGGCGGTGGTTGTCTTTCCCACGCCACCCTTCTGGTTGGTGACTGCAATGATGCGGGGTCCTTTTGGCCGGGTCGGATCAGGCACGCGAAACCCCCTTTATCTGATAGATGACCGCTTCGGCGTCGGTCATGCTGCGCGATATTTCATACGAAAACCGCCATCTTTCAAGGGCTTGCTTCAATTCCGCAGCATGGCTTGCGCCCTTGGGAAAAAGCGCTGTGCCTTGCGGAGACAGGTGGCGTTCCGCGTGGCCAATCAGCTGGTCAAGCGGCGCGAGGGCCCGTGCCGAAAGCACATCGGCAGAGAGGGGCGGCAGGGCTTCTATGCGTTTGGCGGCAACGGTCAGCTTCAGGCCCAGATCCCGCGCGGCGGCCATCAGGAAGGCGGCCTTGCGCTGATCGCTTTCCACAAGCGTAACTGCCAGCGCCTGCCCCCTTTCCGCCGACAGGATCGCAACCACCATACCCGGAAAACCGGCGCCGCTGCCAAGATCGGCCCAGGTTCGGGCATCTTTGGGTGCCAGATCAAAAATCTGTGCGGAATCAAGGAAGTGGCGCGACCATACGTCGTCGAGCGTTGATTTGGCCACCAGATTTATTGCCGGATTCCACTTGCGCAGCAATGCTTCATAGGCGCGAAGCCGGTCCAATGTTTCACGTGAAACATTGCGTTGATCAAGAAAGGTCTGCTCGCTCATCCGGCCGATCTCTGCCGTTCGTTGCGCCGCAGGACGGCGAGGATCAGAGTCAGCGCGGCGGGCGTCATCCCTTCGATGCGCGCCGCATGAGCAAGGGTTTCGGGCCGAACGCGTTGCAGTTTCATCTTCAGTTCCGTTGACAGCCCATCCAGAGGACCATAGTCGAAATCCGCCGGAATCACATGCGCTTCGTCCCGCTTCAGAAGCTCTGCATCCGCGCGCTGACGGTCGATGAAGGTGGCATAAAGCGCGTCGCGCGCCAGTTGTTCGCGGATTTCCGGCGTGATGTCGGCCAAATCGGGCGCTCCAAGGATGAGGTTATCGAACCCCACATCCGGCATCGACAGCATCCGGTAGGCGCTGCGGCGCTGCCCGTCATGGTTCACATGTATGCCGCATTTCTCCGCCTCTGCCGGAGAAAATGATTTGGATTCAAGGCGTTCGCGGCCAGATGACAGCAGTTCCATCTTCGCTTCAAAGGCCGCGCGACGCGGTTCACCAACACAGCCAAGCGCCACGCCGCGCCCGGTCAGCCGCTGATCAGCGTTGTCGGCGCGCAAGGACAGCCGGAATTCCGCGCGCGAAGTGAACATGCGGTAAGGTTCGGTCACGCCGCGCGTCACCAGATCATCAATCATCACGCCGATGTAGCTTTCCGCTCGGCCAAACGTGACCGATTCGTGGCCCAACGCGCGCGCCGCCGCATTCAACCCCGCGACAAGCCCCTGTGCGCCAGCTTCTTCGTAGCCCGTGGTGCCGTTGATTTGCCCTGCCAGATAAAGCCCGGGCACGTCCTTCAGTTCCAAGGTCGGACGCAGGGCGCGCGGATCGACATAGTCATATTCGATGGCGTAGCCCGGCTGGGTGATCACCGCGCGTTCCAGCCCGACGATTGATTGCACGTAGTCTTTTTGCACATCGGCGGGAAGCGATGTGGAGATGCCGTTGGGATAGATGGTGGGGTCATCCAGCCCTTCGGGTTCCAGAAAAACCTGGTGCGAGGTCTTGTCAGCGAATCGCACAACCTTGTCTTCGATCGACGGGCAGTAACGCGGCCCGACGCCTTCGATCAGGCCGCCATACATGGCCGACCGCCCCAGATTTTCACGAATGATCGCGTGGGTCGCTTCGTTTGTGTGGGTGATGCCGCAGGAAACCTGACGCACAAAGGGGCTTTTGTGAAGGAAGGAAAACACCACCGGGTCATCGTCGCCAGGTTGCTGTTCCAGAATGTCCCAGTTGATCGTCCTGCCATCAAGGCGCGGCGGCGTGCCGGTTTTCAGCCTGCCCATCGGCAGGGCAAGCGCATGCAACCGGTCTGCCAACGGCACTGACGGGCGGTCGCCCATGCGGCCGCCTTCATGGTTGGCATCACCGATATGGATCAAGCCACGCAGAAACGTGCCGGTGCAAAGCACCACGGACCGGGCCGAAAGCTGTTCGCCATCGGCCAGAAGCAGGCCCGCGACAGCGCCGTTTTCCATAATCAGATCAGCGGCTTCGCCTTCTATTACCTGAAGGTTCGGCGTGGCGGCGATTTCAGCCTGCATGGCCAGACGGAACAATTTGCGGTCAGCCTGGGCGCGCGGCCCCTGCACGGCTGGCCCCTTTCGGCGGTTCAACAGACGGAACTGGATGCCGGATTTGTCGGCCACGCGGCCCATCAGACCATCCAGCGCGTCAATCTCGCGCACAAGATGGCCCTTGCCCAACCCGCCGATGGCCGGGTTGCAGGACATGACGCCAATCGTATCGGCGCGCATGGTCACCAAAGCGGTGCGCGCACCCATCCGGGCCGCGGCGTGCGCGGCTTCGGCGCCCGCATGGCCGCCGCCAACGATGATGACGTCGAAATGTTTCACGTGAAACATCCTTACTTGCCGATGCAGAAGCTGGCGAAGATCTCGTCAAGAAGGTCTTCTACGTCCACCCTGCCAACCAGAGAATCCAGCGCCCGAATCGCCCGCCGCAGCTGTTCCGCAGCAAGCTCCGTCCGCCCAAGCCCGCCTTCTAACTCGGCTTGTGCCGATTCCAAAGAGGCAATCGCCGAAACCATCGCGAGGCGGTGGCGTTCACGCGTCATTACGCCCGCCCGGGCGGCGCGGGCCGACAGGCGTTCGCTAACAGCAGCGATCAGGAAATCAAGTCCCTGCCCGGTATGACCAGAGACTGAAAGCCCCTCGCGCGGCGCAAGGTCGGCCTTTCCCCAGACCAGAAGGTCATCCGGCTCTGGCGGCAAGAGCGGCAGATCCTGCCCATCCAGCAAGAAGATCCTCAGGTCGGATTGGCGCGCGCGCCGCAAGGCGCGCTCTACCCCCAACGCCTCGATCCGGTCGGCGCTTTCGCGCAGGCCCGCCGTATCAAGAAGGGTTACCGGCAGCCCGCCAAGGTCCATCCGAACTTCGATGACGTCGCGGGTAGTCCCTGCGATGTCAGAAGTGATGGCCGCATCCCGCCCAGCCAAGGCATTGAGAAGTGTTGATTTTCCAGCGTTCGGCCGACCGACTATGGCAACTTCATAGCCATCCCTGATCCGCTCTGCCGCCTGCACGCCCGCCACTTCGCGGTGCAAATCGGTGCCCACGCGCGCCATCAGCCCGGAAACCTCTGGCCGGACGTCCATGGGTACATCTTCGTCAGCAAAATCAATGGTTGCCTCAAGCAGAGCCGCCGCCCGGATCAGATCGCGCCGCCAGCCTTCGGCCCGCGCCCCGATCGCGCCGGAGAGAACCCGCAATGCCTGTTTGCGCTGCGCTTCGGTTTCCGCCTCTATCAGATCGGCTAGGCCTTCGACCTGTGCCAGATCCAGCCGCCCGTTTTCAAGCGCCCGGCGAGTGAATTCACCGGGTTCCGCCATGCGAAGGCCCTGCAGGCCGGCCAGCGCCCGCAGAACCGCGGCAACCGTTGCCGTAGCGCCGTGGATATGAAGTTCGGCAGAGGATTCGCCGGTGAAGCTGGCACCTTTTTCGAACAGGATCACCAGGGCTTCGTCCAGGAAATCTGCACCTGACACGATGCGCCGCACCGAAGCGCGCCGGGGTTCAGGCAGCGATCCACAAAGCGCGGCAACCGCATCCCAGGCTGCCGGCCCGGAAAGCCGTATAACCCCGACCCCCGCCTTTCCGCGGGCCGAGGCCAGGGCGAATATCGTATCCATCCTATTAACCTATTGTTCTATATGAACAAATCAGGAATTCATCGATTCGAAGAACTCGCCGTTGGTTTTGGTTTGTTTCAACTTGCCGATCAGGAATTCGATCGCGTCGGTGGTGCCCATCGGGTTCAGAATCCGCCGCAGAACGTAGGTCTTTTGAAGGTCTTTCTGATCGACCAACAGTTCTTCCTTCCGTGTGCCGGATTTCAGAATGTCCATCGCGGGGAAGACGCGCTTGTCGGCGACCTTGCGATCCAGGACGATTTCGGAGTTACCGGTCCCCTTGAATTCTTCAAAAATCACTTCGTCCATCCGGCTGCCGGTATCGATCAGCGCGGTGGCGATGATCGTCAGCGACCCGCCCTCTTCGATGTTGCGCGCGGCGCCAAAGAAGCGCTTCGGGCGCTGCAGCGCGTTGGCGTCAACGCCGCCGGTCAGAACCTTGCCCGATGACGGCACAACCGTGTTGAAGGCGCGGCCCAAACGCGTGATCGAATCAAGCAGGATCACCACATCACGCTTATGTTCGACCAAGCGCTTGGCCTTTTCGATGACCATTTCGGCCACGGCCACGTGCCGCGTTGCTGGTTCGTCAAAGGTCGAAGACACAACCTCGCCCTTCACAGAGCGCTGCATGTCGGTAACTTCTTCGGGGCGTTCGTCGATCAACAGCACGATCAGGTAACATTCCGGGTGATTGGTTGCGACCGAATGGGCGATGTTCTGCAACAGCACCGTTTTACCGGTGCGTGGCGGCGCCACGATCAGACAGCGCTGGCCTTTGCCGATCGGCGACACCAGATCGATGATCCGGGCGGAACGATCGCGGATGGTCGGATCCTCGATCTCCATCTTCAGGCGTTCGTCGGGGTAAAGCGGCGTCAGGTTGTCGAAGGCGACCTTGTGGCGCGCACGCTCGGGGTCTTCAAAATTGATCCGCGTCACCTTGGTCATGGCAAAGTAACGTTCGTTTTCGCCAGGGGCGCGAATATCGCCTTCCACGGTGTCACCGGTGCGCAGCGAATATTGGCGCAACATGTCCATGCTGACATAGATGTCATCAGGACCCGCCAGGTAGTTTGCAGACGGGGACCGCAGGAAGCCGAAACCGTCCTGCATCACCTCAAGAACCCCGTCCCCGCCGATTTCATAGCCTTCTTCGGCATACTCGCGCAGGATCGAGAACATCATCTCGCCCTTGCGCATGGTCGAGGCGTTTTCGATCTCCAGCTCCTCGGCCATCGTCAGAAGGTCGGCGGGGCTTTTGGCTTTCAGGTCGGCAAGATTCAGACGCTCTTCGGTCATTGGTAAAAACTCATGGGGCAGCCGTGATCAGCTGCGATGTCGATCATAGGGGAAAACGCCTTCTCCGGACGGAGGGCTTGGTCACCGGATACGCGGGCCAACGCGAAAAGTCAACGAAGCCCTGAAAAAGGTCAGAATTTCAGGATGACAGAGAAGACGATCAGCGCCAGAAGCACGGTCGGCACTTCGTTCATGATCCGGTAAGTGCGCCCAGAGCGGACATTGTTCCCGGCCAGAAAATCCTTGCGCCGGTAGCCAAGCCAGTGGTGAAACCAGGTCATACCCAAGACAGCTGCCGCCTTGGTCCAGGGCCAGACTTCCGACCAGCTGACAATTCCCGGCGTAAAGACCAGCGCCAAGCCAAAGACCCAGACCGCGCACATGGCGGGATTCATGATGGCGCGCAGCAAACGACGTTCCATGGTTTGGAACAGGCTATCGGTGGGCGATCCCTTTTCGACGACCTCTGCATGATAGACGTAAAGCCGCGGCAGGTAGAAAAGCCCTGCCATCCAGGCAATCACCGAAATGACATGCAGCGCTTTTGTCCAGAGGTACCAGGAGGCCAGAAAATCACCCATCACTCGTCCTCTATGCCCTTCGCTTTCTTGCCTTCTTTATCAAAGAAAGAATCTAAAGAGAAAGATGATGATGATGTAGGCCCTGTGGAGAACGGGATAACTATTCCGTCCCGAGTTTGACCCACAAGCGCAGGAAACTGTGGATAGGCTGTGGAAAACCCATGACATGGATGATATCAATTACTTTACAATGTGTTAGGTCTTTTTATGCTGCCGTGAACACCTGGAAACCATCCACAGGCCTGTGTCAACTTGCCCCTGCCCACAGGTCGCGGAGATGGCCATGCACAACGGGAAAGACGCCTTGCGGCGCTTGACAAACCTGGCCAATCACGCGCTTTTCGCCGTAGGCCTGAAAAGCCCACGCACCGCCCCAAGCCCTTGCCCGCGACTATCCACAGGCAAACCCACAGGCCCAGAATGGCTCAGATCATCCTTGCATCCGCCTCTGGCATCCGTGCGGACATGCTGCGCCGCGCCGGCCTGAGCTTTCAGGTGGTCCCCGGGCGGGTGGACGAGGATGCCGTTCGCCAAAGCTATCAGGCGGAAGCTGGCAGTCCGGCTGATCTGGCTGATCTGTTGGCAGAGATGAAGGCCCGGAAAATATCCGACCGGAACCCGGAGGCGCTGGTCATCGGGGCAGACCAGATACTGGAATGTGAGGGGCGCATTTTCGGCAAACCCGAAAACCGCGAGGAGGGCGCAGAGCAACTGCGCTTTCTGGCAAATCGCCGCCACCGGCTTTTTTCGGCCGCTGTCGTGTGTCAGGGCGGCCAGCCGTTGTGGCGAAATGTCGGGCAAGTGCGGATGGTCATGCACCCGCTGAGCGTGGGCTTCATCGACGCCTATCTGTCGCGCACCTGGGACGAGGTGCGCCATTCGGTTGGCTGCTATCAGATCGAAGGGGAAGGGGTGCGGCTTTTTTCCCGCATCGAGGGTGATTTCTTTCATATCCTAGGGCTGCCACTGATCGAACTCTTGACCTGGCTTCACATTCGCGGCGACATCACCACATGACCGATCACCCCCGTATCCCACTTGCTGCCGTCATCGGCTCGCCCGTTGCACATTCGCGGTCGCCGCGCCTGCATGGTTATTGGCTGAAAAGATACGGGATTGCCGGGCACTATATTCCGATGGATGTGGCGCAGAGTGATCTGGAACAGGTGATCCGCGCCTTGCCTTTGGCAGGGTTCGTCGGGTGCAATGTGACCATTCCGCATAAGGAGAGCGTTCTGGCGCTGGCCGATATCGTCACTGACCGGGCGGCGCTGATCGGTGCAGCCAACACGCTGATCTTCCGCCGGGATGGCAGGATTCATGCGGACAATACTGATGGTTACGGGTTCATCGCCAACCTGCGCCAGAATGCGCCCGCCTGGCAGCCAGCTAGCGGACCTGCGGCGGTGATCGGCGCGGGCGGGGCCGCGCGGGCCGTCATAGCATCGCTGCTAGAGGCGGGGGCGCCCGAAATACGCCTGGCCAACCGCACCAAGGCACGCGCCGAGGCGTTGCGCACGGAGTTTGGTGCAAAGGTCATCGTGCATGACTGGGCGCAAGCCGGTAACATGCTGGAAGACGCAATAACGGTGGTGAACACCAGTTCGCTTGGCATGGTCGGCAAGCCGGATTTCCGCGTGCCGCTGGATGCCTTGTCGCCCAAGGCCACGGTGACCGATCTGGTTTATGTGCCGTTGAAAACCCGGCTTTTGACCGAAGCGGAAGAGATGGGCTGCACCGTTGTCGACGGGCTGGGGATGCTGCTGCATCAGGCGGTTCCGGGCTTTGAGCGTTGGTTCGGCAAGAAGCCCGAGGTAGATCAGGCGACCCGCGACGCGGTTCTGGCGGAATGAACCGGCCATTTCTTCTTGGGCTGACCGGATCCATCGGCATGGGCAAATCGACAACAGCCGCCATGTTCGCCAAGTGCGGTGTGCCGGTCTGGGACGCGGATGAAGCTGTGCACCGCCTTTATAGGCCCGGCCAGCCCGCGGCACGCGCGATTGCGGCCAGGTTTCCGCAGGCGATGGATGCCGAGGGTGGGGTCAACCGCGCGGGCCTGCGGGCCATGGTCGCGGCTGACCCAGCAATTCTGGATTGGCTGAACGCCACCGTTCATCCGCTGATCGCCGCTGACCGTGCCGCCTTCATCGCTGCCCATCAGGATGCCAAAGTTGTGGTTCTGGATATTCCGCTGCTATTTGAAACCGGGGCAGATGCCCGGTGTGATGCGGTGGTTGTCGTTTCTGCCCCGGCAGACGAACAACGCGCCCGCGTTCTTGGCCGCGGGATGACAGAAACCGAGTTCCGGACGATTCTGGCCCGGCAGATGCCCGATGCCGAAAAGCGCGCCCGCGCTGACCACATCATTGAAACCCGTGATCTTGCGTCCGCCGAAGTTGCGGTGCGGGCCCTGATCGCCAAGCTGAGCAACGGCCATGCGTGAAATCGTTCTGGATACGGAAACCACGGGCTTTGAGCCCTCTGAGGGGCACCGGATCGTCGAGATCGGCGCGATCGAGCTTTTCAATCACATGCCGACCGGGCGCGTTTATCACCAATACGTCAACCCTGGTCGCGCCGTGCCGAAAGAGGCGTTCGAGGTGCATGGGCTTGGGGATGACTTTCTGCGTGACAAGCCGCGCTTTGCCGAGGTTGGCATCGCCTTTCTGGAGTTCATTGGCGCGGATTCTCGGCTGGTCATTCATAACGCCGCCTTCGACATGAAATTCTTGAATGCAGAACTGAACTGGGCAGGCATGCCGACGCTGCCGATGGAGCGGGCGCTTGATACGGTGGCGGTGGCGCGGCGCAAATTTCCGGGCGCACCAGCGTCATTGGATGCTTTGTGCCGCCGGTTTGGCATCGACAATTCCGCGCGCGAAAAGCACGGCGCGTTGCTGGACAGTGAATTGTTGGCAGAGGTCTATCTGGAGCTGATCGGGGGCCGCCAGCCGGATTTTGGCCTGTCTCAGGCCACAGAGGCGCGCGATACGGGGGCTGGCGGTGCCGACGCTGGCCCATGGACGGCCCCGCGCCGACCAGCCCCTTTGCCGTCACGGCTGAGTGAAGACGAAGCAAGGGCCCACGCAGTCTTTGTAGAGGGAATGGGCGACAAGGCGATCTGGCGGAGGTTCGGCTAGATACCTGTGGCGCGCGCCACTACGAAGAGCGTCTGCCAGAGGATTGCCGCATCACCAAGGAAGCTGACGTTGCGGCAGTATTGTTCGTCATAGGCCACGCGTTCGGCAAAGGATCCTGCGCTGCGGCGGCTGACCTGCCACAGGCCGGAAAGGCCGGGGCGATAATTGTAATAGGCCGCGTGATGACCGCCCGCGTAAAGGGCGCGCTGATCGGGGGTAAAGGGGCGCGGGCCGATCAGCGACATGGTTCCGTTGATCACGTTCCAAAGCTGAGGAAGCTCGTCAAGGCTGGTCCGGCGCAAGAAGCGGCCAAGGCGGGTAATGCGCGGATCATCGGTCAGTTTCTGATTATGGTGCCATTCTTGCGCGACCACCGGATCGCTGACGATGAGTTCCGCAAGAACCCTGTCAGCATTCTGCACCATCGTGCGGACCTTCCAGCAACGGAACTGCTTTCCCCCGCGCCCAATGCGGTGCTGGACGTAAAGCGGCCTGCCGCCTTCGCGCCAGGTTGCCAGCAGGATCAGTGCGACGAGCGGAACCGCAACCGGCGCGGCGATCAGGACCAGGATCAGGTCAAGACAGCGCTTGCCAACACTCTCATAGATGTTGCTGGCGGCATGCACGCGTGAGGAGGAGGAAAAATCTGAATAGGGCACGGTCAAAGGTTACATCCTTGGCTTCTTATGCGCTTGGCCACCCAGCCCCCTGGTAGCGTGCCTCACGTTATGAAGCGTTAGGTAAACAATTTCTAAATCGCAACAACCCACATTCTCCAAGTAAGTCGCTGATTTCGCTGTCGTAATCGTGATATTTCGCATATAAATCATGGCGTTGACGGCTGCGAGGGGCGCGTTTCATGGATCACCTGGAGGGTGCGGGCTTGGCGCGGGGAGATCGGGTTGATTTCG
>CANJQT010000070.1 GCA_947476475.1 Paracoccaceae bacterium | reverse complement strand
GAGTTGCAGGCCGGAACCTGCTGGATCAACGCCTATAACCTGACGCCGGTCGAAATCCCCTTCGGCGGCGTCAAGCAGTCGGGCATCGGCCGCGAGAACTCGCTGGCAGCCCTTTCGCTCTATTCGCAGATCAAGGCGGTCTATGTAGATTAACAGCGCCACGCCGGTCAGCCGGCCGCCGATCATGCCACAGACAGCGGCAACGATGTAAAGCGACACGCCAAGCATATAGACCCGGCTGCGCGGCAGAAAACGTGTCAGCTGCGGGGCCATCATCAGGGTCGCAAGCGAGATCAGCCCGACGCAGAAATAGAAGACCGAAACCAGGCTGGCATTGCCATAGGCGCGATACATGAGCAGAGGAAAGCACGACAGTGTGGTGCCGCGCACCACAGCTTCAAGCCCTGCCAGAAGGGCAAAGCCCGGCACCCCGGGCTTGAGGCTCCGGTTCAGGAAGTCGGTTATTGGGCGGGTGTTCATTCGCTGCTCCGTTGGCGCAGACTTGGCCGCAGGCGGGCAGGTGTCTAGTGAATTTTCGACCGAATTTGTCGGTTTGGTGAGGTGCCTGCACCAAAGGCGGTCAGCGCGACAGAAGATCCATCAGCCGCTTGCGGGCATCGGGATAGGGCTTCGGCGCCAGGTCGGGGGCCAGCTTTTGCCCAAGAAAATGGCCGCTGACGGCGAGGGCCGCCAGAAGTTCGGCCCCGCTGGCAGGAGGGCGGCCCAGCAGGCAAGGCGGCAAAGGCAACAGGCGGTCGGCCCAGTTTCCGGCACCCGTGCGCGATATGGCGCGACCCGTCCTCGGGCTTACATAGGCGAGATCCGCCGTTGATCCGGTGACGGCGCAGGCGGACAGATCAAGGCCATAGCCGAGCGTGTTCAGCAACAGCAGTTCCCAATGCAGATAGGTCATCGGCCAGGCTGGGGTGCTGGCAAGGTCGCCAAGAAGCGCTTGCGTCGCCAGATAAAGGCCGGGGAGCGCTTCGCGTTCTGGCAGGGCGAAATGCAGCAGGCCGCAGACGGCATTAAGGCCCGCGAGCGTCAGGCGGTCATCCCACAAGGCCGCGCGCGAGAGGATCAGTTCGGCAGTGAACTGCCCAATATGATCTTCGAGGCGGGCTTTCCAGGTCAGGTCAAGCTGGTTGCCGGGTTGCAGCACCGGCCCCATGCGGCGCGATGCCCCGCCCCGCACGAGCCCCGCATGGCGGCCGTGGTTTGGGGTGAATACTTCGATGATCGCGCCGCTTTCGCCATGCGGTCGCACGGAGAGAAGCAGACCTTGGTCACGCCAGTCCATCAGAGTCCTTCGCGGCGGCGGCCGGGGGCTCTGCCCCCGGACCCCCGGAGTATTTCAGCCAAGATGAACGGGGATCATGAGGAAAGTCCATCCTCGTCCAGAAGGGTATGGCCGCCGCGGCTTTCCAGTTCGATCACCCACAGGTCCGGGTCGTTTTGCCGTTGGCGGGTGATGGTGGCGTCAACCTCGGCTTCGGGGCCTGCGGCGAGTGTCACCCAGGCGCGGTTGCCGGTCATCAGATCAAAGGAGCGTTGGAAGGCGCGGGCCTGGCCGTCGAGGGTGGCGAGTTTAATCAGCACAGCCCCGGCGGTCGCATCGCCCCTGGCGGTGACATAGGCGGGGATGTTGGCCATCTCGAGCCGACGCAGGTAGGCGCGCACCCAGAAATCGGCGGTGAGACGGGCGTCAGTTGCCATCCTTCCAGTCCAGTCCCATTTCGGAATAGCGTTCCTTTTCCTCGAGCCAGTTGGGGCGGACCTTGACCTGAAGGAACAGATGCACGGGCCGACCGAGGAATTCGGCCAGATCGGCACGGGCCTGCTGGCCGATGGCCTTGATCGTCTCGCCTCGGTGGCCAAGGACGATACCCTTGTGGCCATCACGAATGACATAGATCAGCTGGTCGATGCGAACCGAGCCGTCTTCGCGTTCTTCCCACTTTTCGGTTTCGACCGTCAATTGATAGGGGATTTCCTCGTGAAGGCGCAGCGTCAGCTTTTCGCGCGTCACTTCGGACGCGATGATCCTGAGCGGCAAGTCGGCGATCTGGTCTTCGGGATAGAACCAGGGGCCTTCGGGCAGTTCGCCCGCCAGCCATGCCTTGAGGTCGGCGGTGCCATGACCGCGTTCGGCCGAAATCATGAAGGTTCGTTCAAAGGGAAATGCTTCGCTCATTTTCTGGGACAGGGCCAGCAGCTCTTCGGCCTTGACACGGTCGATCTTGTTGATCGCCAGCGCCACCCGCTGCCCGCCCCCGCGTTCTTTCAAAGACTCGAGGATCGATTGCACGCCTTCTGTCAGGCCGCGGTGCGCCTCGATCAGCAGCACAACGATATCGGCGTCGGCGGCCCCACCCCAGGCGGCGGCGACCATGGCGCGGTCAAGGCGGCGCCGCGGGCGGAAAAGACCCGGCGTGTCGACAAAGACGATCTGTGTCTGGCCTTCCATGGCGATGCCACGGATCCGGGTGCGGGTGGTTTGCACCTTGTGCGTGACGATGGAGACCTTGGCCCCGACCATGCGGTTGAGAAGCGTCGATTTGCCGGCATTCGGTTCGCCGATCAGGGCAACGAACCCGGCGCGGGTTTTGACTTCGGCTTCAGACATCTTCATTCTCCATCCGCGCCAGAAGCGCTTTTGCCGCTGCCTGTTCGGCCTGGCGTTTGGCCCCGGCGCGGGCGCGTTCGCTGTCGCCGGTGGCCAGGGTCACTTCGACCGTGAACATCGGCTGGTGATCCGGTCCTTCACGGCCAACCTCGTTATAGGCGGGGGGCGGCAAGCCGCGGGCCTGAGCCCATTCCTGCAAGCTGGTTTTAGCGTCGCGCGCATCCGCTTCGACGTCGCCGATGCGTGTACCCCACAGCCGCAGCACCATGTTGCGCGCCGCGTCGAAACCGGCATCCAGATAAACGGCGGCGATCACCGCCTCCATCGCGTCACCCAGAAGGGCTTCCTTGCGGCGCCCGCCCGACATCATTTCGGACCGGCCGAGTTTCAGCACCGCGCCCAGATCAAGTTCGCGGGCCACTTCGGCGCAGGTTTCCTTGCGCACCAAGGCGTTGAAGCGCGGGGCAAGCTGGCCTTCGCTGGCGCCTTTGTCTGCGGCCAGAAGTGCTTCGGCCAACACAAGGCCCAGGACGCGGTCGCCCAGGAATTCGAGCCGCTGGTTGTCTGGCCGCGTCGGGGTGGAAATCGACGCATGGGTCAAGGCGTGCAGCAGCAGTTCAGGCCGGGTGAAGGAATGGCCGATCCGGGCCGTGAAGGCCTGAATGTCTGCGCCGAGCTTCACTCAACCGCCTTGAAGAAGCGATCGGACCGCCAGGTCCAGAAGAAGAACAGTGACCTGCCAGCGGAGGAGAACATGATCCGGTCGGCGCGGCCGATCAGATATTCTGCCGGCAGATAGCCCACACCGCCTACATCCTGTGAAAAGCGGCTGTCCATCGAATTGTCGCGGTTGTCGCCCATGAAGAAGTAATTCCCAGCGGGCACCGTGAAGGCCGGAGTATTGTCGGCCTGGTTCATGTCGGTGTTCAGCACCGCATGTTCCACACCATTGGGCAGGGTTTCGATCTTGCGTTCGTTGATGCAGGTTCCACCGAGGCCGACCGGGGCATTCTGGCAGCGCGGAAGCGACTTTTGCGAGCCCTGTGGTTCGAAGACCTCTTCGAAGGTGCCGCCATCGCGCTGTGGCACCATAGTGTCATTCAGGTAAAGGATGCCATCCTTGACCTGCACCTTGTCGCCGGGCAAACCGACCAGCCGCTTGATGAAATCGGCCCCCGTTGTCGGGTGGCGGAAAACCACGACATCGCCACGCTGCGGTTCCGATGCAAGGATGCGCCCTGGGATGGGACACAGCGCCAGCGGGCAGGAATAGCGCGAATAGCCGTAGGCCATCTTGTTGACGAACAGGAAATCGCCGATCAGCAGCGTGTCCTTCATTGAGCCCGAAGGGATCCAGAAAGGCTGGAAGAACAGGGTGCGGAAAACACCCGCAATGACCAGCGCCCAAGCCACCGTGCGAACGGTTTCGGCGATGCCTTCCTTAGCCTTGTTCGACATAATCTGTCCTGTTCCGAGGGTTTGGGGCTACATGATCGCGGGTGGGGCCAGAGTCAAGCCAAGCCATGGGTGGGCGGGGAAACCGCGCGGGCCTCGATCATGACGAAGGCCTGCGCCCAAGGGTGATCGTCGGTCAGTGTGACATGGACGATGGCGTGATGGCCGGGTGGGGTCAGGGCGGCGAGACGGTCTGCGGCCCAGCCGGTCAGGTGCATGACGGGCTGGCCGGACTCAAGGTTCGATACGGCCATGTCGCGCCAACTGATGCCCATGCGCAGCCCGGTGCCAAGCGCCTTTGAGCAGGCCTCTTTCGCGGCCCAGCGTTTTGCGTAGGTGGCGGCCACTTCGCGGCGACTCTCGGCCTTGCGCTGTTCGTGGGCAGTGAAGACCCGGTTGCGGAAACGGTCGCCGAAGCGGTCCAGCGTGGCAGCGATCCGGTCGATGTTCGCAAGGTCGGTGCCGATGCCAAGGATCATGGGGCGTTTCCTGTCGAGTCTGTGTCGGGGCTCTGTATGGCATCTGGAACAGGAATTTTCCAGCCGTCGGAGGCGGGGAGTGCGGCTTGGGCGGGCGCGGTGCGTTACCCCGCCGCACGGTACGCCCGGTTGGACAACTTTTGCAGAGGGGAAGTGGCAAGCTGCCGCCGCTCGCTGTCGGGCGCGCAGGTTCGGAACAAGGCGTTGATGCAGGTCATGGCCGAAGCGCTGTTCAATGGGCACTTTGCTAAAGGGCGATGTCGCCCTGTTATCAAGGAAGCAGCACATGATTTCTAAGCGTAGAACGATCCTGACGTTCGCCTTCAGTCTTGCGGCGCTGTCCATGGGGGCGGCCGCGCAGGCGGCGGACACCACAATTCATGTCTCACTTTGGGACAAGGGTCCGGATTCGGTCATGATGGATGAGCAGCACCAAATGGCGATGGGCATGAAGGGGGCCGATATGATGATGGCCCTTTTGGGGATCACGGTTGACACGGAAACGGTGCCGGCAGGCACGGTGACCTTCGAAGTGACGAACGATTCCAAAGATATCATCCATGAAATGGTTGTTTCGTCCATCCCTTCGGCCGATACAGTGTTGCCTTACAGCGCCGACATGAACAAGGTTGACGAGGACGCAGCGGGCCATCTGGGTGAAGTGGCCGAACTCGACCCCGGAAAAAGTGGCACTCTGACGGTTGACATGACGCCGGGGTTGTATGTGCTTTACTGTAACATTCCGGGCCACTTCATGGGCGGGATGTGGAAGGTCCTTACCGTAACACCCTGAAACTTGGCTATCGGGCTGGCTTCGCGTCGGCCCGTGCCGAATCCATCACCCGGCGCATTTCGGTCAGCGCCGGGCCGAGGCCGCGGAAGATCGCTTCGCCGATCAGGAAATGGCCGATGTTCAGTTCCATCACCTCTGGCAGGGCGGCGATGGGGCCAACCGTGTCATAGGTCAGTCCGTGGCCGGCGTGAACTTCGAGCCCGAGCGAATGGGCCAGCCGGGCGCCGTCCCGCAGGGCGGCCAGTTCGGCATCGCGTTCGGCAAAGCGATCTTCGTGGTGCAGATCGCAGTAGTGGCCGGTGTGCAGTTCGACCACCGCCGCCCCGATGCGGGCCGATGCTTCTATCTGGCGGGGATCATGGCCGATGAACATCGACACCCGGCAACCCGCTTCGCGCAGGGGGGTGATGAAATCTGTCAGTCGTTCGATATCCGAGGCCACATCAAGCCCGCCCTCGGTTGTGCGTTCTTCGCGCTTTTCGGGAACCAGACACACGGCATGAGGACGGTGGCGCAATGCGATCGACTGCATCTCCTCGGTAGCGGCACACTCGAAGTTGAGGGGAACCGTCAGGGTCGCCATCAGGGCGGTAATATCCGCGTCGCGGATGTGGCGGCGGTCTTCGCGCAAATGTGCGGTGATGCCGTCGGCCCCCGCCGTCTGGGCCAGAAGGGCGGCGCGCACGGGATCGGGATAGGACGAGCCGCGAGCGTTCCTGACCGTTGCCACATGGTCGATATTGACCCCAAGCCGCAGCTTTCCCGCCCCGATGTTCATGCCTGATCCTCTGTCTGTCCGGCAGCCTTCGCGGCGCGCCTGCGTTCCTTTTCTGCCGCCTTTTGCCGCTTTTCCAAGGCTTTTTCCACCCTTTCGCGGCGCTGCCGGTCACGCAGCTTCTGATAGGTGCCGATGACGGGCAAGCTGATGTAATAGCAGATCATTCCGATCAGAATGCCAGGGACCATGCCACCCACCAGATACGGCAGGAAGATGTTCCAGAAAAACTCTGAAAGGCCGCGCCAGTCTGCGACATCTTCGGTAAAAATCGCCCAGATGTTACCGGTGATCGCGGCCCAGGCATCGGTGAAGGATCGGCCGATTTCGTTGATGCCGAAGCCCACAGTACCCCCAAGCATCCAGTGACCAAGCTCTACCGATCCAAGGGCGATGAGCGGCGTGGTGACTGGATTGCCGAAGAAGGTGGCAAGAAGGGCGGCCAGAACATTGCCGCGCAAAGCCATGGCGATGGCGATGGCGCCCAGAAAGTGGAAACCGAACAGCGGCGTGAAGGAAATGAACACCCCGGCAAATATCCCGCGGGCGATGCGGTGGGGCGGGTCGGGCAGACGACGCAGCCGGTGGACCACATATTGCGCGGCGCGTTTCCAGCCGCCGCGCGGAAGGAAAAACTCGCTGAGGACGGTAAGAACCGGGCGGCGATCGCGCCGTCTGAAAACCATTTTGGAACCCTTAGGGTTTGCGGGAAAGATCCCGGATCCGTTCTACCTGCGCCACATCAGATTCGGCTTCAAGCGCCTTCAGCAACATATGCAGATGTTCTGCGTCACGAAGCTCAACTTCAAGGATGAGACGGTAAAAATCGGGTTTACGATCAACAAAGGTCAGGTCGGAAATATTGGCCTTTTGTTCGCCGATGATGGTGCAGATGCGCCCCAGAACACCCGCGCCGTTGGCGATGGTCAGGTTCAGGCTGACGGCATTGACGGCGGCATGGCGCCCCGAATGCCAATGAAGATCAACCCAGCGTTGGGGCTGTTCTTCGAATTCAGCCAGCGCCGGACAGTCGATAGCGTGCACAACCACGCCCTGCCCCCGGTAAGTGATTCCGACGATCCGTTCGCCCGGAACCGGCTGACAGCAGTTGGCACGGCGAAAGCTTTGATCGGCGGCGAGGCCGATCACTGAATGGTGGCCTTCGATTTCCTCGGCGGGATGCGATACCAATTCGGGATAGATCGCCTCGATCACTTCGCGCGCGGTCAGTTCGGCTGACCCCAGGCGCGCCAGCACTTCGGTTTCATTGGCAAGGCCCAATGTCTTGGCCGCAGTCCGCAAAGCTTTGTCCGAGGCTTTCTTGCCGACATGTTCAAAGGCCACGCGTGCCAATTCGTGCCCCAGTTTCACGAACCGTTCGCGGTTTTCTTCGCGCAAGGATCGCCGGATGGCGGCTTTGGCGCGACCGGTGGCGACGATGTCGATCCAGGTGGCCTGAGGGCGCTGGCCTGCAGCGGTGATGATTTCCACAGACTGGCCGTTCTTCAGTCTGGTCCACAGCGGCACACGAATGCCATCGACCTTGGCACCGACACAGGCGTTGCCGATCCGGGTATGGATGGCATATGCCAGATCAATCGGCGTTGCCCCTTTGGGCAACTGGATCACATCGCCCTTGGGCGTAAAGCAGAAGACCTGATCCGAATACATCTCGAGCTTCACATTCTCGAGGAATTCGTCGTGGTCATCGCCGGTTTCAAGGCGTTCGGTCAACGTCGTGATCCATCGCGTCGGATCGACGGCGAACGGGTTCTGGGCGCGCACCCCGTCGCGGTAGGACCAGTGTGCGGCAACGCCAGCCTCTGCCACTTCATGCATCTGGCGGGTGCGGATCTGCACTTCCACCTGCTTGCCGTCGCGGCCCGAAACGGTTGTATGGATCGACCGATAACCGTTCGATTTCGGCTGGCTGATATAATCCTTGAAGCGGCCGGGGACAGCGTACCAGCGTTGATGGATCACGCCGAGGATCCGGTAGCAGTCGGCCTCGCTTTGGCAGATGATGCGAAAACCGTAAATGTCCGAGAGGCGCGAGAAGGCAAGTTGCTTTTCCTGCATCTTGCGCCAGATCGAGTAGGGCTTCTTGGCACGGCCAAACACGTCGGCCTCGATCCCGGCCTTTTCCAGTTCGGCGCGGATGTCGGCAGTGATCTTGTGGATCACGTCGCCGGTTTCGCGCTGAAGGGCAATGAAACGGCGAATGATCGACGACCGCGCTTCGGGGTTCAGAACCTTGAAGGACAGGTCCTCCAGTTCCTCGCGCATCCACTGCATGCCCATGCGCCCGGCGAGGGGGGCGAAGATGTCCATCGTCTCGCGCGCCTTGCGGGCCTGCTTGGGTGCCTGAAGCGACTTGATGGTGCGCATGTTGTGCAGCCGGTCGGCCAGCTTGACCAGGATCACTCGCAGATCCTTCGACATCGCCATGAACAGCTTGCGGAAATTTTCCGACTGTTTGGTTTCGGTCGATGTCAGTTGCAGGTTGGTCAGCTTGGTTACGCCATCGACAAGTTCTGCCACTTCTTCGCCAAACTGGCGGGAGACTTCGGTGAAGGTCGATTTGGTGTCTTCGATCGTGTCATGCAAAAGTGCCGTGACGATGGTTGCGTCATCCAGCCTTTGTTCGGTCAGAATCGCGGCGACCGCGACGGGGTGGGTAAAGTAGTCTTCACCCGAATGGCGTTTCTGCCCTTCATGCATGACGCGCCCATAATCATAGGCGCGACGGATCAGTTCGGCATTTGTTTTCGGATTGTAGTTGCGGACCAGCGCGATCAGGTCTTCGACATCGATCATTGCAGCCCGTCCTGAATCCTGGGTCTTAGCCCTGGCCTTGTGCTTCCATCAGGGCGCGCAGCAGCTTTTCTTCCGACATGTCGTCTTGCTGCGGGCGGTCCATTTCGGCGCTCATCAGCAGGGCCATGTCATCATCTTCGGCCTCGTCAACCTCGATCTGGGTCTGATGGCTTTCGATCATCCGTTCGCGCAGGTCATCGGCCCGCTGCGCCTCGTCGGCGATTTCGCGCAGCGCGACGACAGGGTTCTTGTCATTGTCGCGATCAATCGACAAAGCGGCGCCTGCCGTGATCTCGCGGGCCCGATGGGCAGCAAGCATCACCAATTCGAACCGGTTCGGAACCTTGTCAACACAATCTTCGACCGTCACGCGGGCCATGAGACACTCCAATCCCATTGAAAAGCTGGAAGCCGCTATTTAGGGGGTTGATCCGGTGAAGACAAGCGGGGATTGACCGCTAAAGCGGCCTGACTTCCGCTTTCAGCGCGGCAGGAAGTGCATCCAGCATCTGGGACACGGTTCTTCCTGTCAAGGGATGGCGCCATGCGGGGGCGATCTCTGCCAAGGGAATCAGCACGAAGGCACGGTCCTGCATGCGCGGATGCGGCAGGATCAGCCTGTCGGGCGCGCGTTTGGTCTGTTCATCCAGCGGCAGGTCGATCCAGTTCTGGACGGTCGCCGCATCAGGACAGATCAGATCGTCCATGCCGATCAGGTCAATGTCCAATGTGCGCGCACCCCAACGGGTTTCCCGAACGCGGCCACACTCTGCCTCTATGCGGTGAAGGTGCGCCAGCAGGGCTTCTGCGGTCAAAGTGGTGCGCAGCACAGCTGCGGCATTCACGTAGTCGGGACCGGCACCCACCGGGAAGGCAGGTGTGCGAAAGTATCGGCTGAGAGCCACTATCTGACATGATGCGCTTGCCAACTCGGCCAAAGAATGGGCAATAGTTAGCTCAGATGGCCCAAAGAGCGAAGTTTCATTGCTCCCAAGGGCAATAATTGCTGTCCTGTCCTTTTGGGGAGATGGAAATTGGGCTAGCATTATCGTTATATGTTTCGTCTGTGACGTAGTTGGTGCGCCTCCTTTCCTATCTTCTTCTCTGCGCCTGCGGTAGCCACTCTGCCCGGGTTTTTGAAAGGGACTTTGATGTTCTACAAGGACGAACGGCTTGCGCTGTTCATTGATGGGTCAAACCTTTACGCCGCCGCGAAGGCGCTGGGGTTCGACATCGACTACAAACTGCTTCGGCAGGAGTTTGAACGGCGTTCCAAGCTGCTTCGGGTGTTTTACTACACCGCCTTGCTTGAGAATGACGAATACTCGCCGATTCGTCCGCTGGTTGACTGGCTGAACTACAATGGTTTTACCATGGTGACGAAGCCTGCGCGGGAATACACTGACAGCCAGGGGCGCCGTAAGGTCAAGGGCAACATGGAAGTCGAACTGACTGTCGACGCCATGCAGCTTGCTACGCGGGTGGATCACATCGTTTTGTTTTCGGGCGATGGCGATTATCGGGCGCTGGTGGAAAGCCTTCAGCGTCAGGGCGTGCGTGTGTCTGTGGTTTCGACCATCCGGTCGCAGCCGCCGATGATTGCCGATGAATTGCGCCGCCAGGCTGACAATTTCATCGAACTTGATGCGCTGCGCGATGTCATCGGCCGTCCACCGCGCGAGCCGCGGACGGACAATCCGGCGGCGATGGCCGACGAAGAGTGACTTTTGCTGTCAAGCCGGATGGGGATGCGGCTTGACAGTTTAACCGGCCCGTAGCCTAAGCAGCCTGACCAGTCCGGATCGGGGTTCTTCTTGTGACCAAACCGAAGCTGAGCCTTTATCTGGCCGCGCCGCGCGGGTTCTGCGCGGGCGTGGACCGGGCCATCAAGATCGTCGAACTCGCAATCGAGAAATGGGGCGCGCCAGTCTATGTGCGCCACGAAATCGTTCACAACAAATTCGTGGTCGATGGGCTGCGGGCCAAGGGTGCGGTGTTCGTCGAGGAACTGGCAGACTGCCCGGACGGACGGCCAGTGATATTTTCCGCCCATGGCGTGCCGAAGTCGGTGCCCGCCGAGGCTGCGCGCCGAGAGATGGTGTTTGTCGATGCGACCTGCCCGCTTGTGTCGAAAGTGCATATCGAGGCCGAACGGCATTTCGAAAACGGCCTGCAGATGGTGATGATCGGTCATGCGGGCCACCCGGAAACCTTGGGCACGATGGGCCAACTGCCGGGCGGTGAGGTGCTTTTGGTAGAAACCGTGGGCGACGTGGCAGGCATTGCCCCGCGCGATCCGGCCAAGCTGGCCTTCATTACCCAAACCACGCTGTCGGTCGATGATACAGCGGAAATCGTCGCGGCGCTGAAGGTGCGGTTCCCGGCCATAGTCGGGCCGCACAAGGAAGATATCTGTTACGCCACCACCAACCGCCAGGAAGCCGTCAAGGCCATAGCGCCGAAGGTCGAAGCCCTGCTGGTGATCGGCGCGCCGAACTCCTCCAACTCGAAACGGCTGGTGGAAGTGGGGCGCGCGGCGGGGTGCGCCTATGCCCAGCTGGTCCAGCGTGCGGATGAAATCGACTGGCGGGCGTTGGGCACCATTGGCAAGGTGGGGGTGACGGCGGGCGCCTCGGCCCCCGAAGTGCTGGTCAATGAGGTGATCGACGCTTTTCGCGCCAGATTCGATGTGACGCTGGAACTGGTCGAGACGGCGCAGGAGCGGGTGGAATTCAAGGTGCCGCGGGTGATGCGCGAACCGGCCTGATCCGCTGATCGCGCCCTTGCGCGGCATGAAGTGGCGCGGCACTGTCGCGGGCGAAGGCAGCAGAAAGCCCCTTTGGTGAAGATCGAAAGCGAACAGCATCTGTCGGACGTTCTGAGGGCGCAGGCAACACCTGTGTGGCTGAAGGGCGGCGGCACCCGCGGGGCTGCCGGGCGGGGCGAGGTGCTGGATCTGTCAGGCCTTGCCGGGGTGACCCTTTATGAACCCGAAACCCTGACGCTTGTGGCGCAGGCGGGCACCCCGATTGCGGTTCTGCAATCGCTTCTGGCAGCGCAGGGCCAGCATCTGCCGTTTGAGCCGCCGGACTGGCGCGGGCTTTTGAATACGTCGGGTTCGCCCAGTCTGGGCGGGGTGGTGGCGACTAACCTTTCGGGTCCGCGCCGCTTTCAGGCAGGGGCGGTGCGAGACTTCTGTCTGGGAGTGCGGTTCGTCGACGGGACCGGGATGCGGATCCGGAATGGCGGGCGGGTGATGAAGAATGTCACCGGCTATGATCTGGTCAAACTGATGGCGGGCAGCTGGGGTCGGCTTGGGGTTCTGACCGAAGTGGCGCTGAAGGTTTTGCCGACGCCGGTGGCCGTGGCCACACTGGTCATCCCCGGCCTTTTGCCCAGCGTGGCGGTGGGGCGTATGGCCCTGGCACTGGGCTCGCCCTACGATGTGTCAGGTGCCGCGCGGTTGCCGGACGGGCGGGTGCTGATCCGCGTTGAAGGGTTCGAGCAGTCTGTCGCCTACCGGGCCGGGCGGCTGGCCGAGCTTTTGCGGGCAGAATCGTGGGCGGGTGACGACCCCTGGGCAGGTGTTCGGGATGTGGCGGCCTTTCACGGGCGGGCGGGTGATGTCTGGCGCTTTTCGGCCACGCCGTCGGATGCGCCGGCAATTGCGGCGCGTCTTGGCGACGACATCCTGCTTGACTGGGGCGGCGGGCTGATCTGGGCGCTTTTGCCCGAAGGCACCGATGCGCGCGCGCTGGCGGCCCCCTATCGGGGCCATGCAATGCTGGTGCGGGCGGCGGCCAAAACGCGCACGGGTTTGGCCCGATTCGAGCCTGAAGCCCCTTCGGTTGCGGCGCTTACGGCCGGGCTAAGGGCGAAGTTCGACCCGAAGGGCATCCTCAATCCCGGGCTGGGGAACTGAACCATGCAAACGCACTTCACCCCTGAACAGCTGAAAGACCCCGGCCTGGCCCGAGCCAACGAAATCCTGCGGTCATGCGTCCATTGCGGCTTTTGCACGGCGACCTGCCCGACCTATCAGGTGCTGGGCGACGAACTCGACAGCCCACGCGGACGGATTTATCTGATAAAGGAAATGCTTGAAAACGGCCGGCCTGCGGATGCGCGGACGGTCAAGCATGTGGATCGCTGCCTTTCCTGCCTTGCCTGCATGACCACCTGCCCGTCGGGCGTGCATTACATGCACCTGATCGACCATGCCCGCGCCCATATCGAGGCGACATACCGTCGACCTCTGGCCGACCGGGCCCTGCGCTGGATGCTGGCCAAGATTCTGCCCTATCCGGGCCGCTTCAGGCTGGCGTTGCTGGGTGCGCGGATCGCCCGGCCGTTCGCACGTTTTCTGCCCGATCCGCGGTTGCGGGCCATGCTTGCGATGGCCCCGCGTCAGGTGCCGCCGGTCAGCCGGAATGATGATCCGCAGACTTTTTCAGCCACTGCTTTGCGCCGGATGCGCGTGGCGCTGATGACCGGCTGCGCGCAAAAGGCGTTGAACACCGATATCAACGATGCCACGATCCGGCTGCTGCGGCGCCTTGGGTGCGACGTGGTGGTGGTGCGCGGGGCGGGCTGTTGCGGGGCGCTGACCCATCATCTGGGCCGAACGGACGAGGCCCATGCGAGTGCCGCCGCCAACATCCGCGCCTTTACCGCCGAAGCGCGGGGCGGGGGGCTGGATGCAATCGTCATCAACACATCGGGTTGCGGAACAACCGTCAAGGACTATGGCCACATGTTTCGCACGGGCGCACTGGCGGCCGATGCCGCACAGGTCGCCGCACTGGCCTGCGACGTGACCGAACTGCTGGAGCGTCTGGCCCCGGTTGGTCGCGCGCCCGAACCCTTGCGGGTGGCCTATCACGCTGCCTGTTCGCTTCAGCATGGGCAGAAGTTGAAAAGCGCGCCGAAGGCCTTGCTGGCGTCCGTCGGGTTCGAGGTGTTGGAGCCGGTGGACAGCCATCTGTGCTGTGGATCGGCGGGAACCTATAACCTTCTGCAACCTGAACTTTCGGGGGAACTGAAGCGCCGCAAGGTGGCCACGCTTGAAGCGCGCGCCCCAGATGTTATCGCGGCGGGCAATATCGGCTGCATGATGCAGATCGGATCGGGCACGGGGATCGCGGTGGTTCATACGGTTGAACTTCTGGACTGGGCCTGCGGCGGGCCGCGTCCGCCCGCGCTGGGGCAGGGCCAGGAAGGGCGCGGTTCAGGCCATATTCTTGCCCCAGCAGCGCGTTATCCCGGCGCGGGAAGACGGAGTGCACGATGCGGCGAGTGATCCTGACAGCTTTTTTGGCCTGCTTGCCCGCCGGGTTGGCCGCGCAGGTGGCTGAACCGGATTCCGGGCTCGAGACACTGGCCACCGCAGATGCCGCACGCGGCTGGGATGCCGTAGGGCGGATCGACATCGCCAGCAAGGCCTTTTGCACAGGGGCGCTGATTGCCCCCGATCTGGTGCTGACCGCCGCGCACTGTCTGTTCAACAAGGACACCGGCCAGCCCCACCCGGCACAGGATTTCAAGTTTCTTGCAGGATGGCGCAATGGCAGCGCCATTGCCTACCGCGGTGTTCGGCTGGCAATGGCCCATCCCTCCTATGTTTACAGGGGGCCAGAGAATGTGGATGGCGTGCCTTATGATCTGGCGCTGTTGCAGCTGGATCTGCCGATCCGGCTAGCTTCGGTATCCCCCTTTGCCATCGGCCCCGACCCGGCGATGAACGATCAGGTGGAGGTGGTTTCCTATGCCTATGACCGGGCCGAGGCACCGTCCTTGCAGAAATCCTGCCATGTGATCGGCCCGCAGCCCGGCATGACGGTTTTTTCCTGTTCAGTGGATTTTGGTTCCTCGGGCGCACCGATCTTCCGCGTCGTTGACGGGGTGCCGGAAATTGTTTCGGTCGTGTCGGCCAAGGCGGAAGTGGACGGCGAGCTGGTATCTTTAGGCGCGCAGATGAATTTACCGCTGGATGAACTGCGCGCGGCCTTCGGTCAGGGTCAGGCGGTGATGCCCGTGGGCACTTTGGCCACCGGACGCCTGCCGCAGGTTGGCGGCGCCGCGTCCTCGGGCGGGGCGAAATTCCTGACGCCCTGACCCGCGCATGGGGCCTTGAAACCGGCACGATTGCTTCCCAGATCAATTCCGCTGCGGTGCCATGATGGGCCGTGGCGAAGTAATGCGGTCTGGCCTGAAGGGGCGGACCGCCAACCATCGCTCTGAAGGAGGATGACATGCGTTCTTATGATTTTTCGCCGCTTTACCGCGCGACCGTCGGCTTTGATCGGATCGCCGATCTTATGGACCGGGCCTTGTCGGCTGATGTGGCCCAGTCGGCCTATCCGCCCTACAATATCGAAAAGACTGCCGAAAATGGCTACCGCATTTCGATCGCGGTCGCGGGTTTTTCTGCTGACGAATTGTCGGTCGAGGTGAAAGAAGGTGCCCTGACCGTAGCCGCCCGCAAGGCCGCAGCGGAAGCGCCAAAAACCTATCTGCATCGTGGCATCGCCACCCGTGCCTTTGAACGCCGCTTCGCGCTGGCAGATCATGTGCGCGTGGCTGCGGCCAGCCATGCCGATGGGATGTTGCATATCGATCTGGTGCGCGAGGTGCCCGAGGCGCTGAAACCCCGCCGGATCGAGATTGGTCGCGGCCAACAGGTCGAGGCGAAGGCGATCGAGACCATTGAGGCCTGAGGAAGGGTCATTGATCAGGAAAGGGGTGCGCGTGGTCGCACCCCTTTTTTTATTTGCGCGGCATTCTTCAACAATCCTGCGAGGTGGTTTCATTGTATGGAATTCCGGCATGAGTGAGGCCCAAATTTGCCGTAATTTAGGCGTATAGTTGCCTTAGTTCGGGGCCTCGCCCATCCTGTGCAGGACGGCCCATATTTGGCCGTGATGGGGGTGAGTTATGTTTGAAAAGCAAAGTGCGACGCAATTTTTGCAAAGATTGCAGGACAAGCGCATCACTGAAGCGATGCGTGAACGTCGGCGTCTGGCGGTTGATCAGATTTCGAAAGTGTCCTGTCAGGTCAGTGTCGATGGGAAGATGGCCCGCGAGTTGATCTTCGACGCGCCGCCGACATTGTCGCAGCTGGTGGCCTGCGCGGGCGAGAATGCCGTACTGCTGTCGATCGGGCGGCACTGGCCGGGATCGCGGGATCGTCGGCCGCCTGCGCCGGGCGCGCACGGCTGAATTTGGCGGGGCCGGCGCCTTCACCGGGCGGCGACCCTGCCGGTTTCCGTCTGGCTTTGTTTCGCCTATCATCAACAAGATGGAAGCCGAACGGAGCGCGCATGAACAAGACCCCTCGCCCGCCCTGCATCACCCACTGGCAAGATATCGAAAGCACCGACACCGCGCACTATTCTGGTGACGACGAGCTTCTGGCTGTCGGCGCGCCGCTGGGGCGGCACTTCGGTCTGACCCGGATCGGCATTCACCACGAGCGGCTGCTGCCGGGGCGGCGGACCTCTTACCCTCATGCGGAAAGCGCCGAGGAAGAGTTTGCCTATGTGATCGAAGGTACGCCCGATGTCTGGCTGGACGGGCAGCTGCACAGGCTTATGCCCGGCGATGCAGTGGGCTTTCCGGCCGGAACCGGCCAGTGCCATACGTTCATCAACAATACCGACTCCGAAGTGCGGCTTCTGGTCGTGGGCGAAGCGTCAAAGCCGGAAAACCGCATCTTCTATCCCAGGAACCCCGATCAGCGGCTGACGCGCGACGACTGGTGGGAGGATGTGCCCGCCCGACCGATGGGTGAACATGATGGGCTCAGCGACCGGGTGCGGGACTGGCGGGTCGGCAAGCGGCCCGCGCAGGACTGATGCGATGATTGGCCTGCTGCGGCGGCAAGAACTGGCTGTTATGCGGCCAGCAATATCGCCCACCCGGCCCCTTAAGGCCGAATGAGCATATTGGGGCTATCCATCCGATGTAGATCAACGGGTTTGGTCTGAATCCCATCCCGTATGCGATGCGCGTTACAGCGAGAAAAGCGTGGCCGACGACGGTGCCCGTGTCGGAATGATCCAAATTGCGGCAAGTGCTGCGCCGATCCGGCTGCGTGCCGGTGCCTTCGGTACGGCCTTGCTGGTATGCCCGTCACGACAATGACGCGGCGCACCGATGGATGCGCCGCGTGACAGAGCAGACGGTCGAACAGCTTGGGTTTCGCCAGTTCGGTTGGCTGGTGTTCTTGGGCTGCTCCGGCCTCGGGGCCTGATCACTTCACGCGGAAGTCGAAATGCTTGCGCACATGTTCTTCGATCTTCCATGTGCCCTTGAAGTCATGCTCGACAACAAACGCATCGCCCGCCTTGACGGTAACCGGGGTGCCGCCATCGGGGGTGATGACGATACGGCCTTGAATCAGAACGACATATTCATAGGCGGTATAGGTGGCATGATAGCTGCCGGGGCTGCATTCCCAGATGCCCGAGACCATGGCGCCGTCTTTCGACGTATGCAGGACCCAAGTCTTCATCGAGGGGTTGCCCTCGGTCTTCACCCAGCCGTCAAGATCGGCGGTCGAGGGTTCGAGGCCAGTGGTTGGCGGCAGTTTGACGATGCTTTGCATGGGATTCCTCCGTGTTTTCCGTGTGCGAGCCTGCCAGATCACGGGCAAATTGGCCAGCCCGTGGGGCGACCTTCCGATGGGGGTTTTCGACGGTTTTGCAACGTATGGCAAACGTATGGCTTACGTATGGATTTGGGCATGACCTTGGGTGGATGTGGGGCGTTGCCCCCCACCCCTCCCCCTCCCCACAAGGGGGAGGGGGCGCACTGCCGGAAAGGCTTGGCGCGGGGTAAGCGGCGCGGCATTTTTGACTACCAAACAGAAGCGGGGCCCGAGGACCCCGTCCTGTACTCTGCGCGTGTCCTGTCAGACTGACAGGCAGATGTACTTCAGTTCCATGTAATCGTCTATGCCGTGGTGGCTGCCTTCGCGGCCAAGGCCGCTTTGCTTGACGCCGCCGAAAGGTGCCACCTCGGTCGAGATCAGGCCGGTGTTAACGCCGACCATGCCATATTCCAGTTGTTCCTGGACGCGGGTGATGCGGCCGATGTCGCGGGCGTAGAAGTAGCTGGCCAAGCCGAAGATCGTGTCGTTGGCGCGGCGGATGACTTCTTCTTCGGTGTCGAACTTGAAGAGGGGGGCGAGGGGGCCGAAGGTTTCTTCGGTCGCCACTTTCATGTCGGGGGTCACGCCGGTGACGACGGTCGGTTCAAAGAAGGTGCCGCCAAGCGCGTGGCGATGGCCGCCGGTTACGACCGTGCCGCCGCCCGCCAGAACGTCGGCGATATGTTCTTCAACCTTTTCGACAGCGTCTTCGTTGATCAGGGGACCGGTGGTGACACCCGCCTTCAGCCCGTCGCCGATCGACAGGCCCTTGACGGCGGTTGCCAGTTTCGCGGCAAAGGCGTCATAGACGCCAGCCTGCACATAGATGCGGTTGGCGCAGACGCAGGTCTGGCCATTGTTGCGGAATTTCGAGATCATTGCGCCTTCGACGGCCTTATCAAGGTCGGCGTCGTCGAACACGATGAAGGGGGCGTTGCCGCCCAGTTCCATCGAGCATTTCAGCACCTGTTCGGCAGCCTGACGCAGAAGGATCCGGCCAACTTCGGTCGAGCCGGTGAAGGTCAGTTTGCGGATGGCGGGGTTTTCGCAGAATTCCTTGCCGATTTCAGAGGAACGCTTCGAGGTGATGACCGAGAAGACGCCAGCCGGAACCCCGGCACGCTCGGCCAACACGGCCAGCGCCAGCGCCGAAAGCGGGGTTTCAGCGGCAGGGCGGGCGACAAAGCCGCAACCGGCGGCCAGCGCTGGGGCGACCTTGCGGGCGATCATGCCATTGGGGAAGTTCCACGGCGTGATCGAGGCGGCGACCCCGATCGGCTGCTTGATCACCGTGATCCGCTTGTCGCGCTGATGGCCGGGGATGGTTTCGCCGTAGATGCGCTTTGCCTCTTCACCAAACCATTCGATATAGCCCGCGCCGTAGGCGATCTCGCCCTTGGCTTCGGCCAGGGGTTTGCCCATTTCGGCGGTCAGGATGGCGGCAAGGTCGTCCTGGTTGGCCATGCAAAGGTCAGCCCATTTGCGCAGGATGGCTGCGCGTTCCTTGCCGGTGCGGGCGGCCCATTCGTGGCGGGCCTTGTCCGCGGCGGCGATGGCGCGGGCGGCGTCCTTGCGGGTCAGGTCGGGGACGGTGCAGATTACGTCACCGCGCGCCGGGTTTGTGACTGCGAAGGTCTTTCCGTCCTCGGCATCAACCCATTCGCCTGCTACATAGGCTTTCGAGGTCAGAAGCGTCGGGTCTTTCAGAATCGAGCGCAGGTCGGTGACGGAATCGAGCATGGCGTGTCCTCTTTCATCGGTTGTGCGTTTGTGCAACCAATTTGATCAAATGTCCAGCCGGGCTGGCGCGACGGGGGAAGATATGCGCTTCGACGATGCTTTTGCCAACGGAAAATACATTGCCGGAGCCGCTGAATTTCCGAAACGATGGGCCGGGAAATCCGATGGGTTGCGGGCCGGGCTGGGCGCGCGGGCGCGTCTTGGGCTGGCATACGGGCCCGGTGCGCGGAACTGGTTTGATCTGTTCTTGCCGGAAGGCCTGCCCGAGGGGCTGATGATCTTTCTTCATGGCGGGTATTGGCTGGCCTTCGGACCGCGCGACTTTTCCCATCTGGCGGCAGGGGCGCTGGCGCGCGGCTGGGCCTGTGCAATGCCCGCCTACACGCTGGCCCCCGAAGCGCGCATCGCGGCGATGACCGCAGAAATGGTGGCAGCCCTGCCGGTGATGGCGGCTGAAGTCGCCGGGCCGATCGCCATTACGGGCCATTCGGCGGGCGGGCATCTGGCGGCGCGTTTGGCCTGCAGCGATCTGGCGCTGGACCCGGGGCTGGCCGCGCGGATCCGGTCAGTCGTGCCGATCTCGCCGCTGTCAGATCTGCGCCCGCTGATGGAGACTGGCATGCAGGCGGATCTGAAGCTGGACGCAGCCGAGGCGCGGGCGGAAAGCCCCGGCCTGCTGATGCGCCGCCCGGGGCAGAAGGTGCGCGTCTGGGTCGGCGGCGACGAACGGCCACGCTTTCTTGATCAGGCGCGGCGGCTGGGCAATGCCTGGTCCTGCCCGGTGACAGTCGAAGCAGGCCGGCATCATTTCGACGTGATCGATGGGCTGGAGGATGCGGACAGCACGCTGACGGCGGCGCTGCTGGGATAGGGCGGAGCGAGAGGGTTTTCACCCTCTCGCGCTCTCCCGGAGGATATTTCGGACAG
>CANJQT010000069.1 GCA_947476475.1 Paracoccaceae bacterium | reverse complement strand
GGCTTTGCCGGGTCACAAGGGCATTTCGAACTGAACGTCTATAACCCGATGATGTCCTATAACGTCCTGCAATCCATGCAGCTTCTGGGCGACGCGGCGGGGTCGTTCACCGACAACATGGTGGTGGGCACCCAAGCCAACGTGGCGCGGATCGACAAGCTGATGAAGGAAAGCCTGATGCTGGTGACGGCACTGGCGCCGACCATCGGCTATGACAATGCCACCAAGGTCGCCAAGACCGCCCACAAGAACGGCACGACCCTGCGCGAAGAGGCGATCGCGCTTGGCTTCGTCGACGGAGAGACGTTCGACCGCGTGGTCCGGCCGGAAGACATGATCGGTCCGAAGGGCTGACCATGGCCGATCTCATCAACCTGCGGCAGGCGAAAAAGGCGCGCGAGCGGGCCGGAAAGCGCGCCGCAGGGGAAGAGAACGCCGCGCGCTTTGGCCGCAGCAAGGCCGAAAGAACCCGCGAGCGGGCCGAGGCCGACAAGGCCCGCGCCGATCTGGACGCGCATCGGCGCGAACCGGAATGACCCGCCCCGTCAAACATTCGCTGACCCTGAACGGCCACCGCACCAGCGTCTCGCTTGAGGCAGAGTTCTGGGAGGCCTTCCGCGAGATCGCAGCGACAAGGGGGCAGGCGCTGAACGCATTGGCCGCCGAGATTGATGCGGGGCGCGGGGTCGACACCGGGCTTGCCACGGCAATCCGGCTGCATGTGCTGCGCCATTACCGGGGTTGACCGGGCATTAACCCTGCTTTGACAGAAGGGGACATGTAGAGCTTGCCAACACCCATCGAACCCGAACGCTGATTGCGCCAGCTTTTCATCGCTCAGGCTGCGGCCGATGGCGGGATCGTGCGGCGCAAGGTCCGGGATGTGGAGCGGATCATCGGCTGGACGCGTTTTGCGGCCGAACTGCACCGCCGGGGGTTTCACGCGGTCGAAAATGCCTTTCAGTTCGACATCTTCTGCAATACCGAACCCGTTATCGTGGTGCGCTGACGCAAAACCCTTTGAAGGATTTTGCAAAAGTCTCCGAAAACTTTTGCACGTCTAACCCCGGCGCTCGATCCGCAGTCTGATCCCGTCGCGCGCCCGGACCGTCAGATGCGCAACCGGCACCGGTGCCGGGCCAGCGGCCACAAAACGCAGATCCCGAAGCAGCAGTGCCAGAATCAGCGGCCCTTCGACCATGGCAAAGCCCGCCCCTGTGCAAACGCGCGGTCCGGCAGAAAACGGGAACCATGCGGCACGCGCCGACGCGCGCCCCTCTGCCGTCTGCCAGCGTCCGGGGTCGAACGCATCGGGCCGGTCCCACAGCCGTTCGTGGCGCTGGACATGCCAGGGCGACAGAACAATTTGCGCAGCCGCGGCGACCTCGCGCCCCCTCAGCGTCACCGGACAGCGGTTTTCACGCACCATCATTGGTACCGGCGGGTAAAGGCGCAGCGTTTCGCGGAAGATGTCATGAATGAACGACAGGCCGGATATATCTGAAAAGTCTGGATTTTCTGGCATCGAACTTACCTCTGCCGCCGCACGCTCCTGCACTTCGGGATCCGTGGCCAGCAGATAAAGCGCCCAGGCCAGCGCCGAGGCCGAGGTTTCATGCCCCGCCAAAAAGAAGATCGCCACCTGATCAACCATTTCGGCGGGTGTGAAGCCCACCCCTGTCAGCGGGTCGGGTGTGGTCATGATCTTGGTCGCCAGATCATCGGGCGCGGTCCCGGCATGGATGGCGGCCGCGCGTTCAATGGTCAGGCGGGTGATCAGCGCCCGGATTGCCGTCGCCGCCGCCTTGGTGCGCCGACGGTGAAAGCGCGGCATCCAGCGCGGCAGCGGCACAAAGGCCGCAAGGTTCAGCAATGGCTGCTGGCGCTGAAAGGCGCGGAACTGGTCGAAAACCTGCGCCGCCACCTCATGTTCGATAGGAATCGAAAAGAGCGTGCGAAAGATCACGTCAGCCGCCGCATGGCTGGTTTCCGCCTCGATCTCGACTTCCCGGCCTGCCTGTGCGGCAAGACGGGCGGCAGCGGCCTTTGCCGCCAGCAGCATCGCCGGGAACGTATTGCGCAACCTGCCACCAGCGAATGCCGGGTCGATGATCCGGCGCTGGCGTTCCCATTCGGCACCGTTGGTCAAAAAGACCGAGTTGCCCAGAAGCGGCGCCAACCCTTCGCTGATCCGGTCGGATTTCGGAAAATCCGCTGGCCGATCCTTCAGCACAAGGTCAATCAATTTTGGATCATTGCACAGATACGACCGGAAGAAAGGCGTGCGGAATTCGGCCATCAGCGCCCGGTAAAGCCGTTCAGGTTGCGCCGACAGAATATCTTGCCGAAACAGTCGCATATAGCGCCATAGCGAAACCTTGTCGGGGCGCGGGGCGGGCTTTGGCGGGATCATCGCACAACACCGAACGGATTGCAGGGCCGTTCGATCCGGCTTTTTGACGGCGCGCGCCCGGCATAGCGACTGGCCAGCGTCAGCGGCCCAGCCGTGATCTGAAAGTAGTCATAGTCGCCTGGCCGGTCGAAGGCGCACATATACTGGAAGTGCAGCCGGAAGTACTTTCGACGCAGCGCCGCCCAACGTTCCGGCGACAGGGTCTGACTGAAGGCCGCCGACAGAACCAGCGGCCAGCGTTTGCCCGGCCCCGCCATGCCCGACACCGCAACCGGATCGCACAAAGCGAAGGCGCAGCCATCGCCGGGGGCAGTCACATCGACCCAGGTCAGTTCGGCGCGTTCCGACAGATAGGCCAGATCACTGCGCAGCCGCCCTGCCCTGGGCAGGAAAGACACCATCGGCACCACATGCCCAAGCGACAGAAAGCCCAACGCCGGCCCGTTGCCCGCCACCGCGCCGGCCCGGATCAGATCGGCCAGCACCGAAATCGCCAGATGCGCGCCAGAGGAATGGCCAACCACCAGCACCTCGTCCAGATCGGTCTGCAAGGCGGCTGCAATCCTTTGGCCAAACGCGGACATCCGCTGTTCAAGCCCCTGCGCGTAGGCCCCCGACTGCGCCGCCGTGAAGGCATAGTCATGCATCAGATACCAGGCGAAGACATGGCGGTCATGACGCCGGAAAAGCCACAAGATGCCGTACGCCGCCGCCGCCGCCACACTTAGTCGCGCAGCCAGCCCGGCGGCCCCGTCCAGATGCAGGGGCAAGGCCACAAGACCGCCAAGCCACACCCCGATGGCCACGGCCAGCAACAATTCCAGGATCAGGAAAACGATCGGGTAAAGTGCCGCAATCATCGGACCTTTCCGCAGCTGCATCAGCGCGCAAAGCGCACCCGATCCGATATAGGCCCAGGCGGTGCGCAGCAGTTGAAAATAGGTCTGTGCAATCCCCTGCCCCATTGAAGACTGCACGATATCCGACCAGACCAGAACGCTGATCACCGCCTCAGTACTTTGCCCGCCGATGTCTGTATCTACATGCCAGCTATAGGCGCCTTCGCCGCGCCCGGACCTTTGATGCAGGCGATAGCCGGACAGGGCCGCCTGCGCCGCCGCTTCGCTGCGGTAAAGCTCTCGGTAGCGTCGTGGCGGGAACGGGTCGTAGCCCGGCAAATAGAACACCTGCCGCCGGACCGAAGATGTCACACCCGCTTGATCGGTCACGCGCTGATACCCGCTAGAGATTGGTGCCGCCGATCCAGCGGCCAACCGCGCGCCCCAGATCACTGGATACTTGCGAAAAGACCGTGTCGAAAGCGGCAAACAGCGCGCCGTTCAAGGCCACCCCTGCTTTCGTTCGTGAAAATTCCGCATAGGCGCGAAATTCCTTGTCGGTCAGCGGGGCGTAGGCCAGCGATGCGAAGGTCATCAGCCAGAGTTCAGTATCGCGGCGCACTTCTTGTTCCTGGGCACGCACTTGCGACAGGATTTCTGTTTCGGGCATTCCGTCGCCTGCACCCAAGGCAAGCGAAAGCGCGCGCAGGAAAGCCACAGAGGCATTCAGGGTGCTGACAACGTTCAGGTCAACCAGATCGTTTTCTGCCACATAGTCGCGCAAAAGCCCGATCCGCGGGCCGCCGTCCGCCTCCATCCTGTCAAGTGCGGCATGGGCGGCCTCTTCGATTGCATCGTCAAGAAGGGCGCGGCGCGCCGAAAGTTCCAGCGCCACGATCCGCCGCCCGAGGTCCGTGCGGAAAAAGCCGATCATCGCCGCCAGCTCTGCCGGGCGCCCCGCCAGTTCCTGGCGCAAGACGGCATCCGCCAGCGGCATCAGTCGGCCCGGGTCATAGATCAGGGCAACCTCGGCTTGCCAGGATGGCCCGCCGGTGCCTCCGAGGAACTGCTGGTCAAGGGTCTGCCCATAGGCGCGGCCCTCGTCTTGCATCGCACTCAGCAGATCAGGCAGCAAAAGCGCCTGTTCCAGGTCCTCGATCCGCGCTTCAGCCGCACCGGCCGGCCCGATCGGCGCAAAAAGTGCCGTGCGCTGCGCCAGCAGCTGCGAAAACACCAGCATGCCAAGAAACAGCGCAAATACATGAAAAACGGAGCGGGTCATTCTTTGGAACCTGGCCTTCATTGATATCCAAGCCTAGCCCCTTGCCCCGTCCCTGCCAACCCGCAGGCCACAAAGAAAGCCGCCGCCGCCAAACAACTGCACTTTTCATATTGCGCTGCCGCGAAAGCCCGGATAAGTCCGCGTCCACAACGACCCATGACGCGGAGAGGTGGCAGAGTGGTCGAATGCGGCGGTCTCGAAAACCGTTGATGGTGCAAGCCATCCGTGGGTTCGAATCCCACCCTCTCCGCCACTTGCCCTCGCGAAAGCATTCTCTCCATCAGGCTGCTGCCGGATTTTCCCGTTGTTTTTTAGGGTTATGTGGGATGGGCTGAGCGCCGACTTCGGCGCAAGGAAGCCCGGAAGCGTTCTCTCGGGGCATGCATTCTCTTGGCCTGTTGCCTGCGCCGTTTTGGTGTTTAGGTATTAACCCATTGTATTATAATAATTCTTTGGAGTGTTCGCTTCGTTTTCGACCGGGGCGGCGTTTGGGTCGAGATGCGACCCGGGTCCAACTTTCGATGATGGTTTTGGGAGACGATCCAAATGGCGCTGAGGGGAAAAGCGGACGGAAGCAGGTGCAGCATGACCAACAGTCAGTTTCCCTGTAGCGGCAATTGAGCAGCCTCAACCCGTCGGGTGGGCATCTTGGTCGCGAAGGGCGGAAAGCGGTCATTTGGCTTAATGTTGGGTTTAGTCCTTGGGCACCTAGAGCGGCCACTCGGTGGAGGGAGCAGGACTGGCAGCGAACCTTCTGTGCCCATCACGATATTGTTTTTGCTTCAGATTGTCGGAAATGCCCCCTTTAGGTGCGCTGCAATACATGGGGCTTGCCACATCGCAATTCCGTCTGGGAAAGCGACATCCACACTATCTCCACTCGATATGGCCGGTCGCAGACATCAAAGTGACGCACCTTTCTTTGGCGTGAACGGTCACGTCGTCACCACGATCTTTCCGCCGGCCGCGTTTCCTTCCATCGTCCGGTGCGCTTCGACGATCTCGTCGATGGCGAACACGAGACCGATCGGCGGCATGAATATCCCGGCCTTGACCGCATCGATCACCTGCTGCAGCGGTGTCGCCACAAAGTCCTCGGCACCGCCGGCGTAGGTGGTCAGGTTCACCGCCGTCGGGATCGCCCCCATCGGGCTGAAGCGTTCGAACTCCCAGGAGTTGCCAACCATCCCGGTCATGCAGACCGCCCCTCCGGGCGCTGCCGCCTGCAGGCTGTCGAGAAGCGTCGTCGTGCCGACAAGCTCCAGCACGCGCTGCACGCCATTGGGATGCGCCGCCTTCACTGCCTCGGCGATCTGCCCGTCATCGACGAAGACCTCGTCGGCGCCATTGGCCAGCAGCATCTCGCGCCGGTCCGCGCGGCGCGTCGTCGCCAGCACGCGAAGTCCGGCCTGCCGGGCAAGGATCGCGGCGGTCAGCCCGACCGAGGTCGTCCCGCCCCGGATCAGGAGCGTCTCGCCCGCCGCGATCCGCAGCCCGGTGTGCAGCGAGCCCCAGGCCGTCTGCACCATTTCGGGCAGCGCCCCGAGCACGTCCCAAGGCAGGTCCGTGTCCAGCTTCTGGACCTGCCCCGCCGGGACCAGCGTGTATTCGGCGTAGCCGCCGTCGAAGACGCGGCCCATGCCGCCCATCGCGGTTGCCACCCGATCGCCGGCGGTAAACCTGCCATCGGGATCGGCCACCACCTCACCCACCGCCTCGATTCCAAGCACGCGCGGGAACGCCACGTTTGGCGAATGGCCCTGCCGGGTGAACAGCTCCGACCGGTTGAGCCCGAAGGCCCGGACGCGGATCAGCACCCAGCCGGGCTTGGGCTCCGGGACCGGACGTTCTTCCAGTTTCAGGACCTCGGGGCCGCCCGCTTCGCGGATCACCACCGCTTTCATCGTGTTCATGTTGCCGCCTTCCTGCCGATTTCACGGCTTGCATCACTCTGCGCCGAGCACACGATTCTCCGGCAGCCCTCAGCCGCGCGGCGGGTTCGTGGTGCAGAACGCATAACGTGCGATCTTCCACGCGCCTTCGACACGCTGCATCACGAACAGCTCCTGATTGGCCTCCGGTCCGCTCTCACCGGTGGCCAGCACGGTCACGGTACCGGTCGAGTTTGTACGTGCGAAGGCCCAATCCTCGGCAACCGGCACCACCTCGACGATGTCGAACGCAACCGAGAGCCGGATGGTGGCGAAGACGCCATCATAGGCCGCCCGCACCAGCGTCGCGCCGACAGCCGAGGGGAAGTGCTGCGGCATGAACACGCCGTCCTCGGCATAGAGCGCCATCACCGCATTGGTGTCGCCGGTGTTGAGGGCCACTTCGTACCGATGCAAGGTGTCGGTGATAGCGGCGGCCGCATCCGCCCCCGGGCCGCGTGCGCCGTCTGCCGGGGCCCGGAGAAGCCCTGTCCGGGCGGGCCGCCCCATCTTTTCGAGATAAGACATGTGCGTCTCCTGTGTTGCTTGGTTTCAGCCAACACACTTTGCCACTATCCTGATTTTGGCATTAGTCGTAGAATTTGGTAATCACAATCTCAACTGAGGGATAGTAAATGCAGGACTTCGGCGCGATGGCCTACTTCGTCCACGTTGTCGAACAGGGTGGTTTTTCAGCGGCTGCGCGGCATCTGTCCGAACCTTTGTCCACCATCAGCCGCCGCGTCGCGGAGCTGGAGCAGAACCTCGGCGTCAGGCTGCTGGAACGGTCGACCCGAAAGGTCAGGCTGACACATCTTGGCGAGACGTATTTCGACTATTGCCGGCGCGGGCTGCAGGAGTTCGAAGCGGGAACTCTCGCCCTTCGGGACCGGCAGTCCGACGTCTCGGGGTTGCTGAGGATCACGGTGCCGCCCAGTCTGGTCGAGCCGTTCTTCCTTCCGGCCGTCGTCGCGTTCCAGGCGCTGTATCCCAACGCCCGCGTCGCGATCCTGAGCACCGAGCGCTACGTTGACCTGCTGCACGAACGTATCGACGTGGCCTTCCGGATCAGCCCGCTGAAGGACAGCCAGATGACCACAAGGCGCATTGCAAGCTACGCCATTTACCTGGTGGCGGCGCCCTCCTACCTGCGGGGGCGGCCGCCAGTCGCGGTGCCTTCGGACCTGCCAGCCCAGCGCATCGTCACCTTCGAGGGCGGGGCCGGTCCCGTAACCTGGAGCCTGAGGCAACAGTTGGCCGCAAAACCCGACGACACGGCCGTGGTCGAATTGGTGCCGCATCTGTCGATGAACGACTTCGCGGGCGTCCTAGCTGCGACGATCGCCGGGTGTGGGATCGCCTCGATACCCTCCATCCTGTGTGCGTCGCACCTGCACGAGGGTCGGCTGTCGCGCGTCCTGTCCGGTTGGACATTCGATCCGGTCACGATCTCCGCCGTCACGCCCGGAACCCGGAACATGTCCCGGCTCAATCGCTTGTTCCTCGACCATTGCGCCGCAACCCTTCCAGACTTGCTCGCGCAGGCGGAAGTATAGATGCATTGGGGACAGGTATCACCGATGACCGGGCGATAGTTCAACCACGGTTGCGTTGGCGGAGTGGCTGGGCCTGAGGTCGGAAGGTCCGTCTTGTGGCTGCCCAAAGCCGGCAGTGGATGCGCCGTCCTTGCTACAATGGGCCAAAGCCATGAACGACCGCGGGACCACTGCTTGAACGTTTCAGCGGGGCCCTATCTGGTCACAACGATCTTGCCGCCGGCGGTACCGCCGTCCAGCAGCCGATGCGCTTCCCGGATGTCTTCAACCGGGAACACCCTGGCCTGACTGCTTGGAACAACACCGCCTGCAATTCCGTTGGCGATCGCATTCAGCGGTGCGTCTCTGAGAGGGAGCGCGTCGGAACCCAGCATCTGACTGTTGAAGAAACTGAGTTTCACGGTGTTGGGAATGTCCATCATCAGGTTGAAGTCGTTGAGGATCGGCGGCCCTCCCAGCAGTCCGACAACCACGACCTCGCCCCAAGGCCTCACGCAGCGCGCCGTGTCGACAAGCGTCGCCGCGCCGACAACCTCGATGGCGTGGTCCACCCCTTGCGGTCGAAGCGAAAGAACTTCGTCGCGGATCTGCCCGGCATCGACCACGACATGATCGGCCCCGAAGGCTTTCAGCCGTGCGGCGCCTTCGGCCCGGCGCGATGTGGCAATCACGGTAAGGCCCTGCATCTTTGCATAGGCGACCGCCGCCAGACCAAGGCTGGACGTGGCACCACGCACCAAAAGCCATTGACCCTTGGTGATCCGCAGACTTTTTTCCAGCGCGCCCCAGACCGTCAGATAGGCTTCTGGCAGCGCGGCGAGTTCGCTCCAATCCAAATCGCTGTCGATGGGGATCACGTTGCCTGCGTTTACGGTGATGAATTCGGCATAGCCGCCGTGCCGCTGGGTCATCATGCCGCCCATGGCCGTCGCCACCCTTTGACCTTGCGCCATGCGACCGCTCGGATCTTCGACGACCTCACCGACAGCCTCGTATCCCAGGGCCAACTCTGGGCTGAATATCCCATAGTTGCCGACGCGGTAGTAACTCTCGGCCTTGTTCAGTCCGAACGCATGGACCCTGATCTTCACTTCGCCGTCCCGGACCTCCGGTTCGGCCGTCTCGATGTTCTCGAGGACCTCCGGGCCGCCTGGTTTGCTTGCGATGATGGCACGCATGATTTCTCCTCTTCTAACCGCGGGCGTCGCGCTGTTCGCGTCGAATTTGCCGGAGCGATTGCGATATTCGCTGCTCAGGGTTCGATGCCCTGATGCTTCATCGCGGCGACGACGCCCGGTTCCGAGGTGATCGTCCCGTAAAACTGGGCAGCGTTGGCATATGCGGCGAAGTCGACCCCGTCGATTTTCTTGGCCCACCGCAGCATCGGCACGGCATAGGCGTCCACCGCCGTCTTCGCGCCGCCGACAAAGGACTGCCGCCCCGCAAGGTGTGCATCGATCTTCGCCAAGCCGCTTTGCACCAACTTGATGCCCGCGCGCTTGACCGCAGGATACTGCTCTTCCACCGAGCCGGAGATATACATCATCGGCGCGAAATAGGGCCAGAAGCTCGGGTGGAAGTCTCCGGTGAAGAACGACAGCCACACGGCGACCTCGTCGCGCGTGATGGGATCGTCGGCGCCCAGAAGGTCGCTGCGCCCGGCGTGCAGGGCGATGTGCTGCATTATGGCAGCCGCCTGCGTCAGCCCGCGACCGTCGGCGGTGCGGAATGCGGGGACCGCACCGCTGGGGTTGATCGCGAGCAGCGCGGGATCGTTACGTTCGGCGCGCTTGGCGACATGCTCTACCCCCACCCAGTGGAGAAGGATATGTGGGGCCAGCGCGCAGGCGCCCGGACGGTAGTAAAGCGTGGGTATGCCAGTCGCATCCTGGCTATTGCTGTCGGAAGGCATCTTTTGTTCTCTTTCCTTTGTGGTGCTGACAGGCCGCCGGTCGGCTCATGCGCCGGGGCTGTGGAGTTCGATGACGTTTCCGTCCGGGTCCCGGACGAAGATGAAGCGGGTCCCGCCGGGCAGGTTGACCGGGCCGCCGGAAAGCGGAATGCCCCTGTCCTCGAGCGCGCCCTGCACGGCATTCAGATCGCTCACCTCGAGCGCCATGTGCGTGTATCCGGTGTGCTTTTCCGGCACGTCCATCAGGATGTTGTCTTCGGACGCGCTCGACGCGTTCAGGATGAGGTTGATGTTCACCCCCGAGGGATGAACCATGATCGCGACCGGTTCGGGGCCGACCGGACCGGCAATGAAGTGGAACCCGAGCTTCTCGTAGAAGGCGCGGGCCGTCTCGAGGCTTCGCACCCGGATGCCGACGTGGTGAACTCCCTTGATCTCGCGCATGTTCGCTCCTTCGGTTTCAGACCCAGGCCATGGGTTTTAGGTCGCGCCGCGCCGGCCCGAGGGTCCGGCGCGGTTCGTGGGGGGGCGGGGCCTATTGGGCCACCCGGTCCTGAGCAAAGTTCACCCGCGCCCAGTCGGCGAAGGACGTTGGTGTCGCCGTCGCGACCTCGCGCGCCAAGGCGATCTTCTCGTCCGCGTCCGGTCCGAAGTAGGTATGCGCCTCGAAGTAGTTCATCATCTTCCGCAGCTCGGGGGCTTGCGGAAAGAAGGTATCGAACACCTCACCGGGGACCGGTTGAAACTGGACGTTGTGTCCCTGGTCCCTGAGGGTCTTGACGATGTCGTTCCAGCTGAGCAGATCGCCCGAAAGCGCGAGGTGCTGTCCGGCGCCGACCCGGTCGGGATTGGCAAACGCGCCCGCGACCACCGTGCCCAGTTCGCTGACGTCGCCCGCGTGAATGACACGGGAGTCCGGGGCCATCGGCATCACCCAGCCCTTGCTGCCATCCGCTTGGGGTTGAGGGGTCATCTGCCCGGTCAGGTTCTGGAAATAGAACGGCGGCTCGACAAAGGTGTATGCGGGGAACCCCGCCTTGCTCACCAGCGCATCCACCCGCGCCTTTTGGGTGAAGTGCGGAACATCGAACGCGTCATCCGACAGCACTGCGACATTGGGAAGGGTCGACCAGATGAAGTGCTGGACGCCAGCCGCACGGGCGGCGTCCACTGCCGCGCGTCCCTGCGCCAGTTCGTCGATGCCCGGCCCTTCCCAGAAGTTGGTGACCACAAATGCGCCATGCGCCCCGTCAAACGCCGGCCCAAGGGTCTCGGCGCGGGTCAGGTCGGCGCTGACGACCTCGTCCGCGCCCAGTCCCGCAAGCCGCGCTGTGTCGCGGCTGACGGCGCGAACACGGAACATGCCCTGAGCCTTGAGGGCGCGCACGACGCCGCCTCCCTGCTGCCCGCTGGCCCCGAATACGACTATGGTCTTCATGTCAGTCTCCCGTTTGCAATCTTCATACGGGAAATATGCGCTTGCCATTTTTTGACACAAGTTCACATATTTGACATCACCTGTGTCGAAAGCGGTACAAATGCTCAAAGCCGACAACCTGACCGAATTCGCCGCCATCATCGACGCCGGGAGCATTTCCGAAGCGGCGCGCGCGCTTGAGGTGGGGCGCACCAGCCTGAGCCGAAGGTTGTCGCAACTTGAAGCCCGCCTTGGCGTGCGGCTGCTGCACCGCGAGACGCGGCGGTTGACGCTCACCCCTGCGGGCGAAGAGCTTTACCGGCGTGCGCAGCGCGTGGTCGTGGACGTGGACTCGGCCTGGGAGAGCGTGCGCAAGATGGACGCCAAGCCACGTGGCCCGCTGCGCATCTCGGTTCCGGACGCGCGGCTGGCGGCGGCGGACCTTTTCGTGACCTTCGCCCAGGACTTCCCCGAGGTGCGGCTGGAGGTCACCATGACCTATCGGCACGTGGACCTGATCGGCGAGGGGATCGACGTGGCCATCCGCTTTGGAACCGTCGCCAACGAGTCGCTCGTCACGCGCAAACTTTCGACAACGACATCGCTGTTGGTGGCGTCGCCCGCTTACCTCCAGCACCGCGGAGCCCCATCCACGCCGACGCAACTCGCTGATCACAAATGCATTGTCGGTTTCGCGGGGGAGCGGACGCCCGCGCTGACCTGGCCGCTTCTGTCGGGCGGAAGCATTCGCATTCCAGCGCGCTTTTGCGCGGAAGACATCGGCCTTCGCGTTGCCGCCGCTGAACGTGGCCTTGGCATAGCTCTGGTGCCGCGCGCGTTGATCACCGAGCAGTTGAGGGCGCAACACTTGCTGCCGGTACTGGAGGATCAGGTCGGGGTCGACACGCCGATGAACCTGGTCTTTGTCGATCGCACCCTGATGCCACCTGCCATGCGGGTATTCATTGACAGGGCGGTTGCGTTCTTTTCCAAACAGGTCGAAACGGCCTTACACCCAAATTCCTTTGATGTGGTCGACCCATAACAGGCAGGCATCGCCGCAGCGTCTGCAGAGCTTGGCATGGCGAAGACGAATCCAAATATGGACAAACCTCAAAAGTCCGTCTCGAGATAGACCCCCGAGCAATCGTAGGCGACGGCCGCCGCTGTTGCGCCGTTGTTTATGAACAGCCGGGGCGAAAGAAACTGTGTGTTGGTGGGCAGATCGGCGGTGATCTCTTGCTCAAAAACCGCGCCTGATAACTCATCCAGCACCCGCACCCAGTCGGAACTGCCATTCGGCGGTGCCGCGATGAAGAGGGTCAGCACACCGCCCGTCGTGATGGTGAAACTCGCCCCCATATCGGTCAGCGTCGGCGCGCCGGTACCATCGTTCGTGACCAGCTGCCAGCGGGTATGGGTGCCGCGCTGGAAGCCGATGCCGATGCAGTTGATGGCCGTGGCCAGCGTTGAGATTGGACTTTGGAGGCGGATGACGCCCCTAAGGGGCCGGTAGTTGCGAAAGTGCGACGCGCATTCAGGTGGCGCCGCTAGCGAGAAATGAACGGCCGCTTGTGCGAATGCTGCGTTGTCGGCTAACCGTCGGCGATGGGCCGAGAAAGACGTTTGCGGTGTAAGCTATCGTTGCTTGTCCCACTCGACCGGGAACGGCTCCATCAGCCCTGCCAGTGTCGTGCAGGCCCCTTGCGTCCCATCGAGGATCGCCTCGACGACGTCCGGCGCCAACAGCGTCAACCGCAGGACTCGGGTGATGTAAGACGGCGCGATTTTCTCGCCCTCGGCCAGGTCAGCGATGGTCGCGAATTGCCCAGACTCCAGCATGCGCATCCAGCGGAACGCGCGCGCCAGCGCTTTGACCAGCGTGCTGTCCATCTTGTGTTGTTGCGCCGCTCCGGCTGGCAGGACCATCTCTTTGCGCCCACCACGCTTCACGAAGTGGAACGGGACATGCACCGTGATACTATTGGTGATAGGCCTCGAGCCGGTCATGCCGCCACTCCAACTTCGGCGCTCATCTCACGCGCCAGCCCCGCCAGCCCGTCCGTCCGAATGCGCACAGTCAGCCCATCGGTGCAGATGTCGACCCGCTCCACCAGAAGCGCCACGATCCGCGCCTGCTCGGCGGGGAAGAGTTCGTCCCACAGCGGGTCGAGTTGCTGCAGGGCCGCACGGGCGTCAGCTTCCGTGATGCCGTCGGCGTGGGTGCGCACCGCCTTCCAAGTGCCCGCCACGATTTCCGGCTGGCGGAACACGATGCGCAACTGGTCGATGACCGCAGCCTCGATCTCGCCCGCGGGCACTCGGCCAATGGGGCAGGATCCGGCCCCGTACTTCAGCACGGTCTGGCTGACGTAGTAGCGATATAGCCGCCCGCCCTTGCGGGTGTGGGTCGGTGAGAACGCGGCCCCATCGGGGCCGAAGAGCAAACCCCGCAGTAGCGCGGGCGTGTCGGCGCGGGTTCGGGCGGCACGCTTTCGTGGGCTTTCCGTCAGGATCGCATGAACCTGGTCCCATGTCTCACGGGGGACGATGCCCTTGTGCTCACCTGGGTAGCTCGCCCCCTTGTGCACGGCCTCGCCGATGTAGACCCGGTTGCTCAGCATCCGGTAGATGAACTTCTTGTCGATGCGGTGGCCACGGCTGGTGGTGACGCCCCGCTCGGCCAGTTCGCGCGCCAGCACTGTGCCGGAGCCGATCTCGATGAACCGCGCGAAGACCCAACGGACATGGGCGGCATCTGCGGGATTCTCGACCAGCTTTCGGGCCTTCACCTCGTAGCCTAACGGCGGACAGCCGCCCATCCACATGCCCTTCATCCGGCTGGCGCGGACCTTGTCGCGAATGCGCTCGGCCGTCACCTCTCGTTCGAATTGGGCAAAGGAGAGCAGGATGTTCAGCGTCAGACGACCCATGGATGTCGTGGTATTGAAACTTTGCGTGACGCTGACGAAGGTCACGCCGTTGCGGTCGAACACCTCGACCAGCTTGGAAAAATCCATCAGCGAGCGCGACAGGCGGTCGATCTTGTAGACCACCACCACATCGACCAGCCCATCCTCGATGTCGGCAAGCAACCGTTTCAGGCCCGGCCGCTCCAGCGTGCCGCCCGAGATGCCGCCATCATCATACTGGTCGCGCACCAGCACCCAGCCCTCGGACCGCTGGCTGGCGATGTAGGATTCGCAGGCCTCGCGTTGGGCATGGAGGCTGTTGAACTCCTGCTCCAGCCCTTCCTCGGAGGATTTGCGAGTATAGACCGCGCAGCGCAGTTTGCGGACGATGGGTTTGTTCAGCGCGTTCATGTGCGCCCCCGATGGTTCTTCAGCCCGAAGAACACCCAGCCGTTCCAACGCGTGCCGGTGATGGCCCGCGCAATAGCCGAGAGCGAGCGGTAGGGGCGCCCCTGCCATTCGAAGCCCCCCTGGGTCACGCTGACGATCTGTTCAACGCCCTGCCACTCACGCAGCAGTCTCGTGCCGGTTATGGGACGATCGCGATCAAAGCGGATGCTGCGCTTTTTCTTGTCGCCGCCGTCCAACTCCTCGCCGAGCTGCTCCAGCCGGCGGATCGTCTCCTGCTTCAGCCCACCATAGGTGAGTTCCTGGATGCGGTAGGCCAATCGGCTTTCCAGATAGCGGCGGTTGAACGGCGGCGGTTCGGTTTCGAAGAGGTCGCGCCACTGGGCCTTGAGCGCCAGCGTGGGGATGGTCTTCAACGCGGCCAAGCGCGCGGGGATAAGGTCATGCGTCGTCATGCAGTTCTCCGGTGAGTTGGAGTTGCATGTGCGCTCTGGTCGGGCGGACTGTGTAGCAAACTTTCTCCAATGGCGTCAGATAGTTCTCTGGACTGTCGCATATTGAGGCGGATCAGGCCGAGCGCCAGCAGTCCGCAGAGTTCTGCCCGGCGCTGGGTGGGAGTCATGTGCTCTGGAGGTAGGGCGTTGGGGAGTTTCATCGTTCGGGATCTCGGCATCAGGGGTTTCCTTACCGACGAAAAGCCAGTGTGGAAGCCGCGATGGGACATCGCGACCTGAGGCGGAGTGTAGAAAACAGAACGGAGGTGGAGCGTCCTCCCTTGCACCCCGAAGTTTTGTCCACGATTATCGCCAGTTGAAACAGTTGGGTACATTTAGCCAAGAGGGTGAATTCATGCCGCGCAAAGTTGTTCCGATCGGCCCGCATGTTCTAACCTTGATCGAAGATGCCAGGGCTGATTTGGCATGTGCGGCGCTTTCCGTCCGGGAAGGTGAGAATGAACCGACCTTCAATCTATCGGACGCCCTGCCTGATCACGCGGACGATGAAGCCGTCGATGCGTTCAAGAAGGCCATTATAGAAACGCTTTGCCAATTCGATGCGGATGAGCTGCGACCTGCAGAACAGCGCTGTCGCAGGATACGTGCCCTCGCCGAGGGAAAGGGTCGCACTTCGCTTACCACAATTGTCGAACAGAAATTCGATGACGATCAGGCGCAGGAATTCGCAGATCAACCTGACCCGCTTTGCCGGAGCATTTGGGTGTTTTTGAATGCCCGACAGATCTTCGAGGATGCCGAGAGTTTCCATTTCGCCCGCCAGTTTCGCGACTACGGCAAGATGTACGATGCTTTCGAGGTGGAACTTGAAAAGGCGGCCGTCCTGGATGCCACGTCGGTCGACGAGGCAGCCCTCGCGACAAAGATCACCAAAGCTCTCGAACTCAAGACCAATTGCACGGTCAAGGCACTTGATCTGCCAGCTACATCTGCGCACCCCGCGTCGATCATATTGATCGTCCGCCACGGCGGGCCGCTTTCAAGCGTCTATGACCATCGGGATGATGGTCGCCGGGGGACCATCTATTTTCGCCCACCGAACGAGGCGACCCTCATCTATACGCCTTCGATGCGGCAGATCGAAGTCTGCGCCGATAGCCCGGTGGTCCGCCAAGAAGTCGCTGGCGTCTTCGCGTCCGTCACGCTTGGCCACGATGTTTCGCAAAAGCCTTTGACCTGGAAACGTTACAACCTGTCCCGGTTCCGGTCGTCGTTGCAGCTCGATCCGCCAAAGGTTGAGGGTTTCGAGATCAAGTTTGCCAGGGTCCTCGAGGCCGAGATCCGGCTTGGGAACTGGAGTCGAAAGTTGCTCCTGAAGGTCGCGATCGAGGATGACCTCGGTGAGGTGGCGGATCGCTACCTCAGACCGAACAACATCTTCCGCCGTGCCGACGGCTTCAGCCGCATCGGTATTGCTGTCGCCTACAATCGGGTGGGTGACGAGAAGGAGCGCACGCTCAACATCACGATTTCCGGCTCAAAAAGCTGCAACCTTCAGAGCAACAAGGATCCAGAGGAGCGCAATCTCGGCTTCGCCCTGCTCGACGCGTGGGGAATCCTGAGCGCTTTCAAGCAGATCGACCCCAGTGATCTGCGCGCAATCTTCCGCCAACTGGTCGCGCTGCATGACCGGGTGGAGGATGAGGTCAGTGGCGCGTACCTGCGCGAGATGGGCCTGGACCCCGATCACATGATACAAGGTGGTCTCCTTGAGCGCCGCGGACGACAGGATATCGTGCTGATCGACCATGACGACATGGTGGGAGAAGGTACGGTAAAGCCTTCGATCCATGAAGGCATGGTCCGGACGATCGGGCCCTTTGGGCAAAGCGGAGGCATCCGCCCAGCAACTGATCTCGAGATGTACGAGATCAATCGGCAATGGCTGCACGAAACGGTAGTGCGGTTGATGAAGCCGCTGTTGAACAAGCGCTCATCGCAGGTCCTGGATGCCGATCTTACGCTGCTTGGCTCCATGCAGATCGATGCATCCGAAGTCCCGGTGTATTTCGCGCGTCGGCTCGAAGATGCCAAGACGCTTGGGCGGCTGGATTTGGCCTTGCGGTCACGCGACAAGACGGGGGTAGGCATTGTCCTGGCGGCGGGCACTGACCATCCGACCTGCCTTGGGCCGAACGTGGTTGTGCCGATCCTGACGAACCTGTCGCCGGACGGCGAAGAACTTGTGGTTGCCAAAAACGGTCTCGACCTTGCATTTCGCACCAATCTTTCGCTCGCCCGCGGCGGGGCCACACCGCAAGTTCTGAGATCTGGCAAACAGTCGGCAACGCTCTATGTGCCAGGCGAAGGTTCTGTGGCCCTGGTTGGCGCCGATCAGATCAAGCTCTTCGAGAGGCTTGTCGCGGCGGAAAAGACTGGTAGCCCGGATGTGCAGGTCAAGGAACTGATGGAGGGTCTCGGATCGCGCAGTCCTCAGCAGGCATTCCGCGCCGACATGTGGGACAGCCTGTTGAACGTCTACATCAGCAAGGGGGCAAAGCGCGGCTATTGGCGTCTGGTCACCACCAAGCTTGCGCGGGAAAGCGTCCCCGAAACCCCGGCCGAAGAACCCGTCTAACAACGGTCTAACATACGTAGGGGGACGGTCTAACAAACCGCTGATTATTGGAAGGGCTCCATTCACAGAGGAGCACCCCGATGCCGACTCCCTTCCCCCAACGCCAACCCGGCCCGTCGATCTGGACCAGCCGGGCGAAACCCAAGCCCAACACTCTGAACTCGGACTGGCGCTGCACGCGCTGTGACAAGCTGCTCGGCGTCTGCCGGGATGGCCGCATGCACCTGCGCTTTGCGGGCGGGCACGAGTATCTGGTGGGCTTCCCCGTCCAGGCCACCTGTCGCGGCTGCCAGACACTAAACCAGGCTGCAGGTCCCAGGGTGCGCTGAGGCGCGCCCTTTTTCCGTCTCTCCGACAAACCCCAGAGGCGCGCGACGCCCTGACCTGGCCACGATGAGGCGCATGAGACGCCCGGCCGCAAGGCAGGCGTCTCATGCGAGCCCAGTGGCACGCGCTTCATTCCCAGCTGATCCGTCAGTCGGATCGGCTTTCATTTTGCATTGGCTTTCGGTCCATCTGCGAGCGGCATGCGGATCTTGCGCGGTTTGCCGAGCCGGGCCAGATATTTGCCGTTCTTCACGGGCTGGGTGATCCCGAAGAAAAGAACCGCATTCTGAAAGCCTTGGTGGTGGAGGCGCAGACCGAAACCCACGAGGCGGCGGCCGCCAGGATCATTCTGCTTCTGGCGCTCTGGCCCGGACTTGATGCAATTCATGGCCGGCTCTGGCGATTCTATCGATCTGACCCATCGCTGCTCGCGACCGAGCTTGTGGGCAGAGCCTCGGCCGGTATCGCTTTGATGAACCTCGCAAAGGTCACGCGGATCGCCGCGACACTGCTGCGCAACCTTGAGCGTGACATGCGGCGCACGCTGATCGCGGCTCAGTCCGAAGCGCTACGAACTGAGCCTCTTGTTGACGAAGGGAACGGCGAAGAACAGCTGACCGTCGGCTGGCCTTCGCGGGAGAGGCTGGATGTTGCGGATCTGGCGAAGGCCCTGAACAGCCTCTCTCGGATGGATGTCCGCCTGTTCCTGGTGGTGGCAGTAACCGGGGCAAGCCAGAGAGAGGCCGCGCAACAATTTGGCCTGTCCTATGACGTTGTGCGAAAGCGCTATCAGCGGATCACCAAGCGTCTGCAGAAAACTTTGGCAGCGCGGTTGTGACCTTGTCCCAATATGCCCCGGCATCCGGCTTTTCTCATGTGAGGCCGGGGGCTCGGCCGAAAACCGAAGGGAAGCGAAAGATGCACGATATTTGTCCGACAGATCCTGACCTGCTCAGGCTTCCGGGGCTTTACCGCTCCTGGGAGCTTGGCCAGCTGTTTGGATCCGGTGTGCGTTACTTGATCGAGGAAGCAGAAGAGACAGCAGATGGAGCGCCGCTTTTTGCGGTCTATGCGGGCGACGTGCCGCCGTCAGCGGGGGAGACCCCCAGATGAAATCATGCCTGCCACCCAAACACATCGCAATAGAAGGCCTGCCCGAACGCCTCACGCAGAGCGACCTGGCAGCCCACTGGAGGATCAGTCCGCGCACGCTTGAGCGTTGGCGCATCAACGGGACCGGGCCTGCCTGGATCAGGCTGGCCGGGCGGGTGATCTATCGTCTTTCTGATATCGCCGCTTACGAGCAGACCCACACGATGGGCGCAGGACGGGAGGCAGGGGAGCCATGAGCGGCTACATCAGTCTTCCGCGGGCAATCTTCGACGATACAACCTTCAAGGATGAAGTCTTGAGCGAACGCGAGGCTTATCTTTGGATGCTGATGGAGGCCCGCTGGAAGGGCGGCTCCAAGCGGCTCGGCGCAGGGATTTACGAACTTGAGCGCGGCCAATTGGCCACCTCCGTACGGTTTCTGGCGCAGGCCTGGAAATGGAGCAAATCGCGCGTCGATCGCTATCTTGGACGCCTTGAACGGGCAAGGCGGATCACTGTCAGAAGCGGGACAGGAGCGAGCGTCATAACCATTTGTAATTATGATGAGCACCAGGGCAGTTCGACTGAGCGCGGGACAGGCGCGGGACAACGGCGGGACAGGTGCGGGACAAACGAGAATAAGGGGGAAAGAAAGGGGAAAGAAAGTCTTTCCACGGGTGCACTGCGGTTTGAGGAATTCTGGGAGGCCTATCCGCACAAGGGTGGCGCGCGCAAAGGCGAAGCTTTGGCGAGGGCGGCATACGACAAGATCGTCAGGGCCGGAACGGGCGAGGAGGAGCTGATTGTCGCGGCAGGGCGCTATCGCGATGACGGACGCGTTTTGCAGGGTTATGTAAAGGACCCGCTGAACTGGCTGGGCGAGCGCCGCTGGCAGGACGACATCGAACCCCCACGGGTTTCAACGGCAGCGGCTGGCCCGGAAGTGAACGACAGCTACGGTGCCTTCGGCCGGATCCCGGAGGTGCTGTGATGGATATCGATGCTTTCGTCGAACGGGCGGCGATCAAGGAATATGACGGTGGCCTCTCGCGGTTCCGGGCGGAAACCGAGGCGGCTGCGGAACAGGGATTTGCAAGATGGAAGGTGATCCATGCGCTTCTCGAGCGAAATTCTGCATCGGCACGGCATCACGGCGGGACGGATGTCCGGCACGGTCCGGACGACCTGTCCCAGATGCAGCGCCGGTCGGATGAAAAAGACCGACCGCTGCCTCAGCGTGACGTTCCTGGCGGACGGGGTGGTGTGGAAATGCTGGCACGGGACGTGCGGCTGGAGCGGAGGTGAGTATTTTGACGACCGAAGTTCTTGCTTGGTTGACCGAGGTACGCAAACTGGACGCCGGGCTTTTGCAGAGCATGGGCGTGAACCGACATTCCCCAAGTGGCCTGCCGCTTGACTTCAAGATCGCCTGATTTTGCTCGCTGGGCAAGCGTTTTTCGCCCCGAGCGGTGTCTGTCGTCGCGCAAACGGCCGAAGTCGGGTGGATCAAGCCTCGAACCCGCAGCATTCTG
>CANJQT010000068.1 GCA_947476475.1 Paracoccaceae bacterium | reverse complement strand
GAGGCTGACTGTGGCGGGGCCTGCGCCTGTTCGACCTGCCATGTCTACGTGGATCCTGCCTGGGTGGAAAAGCTGCCGAAGAAGGATGCGATGGAAGAGGACATGCTCGACTTCGCCTATGAGCCGGACGCTACCCGTTCACGTCTGACTTGCCAGATCAAGGTCTTGCCAGAGTTGGACGGGTTGCGCGTGCAGATGCCCGAAAAGCAGATCTGACCGGGTTTTGCACCCACGGGGGCGGGCGTCAGCTTCGCATGCGAAACAGGGTCATCCCCCATTTTGCATCCTCTTCGACCAGACGCCGGGTCAATGCGGCATCCTTTTGTTCGATGGCATCGACGATGGCCAGATGTTCGTTTGCCCAATCCTCGATCCGGGCGAGGTTGACGATGGCATGGGCCAGCATCGGGCCGGTCCGCATGAACAAAAGCTCGATCAGCGCGAACAGATCCTCGTTTCCCGCCCTTTGGTAGATCAGCGAGTGGAAGGCGAAGTTGGTTTCGAGAAACGCTTGCGGATCATTCGCCTTCCATGCCGCGTTCATCTTGTGGGAATAGGCGCGCAGTTTGGCGATGTCGTCCTTGGTGATATGCTCGACGGCGGATTCCGCCGCACCGCCTTCCAGCACCGCGCGGATCTGAAACAGATTTGCCGCCTGATGCTGATCCAGCGCAGGCACGCGATAGGCTTTCTTGGCCTCTCCGGACAATGCCTTTTGTGACCAGAGATTCTTGAGCGCTTCGCGCACCGGCATGACACCAATGCCAAATTCGGCGGCCAGCAGACGGATTGACGTGGTATCGCCGGGCTTCATCTGCCCCGAGATCAGCCGTCTACGCAATTCCTCGTAAACCGGAAGGCTTTGGCTTTCCGCCACGTTCGGCTTTTCCGCAGGTTCCACGTCCTTCATCAGGATCACTTTCCCAAACCTTCCATTTCAACCACCAGCCGCACACCTGCGGCGCAAAGGCACCAAGGCTGCTGTCTTCATGGTTTGTCCAGATCGTAAATCGTCTGTGTCGTCTTGGTGGTCAAGCCATAATGGCAGGGATGCACCCGGCGGTTAAGATGCGGCAGCATCTGCGGGATGGTGATCAGGGCAAGACTTGCCAGAATGACCGGATCAAGGGTGAACAGTTCACCGGGACCCAGGCACGCCACCACCAGTACGGCGGGCAGAATGACGCGAAGCGGGTCGGCGTGGCCGGGGTCAGGATCATCGACAGCCGGGGCGGTGGGTGCGGGCATGGCAGTGATCCTTCAATCTGAGATCACAGATGGAATATCATCGAGGATCCGATTTGACAATCGTTTCCTGTGTTGGCCGCCAGAAGGGTGACGGGGCTGCCGTCAGGTCATTTCGGGATGGTCTTCAAGCGTTGCATGGATGATTTGCAGCTTGCGCATCCATTTCCGCGTATGGTCATCCAGTTCGGGACGCGTGCCGTCGATATCGGTAAAGCGGTAGTCATACGCCAGTTGAACGACAGGAAAGATCCGGCCGGAACGGGACATCACATCAGGGTCCGAAGACAGAGCGGCAATCGCGCGGCCGGTGAATTCAGGGGTGTCCGAAGCGCCCAGATCGGTTTCGGTCACCTCGAACCCCGGGCGGGGTTGGCGTGCGGCCAACGCCACCCATTCTGTCCGCACCCAACGCGGCCAGATCGACACGACGGACACGCCGTGGGGGCGTAAATCATGCGCAATTGCGGTTGTCATGCGATCGATTCCGGACATGGCGATGCGGAACATCGGGTTGTAATATTCGTCCATCGAAGCGCCCGATGAAATATTGGCGATCAGGCCGCTGCCTTGATTGCGCATGATCTGCGACACGGCGCGCGCTGCCATGTACTTCGCCTTCAACCCGATATCGATTTGGCGTGCCAGTCTTCGACCGGGCTGTCCCAGACGCTGCCCTTGTAAGAACTGGGCAGGCCCATTGCACAGTTCGCCAAAATGTCGATACGGCCGTACCGCCCGGCTATGTGATCGACCATGCGGGCGATGTCTTCGGTCACAGTCAGGTCGATCGGATAGGCTTCGGCCCTGCCGCCTGCCTTGGTGATGACGGCCAGCGTATCTGCCAGCGAGCCGGGAATCGGCGGGCCGCCCGGAGTCCATTCGGCAGCAGCACCAGCGGTTCTGGTGCGTGCGGCGAGGATGACGGTGGCACCCTGCGAAGCAAGTTCGCGCGCCACGCCTGCGCCAATGCCCCGGCTTGCGCCGGTCACGAGAGCTACCTTGTCTTGCAGCATCTTGCTTGCCCTCCGCAGGTTCGTCGGCCACCGGCTCGAATTCTGTGATCTCAGATATGATTTGTTATGACCTCGGTCTGTGTCTTGATCAATGGCTTTTGCACCCGGTCTTCCGGAGCGTGGTTTTGGGGTTGCAATTGCATCTGTGATCGCAGACCATGATTGCGTCGGAGCCGAGCGCAGCCTGCGCCGGAGGCGTCCGATGGCGAGTGGCCAAGGGGGGCGAAAACAGTCATGCAGGTATCGCAGACCCAATACTGGCACTTTGCCGTCATCAATTCCGAAACTTGGGCCGGGGTGGTTCGGGCATTTGATGCCCGTCCGTCCGAACCAAAAGGAATTGACCATGTCCCGTCGCCCCAGATCCGTCCGTCCTTCCCGTAGTTCAGGCCTGCGCCAGCGCCCCTTCGGCGAGGTGCGCAACCCCTACCGCCCGATGGAAATCCTGTCGGTTGATCAGATCGAGGTGATTCACGAGAAAAGCCTGATGGTCTTGCGGGACATCGGGCTTAAGGTCGACAGCGCGGTGGCGCGTGACCTTCTGGCTGCGGCAGGTGCCGATGTAGACCGTTCGACCGGCCGGGTGCGCTTTGAGCCGGCAATGGTCGAAGCGATGCTGACGGGCATTCCAGCAGGCTTTACCATTCACGCCCGCAACCCGCAGAAATCGGTCTATGTCGGGGGCAATTCGCTGACCTTCGCCACGGTGTGCGGGCCATCCTTTGTGTCTGATCTTGACCGGGGCAGGCGCGCCGGAACCCTAGAGGATGTGCGCAACTTCGTGAAGCTTTCGGCATCGCTGAACATCTTCCACCATGAGGGCGGCGCGGGCTGCGAGCCGTTGGAGCTGCCACCGGAAACCCGGCATCTGGATATGATGCTGGCGCAGGTGACATTGTGCGACAAGGGCTGGCAGCCCTGCTGGATGAACACAGGCGCGCGCGCGCGCGATTGCATCGAGATTGCCAAGATCGCGCTGCAAACCGACGATGCGGGGCTAAGGGCGCGGCCGGGCATTATTGGCGGCATCAACACCAACTCTCCGCTTTTGCTTGACGACGGGCAGGCCGAAGGGCTGATCGAATTCGCCCGCGCCGGCCAGCCGGTGCATATCACCCCCTTCACGCTTGCCGGAGCGATGAGCCCGATCACCATCGGCGGATCGCTGGTGCAGCAGAATGCCGAGGCGCTGGCCGGCATCGTGCTTGGCCAATGCGCTGCACGCGGAGCGCCGGTTTTCTATGGCCATTTCACCTCGAACGTCGACATGCGCACCGGTGCGCCTGCCTTCGGGACGCCGGAATACGCGAAGTCGGTCATCGCCTCGGGGCAGATGGCGCGGCGCTATGGCTTGCCGATCCGGTCCTCGAACACCACAGCTTCGGCCTGCGTCGACCTGCAAGCCACCTACGAAAGCGACATGTCGATCATGGCCTGCGTGCAGGGGCACATCAACGTGATGATGCATGCGGGCGGCTGGCTTGAGGGCGGGCTGACCTGCTCTTTCGAAAAGCTGATCCTTGATGCCGAGTTGTTGCAGGCGCAGGCCGCGCTGCTTGACCCCATAGATCTGAGTGATGCGGCCATCGGGATGGAGGCCATCGCCGAAGTTGGCCCTTCTGGCCATTTCTTCGGTACGGACCACACGTTGGAACGCTTTGAGACAGAATTCTATGATCCGCTTCTTTCTGATTGGAGCAATTACGAGAATTGGCGCGATGGCGGTTCGATCGACGCAACGCATCGGGCAAACCTGATCTGGAAAGACATTCTGGCGCGCTACGAAAAACCACCGATTGACCCGGCGATCGAAGAGGAGCTTGAGGCCTATGTGGCCAAGCGCAAGGAAGCGATTGGGGCGGAAGGTTGAACATGGGGGAATCCGGAATGGCAGCGGCCGGGGTCCATCAATTCGATGGCGAAACCCTTGGGCTTTCGCGTCTGGCGCAGCTTGGTAGTGGCGGATTTCAGTGGGATCTTACCCCGGCCGCGTGGGAACGTGTCCGCGAAGGCCGCCGCATCGTGGAGACCGCGATCGCCGGTGGCGCGGACTATTATGGTGTCAATACCGGGATCGGGTCGCAGAAGGATTTCGGCGTTGCCGCAAAGGATTTCGCCCATTTCAACGATCATGTGATCGTGGCCGAGGCCAGCAACATGCCCGGACCGGCATTCGAGCCAAATGTTGTTCGCGCGGCGCTGGCGGTGCTGATCAACAACGCGGCCACTGGGCGGCTGGGTGTGCGGCCCGAACTTGTGGAGCGGCTGCTGCGTCTGTCGCGCAGTGCGCGGATGCCGGAGGTGCGAAAGAACGCTTCAAGCGGCATGTCAGATCTGACGCCCTTGGCGCAACTGGCCCTGCCGCTTGTGGGGCGCAGCCTTGACGGCGCGGCGCCGCTTATCGAAGGGCCGTACGACCTGGCTGCCAAGGAAGCTGTGTCGCTGATCAACTGCAACGCTTTCTCGATTGCGCATGGGGCCATTGTTCTGGAGGAGGCGCGGCGGCTGATCGCCACCTTTGATCTGGCAACCGCGACCAGTTTCGAGGCATTCCGCGCCAACCTCAGCTATTATCGCCCTGAAAGCCTTGCCAGCTATCGCAATCCTCATCAGATCGCCTCGTGCCAGCGCATTGCCGAGGCATTGGCCGGATCGTCGCTTTGGGCTGCCCGGGAATGGCGCTTCTTGCAAGATCCGCTGAGCTTTCGCTTTGCCATGCGCGTCAATGGCAGCGCCGACGCGGCGCTGGCTGCGGCGCAAAGCGCATATTTCGATGACCTGAACTGTGTCTGCGATAATCCGGTGGTGTCGCTGGAAGAGCGCGCGGTCATTACCGGGATCAACATGGATTCCACCCCGCTGACCGCCGTCACCGACATGCTGCGCCAGACCCTCGCCATGGCCGCCGCCGTCAGCACCGAGCGAAGTCTGAAATGCCAGAACCCGCAGTTTTCCGGGTTGCCTACGGGGTTGGCCCGGCCGGGTCATGCCGACGGCGGGATACAGAACCTGAATGTCAGCTACATCGCAATTTCCCGTCAGGCCGATTTGAGGGGACTTGCCGCACCCGTGCTTCTGGACTGCGCCCATGCGCTGGCCGATGGGATCGAGGACGTCTCGGGCCTTGCCCCGCTTTCGGTTGACCGCACGGCGCGGGTCATTGAACTGTGCTGGCAGGTGCTGGCAAGCGAGATCATCATTGCTGTCTGGGCCATTGCCTTGCGGGGTACGCCGCCCGAAACCCTGGGCCGCGGACCCCGTGCCGTATACGAGGCGATCCGCCCGATGCTTCCCATTGATGCCGAGGGGCGACAGGTCTTCAATCTGGCGCCGATTGTTGCCCGCGTGTCCAGGCTTCTGGACTGACGGCAGGTGGCAACCGATGTGCAAGCTGATGTCGCCTGCATTGTTCATTCCGGCGGGGGCCAAGACAACAAAGTCGCCGTGCCGCGCGCTGGGCCATTGCAAATTCAATCAATCTGTGATCTCAGTTTGGTGGATGCGATACTTTTGGTTCGGGGTGCGCGAGGGGGCCAGAAGGTGCCCGCACCAACCTGACGCCCCAATCAGCCGGGTGCGGAATCCTGTCACGCAAATCTTCGGAAACGGAACGAGAGAAGAATGAAAAGCACTGCACGGGTCGTGGTTATCGGGGGCGGAGTTGTCGGATGTTCGGTTCTTTACCATCTGGCAAAGAGCGGATGGACAGACACGATCCTTTTGGAACGGCAAGAGCTGACATCCGGATCAAGCTGGCACGCGGCGGGCGGGCTGTTCACCGTTGTGCGACCCAATGCCTCGGCAGAAATGCACCGATATACGTTCCAGATCTACAAGAAACTGGAAGAGGAGAGCGGTCAGCCCTGCGGCTTTCACTATACCGGCGGCATCAACGTCTGCCGCACGCAGGATGAGATCGATTCGAATGCCATGCTGCAAAGCGCCTGTCGGCGTCTGGGCATAGAAAGCCATTTCATTTCGTTGGACGAGGCCAAGGAACGCTGCCCGGTGCTGGATACCAGCCATATGGTCGGCGCGCTTTGGGAGGAAGAAGGCGGCCATGTTGACCCGGCTTCGGCCACGCAGGCCTTTGCGGCTGCAGCGCGCCAGATGGGGGCCACGATCTATCGGCACACCCCGGTGATCGCCACCAGTCAGCGGGCTGACGGCAGTTGGGATGTCGTGACCGAAAACGGCACGATCCATGCTGAGTATGTCGTGAACGCGGCCGGGCTGTGGGGCCGCGAAGTGGCGCGGCTGGCCGGGATCGAACTGCCGCTGATGCCAGTCGAACATCACTATCTGGTCACCGAGAACATTCCGATGATCGAAGGGCTTGGCTTCGAGCTGCCACAGATCAATGACAATGAAACCGGCTGCTATGCGCGGCAGGAAGGCATGGGTCTGCTACTGGGGGCTTATGAAAGCACGTGCCACCATTGGGCAAAATCGGGCACGCCGAAGGATTTCGGCCATGAGCTTTTGCCCAACGACATCAGTCGGATGGACTGGAACTTTCTGAAATCTGTAGACCTGATGCCTTGTCTGGGAGAGGCCGGGGTCAAGCGCATCATCAACGGGCCGATGATATTCTCGCCCGATCTTGGGCCGCTGATCGGGCCACACCCGGCCCTGCGCAACTATTTCTGCGCCAATGGCGTGATGGCGGGCTTCAATCAAGGCGCGGGCATCGGCCGGGTTCTGGCGGAATGGATCATCGGCGGTGAGCCGGAACTGGACATTTTCAACTGGGATGTCGCCCGCTTTGGCGATTGGGCGAGCGTTGCCTATGCCGAAGCCCGGACCCGCTATTTCTACGAAAACCGTTCTGAAAAAGTCTTTCCCTATCAGGAGTTCGAGGCGGGTCGCCCGATCCGCAAACCCCAAGTCTATGATCGGCTGAAAGCGGCGGGTGGCGTGTTCGGTGCGTCTTTCGGGGGTGAACACCCGAACTGGTTCGCACCGAAAGGAACCGAGGCCAAGGATAGCCTGACCTACCGCCAGCCCAACTGGTGGGGGCCGGTCGCCGATGAGGGCAAGCGCATCCGCAATGAGGTTGGGCTGATGGAGTTCTCGGCGATGACCAAGGTCGCGGTGACCGGTACCGACGCCGAAGCCTGGCTGAACCGGGTCATGGCCAACAAGATGCCGAAGGTGGGGCGCATGACGCTGAGCCCGATGCTTAGCCCGAATGGAAGGGTGATCGGCGATTTCTCTGTTGCGCGGCTGGCCGAGGATCGCTTTCTCGTGCTGGGTTCCGATTACATGCAACTGGCCTTCATGCGCCACTTCAAGCGCCATCTGCCTGCGGAGGGTGTCAGGGTCGAGAACCTATCACATGATCTTGCAGGGCTGCACATCTGCGGCCCCAACGCCCAGACCCTGATCTCGCGTTTGGCCGAGCGGGATATGGATACGGCGCATTTTCGGTTCATGGCGGCGGATCAGATTACCATCGGGGGCGTGCCAGAGGTGACGACCTTGCGGGTCTCTTTCACTGGCGAATGCGGCTACGAGATGTACATGCCGAAGGATCGCCAGCTAGAGGTCTTTGATGCCTTGCAGGCTGCGGGGGATGATCTGGGACTTGGTCTGGTCGGCACCCGCAGCCTGATGCACACCCGGCTTGAGAAAAGCTTTCCGGCCTGGCGGCTGGAACTGTCGCCAGACTACACCGCCGTCGAATGCGGGCTGGACCGCCATGTGAACATGGAGAAGGGCGATTTCATCGGGCGTGACGCCATGCTGCGGCAGGGCACCGCGCGCGAGCGTTTCGGCACCTTCACCGTCGAAGCCGGGGACAGCGCCATCTGGGGTGACGAAGCGATTTTCCGCGATGGCGAACCTGTCGGTTATGTAACCTCGGGCGGCTGGGGGCCGGTGACCGAACAGCATATCGCACTTGGCTATGTACAGGCCGATGCCTGGAAGCAGGGGGCAGAATATGCCGTCGAAATCCTGGGAAAATTGTGCCCGGCCATCTTGCATGCAGAGCCGCTCTACGACCCCAAAGGAAACAGAATGCGTGCCTGACATCGCGCTTTAGCCGCAATGCGGGCGGTCCTGCTGCCCCATTTAATCATTCCCGTCTCCACAGAATTATGAACGGAAAGGATCCCTTCCATGCCTGTCACCACCGCTCCGACTGTCGAGGATCTTCGCCGCGAGCTTTCGCATTTGCGGGGGCTGGACCGCAGTGAAGCGCGCACCATGCCGTCGGCTTTCTATACCTCGGAGGCGTTTCTGGACATGGAGAAGGACGCGGTGTTCCGTGCGGGCTGGGTCTGTCTGGGTCATGTGGGCGAGATCCCCAACCCCGGCGATTACTTCACCACCGAACTGGTCGGCGAGCAGATCCTTGTGTCGCGGGATCAGACGGGCGCGGTGCAGGTGCTGTCCAATGTCTGCCGCCATCGCGGCAATCTGGTGGCTTCGGGCAGGGGCAACCAGCGCAGCTTTGTCTGCGGCTATCACGCCTGGACCTATGATCTTGACGGGGCCCTGAAGACCGCGCCCCTGATGAAGGAAGTGAAGACCTTCAACGCCAAGAAATGTGGCCTGCCGCAGCTGAACTGCGAAGTGTGGAGCAATTTCATCTTCGTCAACCTTGACGGCACCGCCGAGCCGCTTGCACCACAACTGGGCAAGCTTGACGCTATTCTGCACAATTACCACAACGAAGAGCGCAACCTTCTGTTCACCGATGAGGCGGTCTGGAACACCAACTGGAAGAACCTGACCGAGAATTTCATGGAGGGCTATCACCTCTTTGCCACCCATCCCAAGACATTGCAGCCGATGACGCCGACGCAGCTTTGCCGCAAGGTGCCGGGCGACGCGGCCTGGACGGCCTACCGGTCTTATTACGACCCCAACTATCCGCCGCGCGGGCCGTTCCACAAGGACATGACCGAGGACTAACAGCGCAACACCGTGCTTTACAACCTTTTTCCCAGCTTCGTGGTGGCGGTGGCGGCGAATTACACGCTGCATCTGTGCCTTCGGCCGGCCGGGGCGGGCAAGGTGGCGATCCGCTGGGGCGTGGCCGGATTCAAGACCGACCCCGCCGACCCCGAAGTGGTGCGCTATGTCGATCTGTGCAAGGCCTTCAACGACGAGGACCGCCAAAAGCTGGAAACCCTGCAACTGGCGCAAAATACCCGCTATTTCCCGCATGGCCCCCTGGCCCCCGAAGACCTTGAAGGGACCATCTGGGATTTCCTGATGTTCATGGCCGGAAGGCTTGGGGCAGAGGAGAGGGTTGTGGCCTGAGCGATGACCAAAAGACACGACCTGCGCGCCATCTACATTGACGGCTGGAACACGATGGACGCTGAAAAGCTGGTATCGAGTGTTTCAGAGGATTTTGTCTTCGGCGATCCTTGCGAGCCGGAACTTATCGGCAAATCGCAACTGGCCCATTTCATGCCGGTTTGGCCCGAAAAGCTGCGGAAACTTGGCGGCAGTTTCGATTTCGAGATGGTCGACAGAGTGGTGAGCGATCAGGACGGGTGGCTGACAGAATGGTATTGGTGGCGGGTGCCGGGCCTGAAACTGGAAGGCAGCGCGCTGATCAAGACAACCGACCGCGGCGTCGCGCTTGAGAAGTTTGGCTATTTCAAGACGCCCTGGCAGTTGTTTCGTTAGCGGGCGGTGCGGGTCTTGAAAGCCCCAATCTGTCGGATCATCGAAAGGCGCTTTGCCTGCCAAGGGCAGCCGCGACCGGGGAAGCGGGGGCAAGTTTCACAGCGTCGTTTCAATAGTGTTGACATCTGTGATCACAGTGCTACCAAATTCCATATCGGGGCCATAACTTGGTTGTCCCTGTCAATCGCCGTCCGAACTGGAACATTCAACAAACTGGGGAGTACGTAAACATGACGATCAACCATAGGCTCTTGGACATCCTTCGCCGTGGCCGCAGCCCACATGAAAACCATCTGATCGACGGTCTGGTGCGCGGTGCGTTCAGCCGGCGCGAGTTTCTGCGTTACGGCTCGGTTCTGGGTCTGTCGGCGCCGCTGCTGGGCGGAATCACAAGTGCGGTAGGGTTTGGCCTTGCGCCTTCCATGGCGCGTGCGGGCACGCCCGGCGGCACGATCCGCTACGGCCAGATCGTTCCGGCCGCTGCCGTCAACCCCGTTACCGTTGCCGATGGCGGCGGTCTGACCGTGCTATCGCAATTCGGCGAGACGCTTGTATTTTCGGCCCCCGATCTTTCTGCGCAACCGCTTCTTGCCGAAAGCTGGGCACCCAATGCCGACGGTACGGTCTGGACCTTCAAGCTGCGCCAGAATGTCAAGTTCCACAACGGCAAGGTGATGACCGCCGATGACGTAGTGGCCACCTTCGACCGCCTGTCAGACCCGGAAATGGGGTCGAACGCGCTGTCGGTGTTCACCGGCGTGCTGTCCAAGGGCGGCACCCGCAAGGTTGACGATTATACCGTCGAGTTCCATCTGGACGCCGCCAACGGCAGCTTTCCCTATGCGGTTTCAACTGACAACTACAACTCGATCATCATTCCCGCCGAATTCCCCGAGGATTTCGAAGCGACGATGGTCGGCACCGGCCCCTTCAAGCTGGAGAAATACACGCCCAAGGTCGGCGCATCATTTGTGCGCAATACCGACTACTGGGGCCCAGCCCCGCTGCCTGACCGGGTCGAGGCCACCTTCTATGGCGACTACCAGCCACAGATTCTGGCCTTGCAGGGGGGTGCGATCGACGTAATTCAGCAGCTTCCGGTGCTTCAGGCCGTTGCCTTGTTGAACGACCCAAATTTCACCATCATCAGCACGCCTTCTTCGGCCCACCAACAAGTTCACATGCGCACTGACATGGATCCGTTCAAGGACAAGCGTGTGCGCCAGGCGGTTGCACTGACACTTGACCGGCCAAAGATCATCGCGGGGTTGATGCGCGGCAAGGCGCAGATCGGCAACGACAGCCCATTCATGCCGGCCTTCCCATCTACCAATCCATCGGTGCCGCAGCGACAGCAGGACATCGCCCAAGCCAAGCAGCTGATGGAAGCGGCGGGTGTCGGGGCCGGGTTCCAGACCACGCTGACGACCGAGAAGTACCTGGAAATCCCGGACTATGCGGTGCTGATCCAGAACGCGGTCAAGGAAATCGGCATCGATTTGCAGCTGAACATCATGGATCAGGGAACCTACTACGGCGACGCGGTTTTTGGCAAATCGCCATGGCTCGACAGCAGCATGGGAATTTCCGACTACGGCCACCGTGGCGTTCCCAACCTGTTCCTGCAAGCGCCGCTGATGAGCGGAGGACCTTGGAATTCTGCGCATTTCAACAATGCCGAATACGATGCCTTGGTGAAGGGGTTTGTGGCTTCTCTTGACCTTGAATCGCAGCGTGCGACGGCAGGTCAGATCCAGACACTGCTGCTGGACGAAACGCCGCTGATCCAAGCCTATTTCTACGATTTCCTGACCGTGACCAAGGCCGGTGCAACCGGCGTTGTGCCGACGGCCATGGGGCATCTGATGTTGGGGCAGGCCAGCCTCTAGTCGGAAAGACACGCGGACCGCTCTATTGGGGCGGTCCGTTTTTTTGGTTCGAGGGAAAGGGAGTAGCGCCATTTCCAGTATTTTGCTTCGCCGGATGATGCTTGCGCTGCTGACGCTCTGGCTGCTCAGCGTGCTGATCTTTTTGGGTGGGCATCTGCTGCCGGGCAACGTCGGACGGGCTATGCTTGGGCCCCTTGCAGATCAGGCGGCCGTCGATGTGCTGAACCACGAAATGGGCACTGACCGACCGCTTCTGGTGCAGTATCTTGACTGGATTGCGGGCTTTTTGACGGGTGATCTGGGTCAGTCCTATGCCTACCGCTCGCCGGTGGCGCCCTTCTTGATGACGGCGCTTCTGAACTCGGCCAAACTGGCGGCGGTGGCCTTTGTGCTGGTCGTGCCGTTGGGTATTCTGGGCGGAGTCGTGGCCGCGCTTTACCGTGGGCGGGCGGCGGATCGGATCCTGTCGGTGGTGGGGCTTTCCGCAACGGTGGTGCCGGAGTTTGTATCGGGGATCGTCTTGATCCTGATCTTTGGCATCTGGCTGCGCTGGTTCCCGATATCTGCCACCTGGGTTGATGGCGCAGGGCCGCTGACCCAGCTTTATCACCTGATCCTGCCGGCCATACCGCTGGTGCTGATCCTGTTTGGATATATCGCCCGCATGGCCCGCGCCGGGATGATCGAGGCGCTGGACGCCGACTACACCCGAACGGCCGTACTCAAGGGACTGTCCTACCCCAAGGTCATCTGGCGCCATGTGCTGCGCAACGCCCTTCTGCCCACCATTTCGGTGATCGCCACCCAGACGGTCTATCTGATCGGCGGGCTGGTGGTGATCGAAATCCTGTTTCATTATCAGGGCATTGGGAGCCTGATCTACACAGCGGCCAAGAAGAAGGATTTCCCGATGCTGCAGGCGGGCGTCATGTCGATCGGCGCGCTTTTTGCGCTGACCACATTTCTGGCGGACCTGCTTTATGCCCGCCTCAACCCGCGCATCCGCTTTGGAGGCCGGGAATGACCGATCTGCCCACCCCCGTCGAAGCTGCGGCCCCCGAACACGGCTGGCGCGATGATTTGCGGCGCCTGCGCGGCTCTGTCTCGTTCGTCGTCGGTGCTGTGATCGTGCTGTTCTGGGTGGGTTGCGCCGTCTTCGGGCAAAGCCTTGTACCCTTTGACCCATTCGCCGACGATCTGATGAATTCGCTGATGCCACCTTCGTCCGAACACTGGTTTGGCACCGATCAGTTGGGCCGCGACGTATTTTCCCGGGTGATCGTGGGCGCGCGCGATATTCTGACGGTGGCCCCGATTGCGACACTTCTGAGCACCATCCTTGGCACGGCATTAGGCCTGACAATGGGCTATTTCGGCGGGCTGATCGACGAGGTGTCAAGCCGTCTGGTCGATGCCGTTCTGGCGCTGCCCACCGTGATCGTCGCGCTGCTGGCGCTGACTGCGCTTGGCACTTCGACGTTCACGGTTCTGGTGGTAATCGCCTTCAGCTTTGCGCCGATCATCGCGCGCACCGTACGCTCTGCGGTGCTGAGCGAAGTAAGCCTCGACTATGTCGCTGCGGCCGAGTTGCGCCGCGAAAACACCCTCTACATCCTCTTCATCGAGATTCTGCCCAATGTCATGCCGCCCATCCTTGTCGAAACCACGGTCCGGCTTGGCTATGCCATCTTCACTGTCGCCACGCTTAGCTTCATCGGCTTCGGCATCCAGCCGCCAAGCCCGGACTGGGGCCTGTCGATTTCGGCCAATTACGGGTTGATCGGCGGCGGGTTCTGGTGGGCCGTGCTGTTCGACTGCCTTGCCATCGCCAGTCTGGTGGTTGGCATCAACCTTGTGGCTGATGGCATGGAAAGCACACTGAATGACTGACGCGCTGAGCTTCGACAATCTCGGCGTCGCTTACCGCGTCAAGGGCAAGATGCGCCAAGTGCTGGACGGCGTGTCGCTGTCCATCGCCAAGGGCGAGGCCTACGGTTTGGTCGGCGAGTCCGGTTGTGGCAAGTCCACCACGGCCTTTGCTGCCCTGCGCTATCTGCCGCGCAACGGATCGGTCAACCGTGGCCGCATCCTGATCGACGGGCAGGATATCGGGCTGCTTTCGCCAACTGATCTGCGGCACCTGAGGCAGTTCAAGGTCTCGATGATCTATCAGGATCCGGGGCGGGCGCTGAACCCTTCATTGCCAATTGGCCGACAGGTGGCCGAGGTGTTTGAACTGGCCGGTGTGCCGCGCGCCGAATGGCCCGCGCGGACCCATGACATTCTTGCCAAGGTGCAGATCAGTGATCCGGCTTTAGTGATGCAGCGCTATCCGCATCAGCTTTCAGGCGGTATGCAACAGCGTGTTGCCATCGCCATGGCCATCGCCAGCAATCCCACGCTTCTGGTGCTGGATGAACCCACGACCGGCCTTGATGCCACCGTCGAGGCCGAGGTGCTGGACCTGATCCAGCATCTGCGTCACGAACTTTCCACCGCGATCCTTTTCATCAGTCACAATCTGGCTGTCATCGCCCGGATGTGCGACCGGGTGGGCGTGCTGTACGCTGGCCGTCTGGTGGAAGAGGCGCGCACCGAGGAGATTTTCCGCAATCCCCGCCACCCCTACACCGCCGGACTGCTGCGCTGCCTGCCTCAGGCCGGGCGCAGCAAGGACAAGGCGATGCTGGCCACGATCCCCGGTTTTCTGCCCGGCCCCGGCACCAAAATCACCGGCTGCGTCTTTGCGCCGCGCTGTGCGCTGGCCGATCAGACCTGCCGGACGGTGGAACCGGAGTTGCTGCGCACCGATGACCGGGCCAGCAAATGCCACTACCCCGACCGTATCAACGAACTTGACCACATCAGCAACGCGGCGCCGGTTGCGGCTGCGGTGCGGAATAGCAAGACGATTCTGCAGGTCGACGGCCTGGCCAAAAGCTTTGGCAGCGGCACCCAGCGCCAGCGCGTGTTGCGCGACGTCGGGTTGGAACTGCGCGCTGGCGAGACACTTGGCCTTGTTGGTGAATCCGGCAGCGGCAAGACCACGCTGGCGCGCTGCATCCTGGGCCTGTTGCAGCCCGATCAGGGCAGCAGCCTGCGGTTCGCGGGTGAGGCTTTGGCCGGAACCACCGCCCTGCGCAGCCGCCATCAGGTCAAATCCATCCAGATCGTGTTCCAGAACCCCGATAGCGCCCTTAACCGCGCCCATACGGTCTATCGGATGCTGTCACGCACCATTGGCCATCTGGTCGGCCTGCGTGGCGCTGCCCGCGAGGCGCGGATCAAAAGCCTTGCCAGCGCAGTGCGCCTGACCGAACGCCACCTTTCGGCCGTGCCGAGCCAGCTTTCCGGTGGGCTGAAACAGCGTGTCGCCATCGCCCGCGCCTTTGCCAGCGATCCGCAGGTGCTGATCTGCGACGAGCCTACCTCGGCGCTGGACGTTTCGGTTCAGGCGGCGATCCTGAACCTTCTGGCCGAATTGCAGGCGACAAAACAGGTCAGCTATATCCTGATTTCACATGACCTTGGTGTCGTGCGGTATCTGTCAGACCGGATTGCGGTGATGTACCTGGGCCAGATGCTGGAAATCGGCCCGGCCGAGGCGGTGTTTTCCGGCCCGCACCACCCTTATACGGCGGCCCTGCTTTCCTCGGTTCCCACACTTGACGGCGCAAGCACCGAGCGGGTGAAACTGACCGGCGCCTTGCCAAGCACGGCCAATCTGCCCAAAGGCTGCGTCTTCCATACGCGTTGTCCGCGCAAGATCCCCGGCCTGTGCGACCACGACGCCCCGCCGCAGGTCAAACTGGCCGATGGTCATGTCCTGATGTGCCATCTTGCCCCGGAAGAACTGCCCGCCGCCGACCGCAACATACCGCCCACGATCACTTTGCCTTAGATGGCGCCGATCTGACAAGAATTCGGGCGATGGCCTAGCGTGACGGCGGGAAACCGCGATCAGCCGGGATTGCGTGCGGATATCACCCACGAGGAGGTGGGCGCCCAGATACCATTCGCGTCCCGTTCCTGGCTTTCGAAGAAGGTCCGCATCTCGCGCTCGATTTCCGGGCGCTTGGCATCGGCAAGTTCTGGGCCTGCCTCCCGGAAGACCTCGCCCCCCGGACCGATGGCCAAGGCGAATGCGATGCATTCTTCCGGGGTTGTGCCGACCATGATCTTTTCGTCCACACGGGTGAACGTGACATCGTCGTAACCGGCACTCTTCATCATCAGGCCAGCCATCTCTTGATTGCCCATCGAGAAGGGGCCGGGCCCACAGGTTTCGGCGCTTTCGCCGGGCGGCGGAAGATGCCGAAGGGTGATGTTTTTTGCTTCCTGCCATGCCGGATTGTCTTCGCGCCGACGCCAGACGATATGGGTCATCCGCCCCCCCGGCTTAAGCGCCAGACGCATGCGCCGCAAGGCAGCGACAGGGTTTGTGAAGAACATCGTGCCAAACCGCGCGACCACATAGTCGAACTCATTCAGGGGCAAGGCAACTTCGGCATCCCCGCGCGAAAATTGGACGTTTGTCAGCCCCTTTGCCGCTGCGTCCTTTCTTGCCTCTTCTAGGAAGGCATCGACGCAATCAATGCCGACGACGCGCCCGGTGGGCCCTACAGCCTCGGCCACTTGAAGGGTCATGTCGCCCCAGCCACAGCCGACGTCCAGCACCGACATTCCCGCCTTGATGGGCAGGTTCGGCAGCACTGCGGCAGAGTGCCGCGACAGGCCCCCTTGAAGGATATGGCGGTATTTTGTGAACTTTGGTTCCAGAACGGTGTTCCAGAATTTGACGAAGTCTGTGTCGGCAGATGTTGAAACGTCCATGGCAGCCCCCTGATCGTCCAAACTGTAATACTAGCACGCAAAGACCCAAGCACCAAGAAAGGAACAACATGGGCCGTCCTGGCCGATTTCTGTCTTGTGGCCAGCGGCTTGGGTGGCGGTGTGGCACCTTTCCAATGCCAAAGCCTGAACGACCGGGGCAGCATTGGCTGCGCTGCGGCCGTTGAGCATGGGGGCCTTTCGGGGGTTTCGGCAGAGCAAGACTATTTCAATATGTGTGGCATAGCCGGCGCCTGACGCTTCGAGACTACCCCTGCTGCGCCTCAAGTCCAAATCTTTCGCGATAGTCCGAGGGGGAAATCCCTTTTGCCCGTTGAAAGGCGCGCCGGAGCCGTTCGGGGTTTCCAAAGCCAAAGCGGTGCGGCAGATCTGCCAGCGACACCTCGCCGCGCTGAAGGGCTTCGCAGGCGGCGGCCACGCGCTGTTCTTCGACAAAACGCGCCGGGCTGATCCCTATCGTCGCGGTAAAGGCGCGGGCGAAGTTCCGCTCGCTCATATGGGCCTGGATCGCGAGTTTGGGCACGGAAAGGTCGTTTGCAAGATTGGTCACGACGTGGGCCAAAAGGTGATCGAACTTGCCGCCCTTGCTGTGTATCTGGCTTTTGAGGGCGGCGCTGAACTGTCTTTGCCCGCCACCGCGTTTCATATATAAAACAAGGGATTGGGCAAGTCGTAGCGCCTCGGAACGGCCCAGATCCTGTTCGACCATGGCAAGGGCCATGTCGATGCCCGCCGTGACCCCGGCAGAGGTCCAGACCCCGTGATCTTCTTCGTAGATCGAATCCTGTTGCACCTTGATCTTTGGGTAGTCGTTCTGCAGGTCTGCGCAGCTTTCCCAGTGGGTCGCCGCGCGCAGGCCATTCAGATAGCCGCCCTTTGCCAGAATGAATGCACCAAGGCAGACCGATGCCAAGCGGCGGCATCGGGGCGCTATTTCAGCAAGCTGGGCCTGGAGTGCCAACGAGTTGGCCGCCTGAAGCGCGCTGTCACCCCCCGAAATGATCAGCGTATCGGGGGGATCGGTTGTGCAGGTGCCCAAGGGCAGGGTTTCAAGTGTGATAGGCGCATCCGTATCGACCGGCCCGCCCGCCGCTGAGGTAAGCGTTATCCGGTATGCTTTCTGGCCCGACGGCAGTTCGGCATCGTTGAAGACCTGCAAGGGCCCGGTCACGTCAATGAGCTTTGTCTGGTCAAAGAGGACAAAGACAATATGGCGGGGCGCTGCGGCGGGTTTGGCGGAAAACGAGGGCATATTGGCATTTATGCCATTTGAGGATGGGTTAGTTCAAGAGGCAGAAGCCAGTCCTGAGCCACGGAGACCAAGATGCTGGAATTGCGCCCGAACTGCGAACTTTGCGACTGCGACCTGCCGCCAGCGTCGGTCGACGCACGGATTTGCACCTATGAGTGCACCTATTGTGCCAACTGCGTTGAGACGGTGCTTGAAAACGTGTGCCCGACCTGCGGCGGAGGGTTCGTGCCACGCCCGATCCGCCCTAGGCACGCCTGGCGCCCGGAGCTGTGTCTGGGCCTGAATTTCGACCCCCCAAGCTTAAAACGCCACCATTCACCCTGGAGCATGGACGACATCAAGTGGTTGGTGTCCAAGCTGAAAGATCTGCGCCCCGAGGAGCGCTGAGGGGAACGGCCCGACGATCGGCCTACGCCCTCACCCCCGCAAACCGCTGCGCCCAGTCCTCCCGCTCCTCATCGGTAATCTTGCGGAACAGCACCTCTGGAACCGTGAATGCATGGCCTGCCGGCAGCGCCTCTAGCGCCGTGGCGATGTCACCCGGCCAGCTGCGGTCATCGGTGCCCATGTCGCGCAGCATGGTGGCGGCGGCGTCGGGGATGAAGGGTTCCGACAGGACCGCGTAAAGGCGGACAAGGTTCAGCGACAGGCGGACGATGGCGGCTGCGGCCTCGGGGTCGGTCTTGAAAACCGTCCAGGGGGCGGCAGATTGCAGGTATTCGTTGCCGGCCACCCAGATGGCGCGCAGTTCAGCGGCGGCCTTCCTGACCTCCATCTCCTCCATGAACGTCTCATAGGCGCGCACACGGGTTTCCAGATCAGCGATCAGGGCGCGGGCGCGGTCATCAAGGGTGCCACTCGAAGGGATGGCGGGGCCGTATTTGGCGTTGCAGAATTTGGTGATGCGGGAAACGAAATTGCCCAGCACATCGGCCAGATCCTTGTTGACCGAGGACTGGAAGTTTTCCCACGTGAATTCACTATCCGAACTTTCAGGGGCGTGGGACAGAAGCCACCAGCGCCAGTAGTCGGCGGGCAGGATTGACAGCGCCTGATCCATGAAGATGCCGCGGCCCTGAGAGGTGGAGAACTGACCGCCGTCATAGTTCAGGTAGTTGAATGACTTGATGTAATCGACCAGCTTCCACGGTTCGCGGCTACCCATGATGGTGGCGGGGAAAGACAGCGTGTGGAAGGGCACGTTGTCCTTGCCCATGAATTGCACATAGCGCACATCGGATGCGCCCATGTCGGTGCGCCACCAGCGTTGCCACGCGCTGTCGGGCAGGCCATGCGCATCGGCCCATTCGGCCGTGCATGCGATATATTCGATGGGCGCGTCGAACCAGACGTAGAAGACCTTGCCCTCCATCCCCGGCCAGGGCTGATCGCCCTTTTTCACCGGGACGCCCCAGTAAAGGTCACGGGTGATGCCGCGGTCCTGCAGCCCGTCGCCGTCGTGCAGCCACTTCTTGGCAATAGAGGTGGTCAGCACCGGCCAGTCGGTCTTGCTGTCGATCCAGGCTTCGATGTCGGCCCGCAGCGCGCGTTGTTTAAGGTAAAGGTGCTTGGTTTCGCGCACCTCAAGGTTGGTCGAGCCAGAGATGGTCGAGCGCGGGTTGATCAGGTCGGTCGGATCCAACTGCTTGGTGCAGTTTTCACATTGATCGCCGCGCGCGGCGTCGTAGCCGCAATTGGGGCAGGTTCCGGTGATGTAGCGGTCGGGCAGGAAGCGGTTGTCGTCGATCGAAAAGACCTGGGATTCGGATACTTCCTCGATGAAGCCGTTCGCGGCCAGGGCCCCGGCGAAATGCTGGGTCAGGCGGTGGTTGCGTTGGCTGGAGGAGCGGCCGAAATGGTCGAACGACAGGCGAAAGCCACGGGCGATTTCAGCCTGGGTTTCGTGCATTTCGGCGCAGAATTGTTCGACGGGCTGGCCAGCCTTGGCGGCGGCAAGTTCGGCCGGGGTGCCATGTTCGTCGGTGGCGCAGATGAACATCACCTCGTTGCCGCGCGCACGCATGAAGCGGGCGTAAAGGTCGGCGGGCAACTGCGATCCGACAAGGTTCCCAAGGTGCTTGATGCCGTTGATATAGGGGATTGCAGAGGTGATGAGAATGCGGGCCATACTGTCCATCCGTCGATTTCCGACCCGTTTAACGGTATCGGCGGGCAAGGGCCAGAGGGTCGCGCGGGGAATGGTGGGGCTGTGGCGCTACTTGCGCAAAAGGATGCGTGCGCGGATGTCGATGGCGACGGGATCACCGACCAGATCGCCGTAACCGCTTGCGCCAAAGGCGCTGCGGCTGACCGTGCCCTTCAGGTGAACGATCAGGGCCGAACGGTCGCCTTCCACGCTGCCTTTCGGGCGAAAGATCTGCGCGGCCAGCGTGATCGGCCGGGTAATGCCGCGGATTGTCAGATTGCCATCCACGGCGGCAGTCTGCCCGTTGGCATTAAGGCGCAGGCTTTGAAAGCGGATCTCGCGGAAGCGGGCGGCATCCAGCACCTGCGCGCCCTTCACCGCTTCGGTGGCGAAGGGCAGGGCCATCCTTGCGCCGGTTACATCCAGCGTCACGTCCACCCGGCTGGCGGCCGCATGATCGAAATCGAGCGTGAGGTCGGCGCGGCTGACCGGCATCACCCCGCGTAGCGGGTTTTTCCCCACGCCAATTTCGAACGCCACTTCCGACCCCGCCGGATCAAGAACATAGGTCTGCGGTCTGGCCGCCAGCGGCTGTGCCAGACCATGCAGCACAACGAATGCGAGCGCGACGGGAGGGCGGAACATCATGCGTCTCCTCGGGGAACCGGGCGCGTCGGGTGTCAGCCGAAGTTTAGTCGCCTTGCGCTTTCCCGCGAGTCATTTCTGCGTGACTTTGCGTCGGGCCGGGTGCCGCCCGCCCTTGACCCTTGGCTACGGCCTCGGGCAGTCTTGCGGCTTGGGTCACAAGGGTGGGGAACATGCGCAAGACAAGGCTGGGGCGAAGCGATCTTGAGGTGTCGGCGATCTGTCTGGGGACGATGACCTGGGGAACGCAGAACAGTCTGGCCGAGGGACAGGCGCAGATCGAGCAGGCGTGGGCGGTGGGGGTCAATTTCCTTGATACGGCCGAAATGTATCCGGTCAATCCGGTGCGCGCCGAAACCGTGGGCCGGACCGAAGAGATCATCGGCGACTGGAACGCGAAGACCGGGCGGCGGCACGACTGGGTGATTGCCACGAAGATCACCGGCGAGGGCGGTCTGGCGCGCGGCAACGAACCGATCACCGGCGATGCGGTGCGCCGGGCGCTTGAAGGATCGCTGGCGCGGCTGAAGACCGACCATGTCGATCTGTATCAGCTTCACTGGCCGAACCGCGATGTCTACCACTTCCGCAAGGGCTGGCGGTTCGATCCGCGCAGCCACGACCGCGCGGCTATTCTGGCAAATATGGAAGACACGCTGGCGGCACTGGGGCAGGCGATCACGGCGGGGAAGGTGCGCCATTGGGGCCTGTCGAATGAAACCACCTGGGGCACGGCGCAATGGCTGCGGCTGGCCGATCAGATGGGCGTTCCGCGCCCGGTAACGCATCAGAACGAATATTCGCTTCTGTGCCGGATATGG
>CANJQT010000067.1 GCA_947476475.1 Paracoccaceae bacterium | reverse complement strand
CGGCCGCGGCGCCCAAGACCTGCAAAGTGAATTTGCCCTGCGGAGACGACGTGTCGATGGGATCGGTCAGCGAGCGGAAGAAGGCGCTCTTGGCCTCCAGCCGTTCGATCACCTCGAGGAGGTGGGAGAGTGACCGCGCCAGACGGTCGATGCGCACCACCACCAGCGTGTCGCCCTTGCCGATCCGCTCCAGCACCCGCGCCAGCACCGGCCGTGCGCGGTTCCCGCCCGAGGCCTGCTCCTCGTGGATCTCGGCGCAGCCTGCGGATTTCAGGGCCTGCGACTGGGGCAGGGGGGTCTGATCCTCGGTTGAGACGCGCGCATAGCCGATCAGGGGCATCAAAACAGGCCGTTTGCAGTTTCACATACCACTAATAAACGACCATTTAGTCGGACTCGCATCTTCGGGCTGCACCTATACGGCCCTATACTCATCTTAGGCGTCTTCCCTTGACAACGCTACGCTGAAACATCAAATATCTAGCTAGATAGCTAGACTGTTGGATGCGTGACCATGTGGACCGTTCAGGATGCAAAGAACAAATTCAGCGCGGTCGTCGATGCCGCGCTTGCCGGCACGCCGCAGGAGGTGACGCGGCGGGGCAAGCCCGCAGTGGTCGTTCTGTCGGCCGATGAATATCATCGGCTTCTGGAAGGCGCTGTGCAGGCGCGTGAGAGCTTTGCCGACCATCTGATGGCGTTCCCGGGGGGCGAGGTCCCGCGCGCGGAAGCAAAGCCGCGTGACGTGACCTTCTGATGTACATCCTCGATACCAACGTCATCTCAGCCGTGCGCCGCCCTGATCGTGCCCCCAAGGTCGCGGCGTGGCTTCAGGGAAAGGCCGAGCAGGACCTGTTCCTGAGCGTCATCACGCTTGGCGAGATCGAACGCGGCATCCGGCAACAGGATGCCAGAGACCCCGACTTCGCGCGCGATCTCCGGGCCTGGCTCGATCGCACGGTTCTCCTGTTCTCCGACCGGCTGCTGCCGTTTGAGGCCGAGGATGCCCGCATCTGGGGCCGCCTCTCGGCCGAGATCGGGCATAATGGCGCGGACCTGATGATCGCGGCGTCGGCGTTGCGCCATGCCGCCACGGTCGTGACCGGGAACACGCGTGATTTTGTGCCAACTGGGGTTGCTCTCGAAGACCCGTTCTGAGGCACGGGTGCGCGGCAGGGCAGGGGGCTCAGAGCCCCGCAGCCTTGGTCAGGTTCACCCGGAACCGGTCGCGGCGGCGCTGGTAGCGGCGGGTCATCTCGGCCGAGGCGTGGCCGAGATGCTTTTGAACATAGCGTTCGTCGACTTCGGCGCTGCTCGCAAGGCCGGCGCGCAGGGAATGGCCGGAGAAGAGCGCCAGGCGGTCCTTCTCCGGCAGGTCGGCCCGGATCCCGGCGTCGAGGACGCATCGCTTGATCAGCCGGGCGACGTGCTTGTCGTTGAGCCTGGTCTCAAGCGGCTTCTTGCCGTCACGCGAAGTGCCGACGAAGACCGGGCCGAAGTCGATCTTCGCGAAATGCAGCCACTGCTCGAGCGCATGGACGGGGCAGGTCTGCTCCTTCGATCCGCGTCCGATCTCGACCTCGCGCCAGCCGGTCTTGGCGTTGAGCCTCAGCAATGCGCCCCCGCCATCCTTGCCGTCGAGGATCTCGATCCAGCCGCCGGAATCCGGGGTGTCGTCTTTATGAACATCGAGGCTGACGATCTCCGACCGCCGCAGACCACCGGCATAGCCCAGGAGCAGGATCGCCCGGTCGCGCAGCCCGCGGAGATCGTAGGGCAGGGTGGAGATCATGGCGACAATGTCCTCGGCCAGAATGGCCTCTTTCTGCACCGGCGGGCGCGCGTGTTTGCGCTTGATCCCGGCCAGCACCGTCGCGATGTGCCGGTTCCTGCGATCGAGGGAGAAGCCGCGTTGCGCATAGTTCCAGGCGAGACCCGACAGGCGGCGTTCGATCGTCGAGACCAGTAGGGCAGGGGCCTTGCCCTGCGGCGATGCCAGATCCGCGAGATAGAGCCCGATCATCTCGGGTGCGGGCGGCAGGGGCTCGGTCCCCTTCAGCCGGCACCAGCGCGCGAAATGCGCCCAGTCCCTGGCATAGGCTTTCAGCGTGTTCTCGGAGGCCGCGGCACGGGCATAGTCCCGGGCGGTGTCGACCAGGCGATCGAGGATGCCGGAGCCCGCGACATGGGCGGGCAGGGCAATGGCATCGCTGTCAGCAGGCGCTCTCTCGTCGCGCTCGTCATGGTTTGGCGCGTCATGGGGCGCCGAGCTCGCTCTCCCGGCTTCCGGGGCCGCCGGAGCGTCGATTTTGGTACCTTTATTCGCCGGATTCTGCATGCTTTTGAGCATATCTCGAATATGTCCGATAAATGGCAAACTTATTGGACATTGTGGAGCCGACAAAGCTGCGGCGCTATAGGTGCATTTCTCTGGCAGAAAGCGCCGTCAAAATATAAGCTGCCGACATGGGAAAACCGCGCGCCGAGCCTTTGGAAACCTTGCCGATGCTGCCCCCGCTGCCGGGCTGGATCGTCTCTGCGCCGTCCGAGCCGCCGGAGGCTGCGGCCTTCCGGTCCGGGGCCGCGCTGGCGCATCTGGGTCAGGCAATGGCGTCGGGGGATGTGCCTCTGGCGCTGTGGCGCGATCGTCTGGCCCTGACGGCGGCCGAGAACTGCGCTGCGATGGCGGGGCGAAGGGAAGGGCAGGGCGCCTTGCGCGATGCCCTGCACCTGACGGGACCGGGCGACGACCCCGGCCCGGCGGGGCGGATCGCACGGCAGTGGTCACGCGCGGCGGCGCGGCCGGTTTCGGTCGCGCATCTGGTCAATACGCTGGACGGAGTAACGGCAGAGCGGATCGCGCTTTGCCTTGATGCCACCGGACCGACCCCAGTGGACCGCGCGGCGCAGGTCGTCGAGGCGGTGCTGACCGATAGTCCGCGAGCCGAGGCCGCCGCCCTGATCCTGTCCGATGCCGCGTTGGCAAAAGCGTTGGGGGCAACGCATGTGCTGCCGCTTCTGGCGCTGACGCTCAAGCCCCGCGATATACGCTTGCGGGGCGATGATCTGCGGCTGGCCTGTCACCGCGCCGTTGTCTCTGCCGTTCGGCAGGCGCTGCCGCTGGCCGGCGATCTGGCCCGTGCGGCGGCCCGCCTTCGGGCAGTGGCCCCGAAGCTGCGCGCCAAGGCGGCGGGCCGGGCGGTCGATCTGTTCCTGTCGCGCGATGCGCTGGTGCCGGGGGCATTGGCCTTCATGTCGGATCGGGCCGCGCGACGGCTCTGCGACCGACTGGTGGCGCTCGGCGCCGTGCGCGAACTGACAGGGCGGGACACGTTCCGACTCTACGGGGTCTGAGCATGGGGCGGCGCGAGGACACAGAACTTGACCGCGAATTGGCCGTTCTTCCCCCTGAGCTGCGCTGGCGGGAATGGATGCGTCGGATCGAGGCGGTGCTGTTCGCAAGCACGACCCCGGTGGCGCGCGAGGATCTGGCGCGGGTCGTGGGGCAGGGGGCCTCAGTCGATCTGTTGATCGAGGATCTGGCAGTGGATCTGGAAGGCCGACCCTATGAGGTGGCACAGGTGGGAAAGGCGTGGATGCTGCGCACGCGCGCGGCCTATGCCCCAGCGATCCGCGCCGCGGCGGATGTGGACGGCCAAGCGCTGAACCTGTCGGAATACGATCTGGCCGTGCTGGCGGCGATTGCGTATCACCAGCCGATCAGCCGCGACGGGTTGAAGGACATCTTCGGAAAAGAGATCAGCCGTGACCTGATCGGCCGACTTGCCGAGCGGGACCTGATCGGCACCGGCCCTCGCGAACCCCGCCGTGGCGCGCCTCATACCTTCGTCACCACCGAGGCGTTCTTGGCTGCCTTCGGGATGGAGTCCTTGCGCGACCTGCCAGACCCCGAGCAATTGGACGATGCAGGCCTGGCAGGCCCATCGGGGGCCATGGAAGGTTAGGCGACCGGCCAGGCTTCAGCAGGAAATCAGCGACTTTGGTGAAGCCGGATTGCTGCCCGCAGCAAGGCGGCCAGATCAGGCTCTCTGGAGGAGGAGGCCGGCCCCGGCCCGGCAGTTTCGCCAAGCCGATCTCTGAGCGTCCCGACCAACCCCTTGTGGTTTTCGGAGGCGCGGGCCAGCCCGAGCCAGAAGGTCAGCGGGCCGCGTTCTGTGGGGTCTCTTACCTCGATCTGCCGCTCTGACAACCGCTGGAAGAAATTGTAGCGAACCCGATGCGACAAGAATGGGACCGTTGATGTCGCCGTTCTGACGGGCACTGGGTGTTTCATAAGCTGCACGGCAAGAGACTTCCGGTCGTCCTGCGCGCGCTCAGCGGAATCAAGGCGCAGCAGATCGTCGATCAGCCGCTCGAGGCGCCGCGTGCCCGGGCTTGCCGGGCCGGTCGGTTTTGCCAGAGGGGCGCCGCAGAAGGCGCAGTACTGTTGTGGCACGAGGCGAGCCTGACGAAATGGCGCAAGGCTCTGCCCACAAGACGGGCAACGGTCGCGCAAGCGGCAGCCATGGCGAAAGCAGGACACGCGGGTTGCCAAGGTCCAGCTCCGCCGGAAATAGGGCACCTCGTCTTCCCCCAGGCAGGAGGGACAGAACTGCAACCAACAGGACTGCGCCGTCGATGTCCCTGCATCTTGCGGCCGGGTCCGCAGCCGCAAGCGCAGGGTCGAGAGTGGACTGTTGGCCAGACAAAGACCGTCGATCTCGTCGGGGCAGATCGCCGTATGGTCGAGCAGCAAGCGACGAACAGAATCCGGCAGATGCCGGTCAAGTTGCGCCGACCATGTCTCGCCGGCCACCCCGAGCACCGCTCCAAAATAGCGCGGCGGCACACCATTGGCATGTGCAAGCCGATGCAGCCAGCTTGACAAAAGCTCCCCAGGAGCTGGCCGGACGTCCACCGGCCAGCGATGCCCCGCGGCCACTCTATAGCGGCGGGCCGGGGAGACGGTGATCCTCTGCGCACTGCTGGTCATGTCATTGAATGGCGCAAGGCCGAGTTCCGTCGCCGTGACAGCGGTACATAGCCGAGGGCCATGACGGTGCTGGACGTGATCCTTTCCTCACCGCTCTCAACAGCTGCCACCGCCGTCCGGGTGACGATGTCGACCACCTCGCCAATCAGCCCTTCCGACAGATCATGGATCATTTTGGCCAGGGGAGGTCGTGAGAGGTTTGAGGCATGCGCAAGCGGCATGCTGGCCTCGAGACTGTCGAGAAGCGTGGCGAAGTCTTCGTCGAATCCCCACCGTGACACTGCGACCGTATCGAACCGCGAGCCCATTTCTTCAGTGTCGTGCAATGCATCATAGACAGCGATTTCGCCGACAAGCACGGGCGAGATGTCATGCACGCGTGCGATCCGCCGCAGGAACGAGAAGATTGCCTTCACATCCTGTCGGCGTCCGCGCAGAACACTGTGGAATTCGTCGAAGATGAGCAGGCGCGGCTTGACGCTGTCGAGAAGATGATCGACCTGTTCGCTGGCGCGGGACAGACTACGCCAGCCGGCAGCTTGCGGGGCGCGCAGTCCGGACAGAATGCTGGCGTAGAAATGCGACAGGCCTGCCCCCTCCCGGGTCTGGATCACCCAGACCCTTTGCCGGTCGGCACGGCGCAGATGTTCGACGGCGAAGCGTTCGGCGATCATGGTCTTGCCGTTGTGATAGGGACCAGCAATCAACAAGCCGCGTGGACGGAGTGATGGCGGGCGTTCCAACAGCTGCCGCATCGCATCATGTGCCGCAGAGGCACCGGGATGGCCTATCCAGCGTGGCGCCCGAATATGAGCAATGCGGGTGGCAGCATCCGCATCGAGCAACGCTGAGGTTGATGGTACGAGATGGTCGGCCATGCTACCAGGTCTCCACAGGAAAGACGCGGCGGGGTCGGTCAGGTTCTGGTCCGGTATGGGTCGCCTCCGAAACCTGCCCGACATTTTGATACGCCTTCGGCGCGTCTGCGGCGTGTCGGGCCCTGGTCATTTCCCGCAGGTGAGCCTTCTTGGATTTGGCCCCGGCGACGGTCGCCGCGATTTCCCGGCGCAGAAGCGTCTTTTCCTGCGCCGGTCGTTGTTGGCTCTCTCGCGTGCGCGCTCGGTCGGCTTCATGCTGCCAAAGGGTGATTGGCATGGTCACCCCATCCCGCCGCTTTACCGGACGCCAGATCCGCGTGTCGGGATCGGCGATGTAGATCCGGCTGATGTCCCGGGGGTCGTAGCATAGATCCAGAGGTGGCAACCGGTCACGGCGGGCGACGAGAGGCCCAAGCCATTGCTCGAAGTAGTCGATGGCGAACAGGCTGACGCCCTGGGGAGAGATGCGGCGTGTTGTGCGGGGGAGAAAGTTGAGCAGGACTTGGTCAGGATCATCGATCGGCCGGTCCGTCGGTGGAAGTCGCAGCTCCCATTCGAGGCGAGGCACAGTCAGCTTGCGCGCGTTCTGGGTCTGGTTGTGATCGACGATTGCCAGGGCGATGCAACGCTCGAGGGCCGCGAAGGTCAGACTTGCCCTCTCATCGGACGAATAGTCGCCGCGATCCGCGATCGACCGTCCGGTCTTGCCAGGAAGAGAGCGAAGCACCGTGTTCACTTTTCCAAGGAGGCGCTCGACAACCCCACCTCGGTGAACTGTGCCCTTGTTCCGGGTTCGGACGGTGATCCCGAAGTCGGCGCATCCTTTCGTAAAGGTACTGCTCTGAAATTCCTTGGCGGAGTCCACGACGATCTGCTTAGGGCGGCCATGCATCACCCACGGGTGCGCGATCCCGCGTTCGGCCAGCCAGTTATCCTTGCTGCATATCGCGTGGGCAAGGCACAAGGCGACCGAGAGCCGGGACGGACGCTCGAGGGTCAGACAGAAGCCGATGATGGCACTCGTCGCCACATCGGCGGCGATGGTCAGATAAGGTCTGCCAACGAAGATGCCATGATCGTCGATCACCTCGACGAACTGGATGTCGGCCGGGGTATGATCGATCTGGACGACCTCAAGGGCGTGGGCGGCACGGATGTATCCCGGACGCGGCTTCAGGCGGTGAAGATGCTTGCCACCGGAAAGCCGCCGCCGCGCGATCTCCTCTGGGGTGAACACGCGCGGGATCCGCTTGGCCACAGTGACATAGGACGGGGGCTTGTACCCTTCGCTGTCACAGCGCGCACGGATTTCGTCGACGATGGGCGCGAGATCGGGTTGCTCTGGCTGCAGCCACATCTTTCGCAAAGTGTCGGAAATGATGGCTTCCACGCTGGCCGATATCCTCGCACGCCGCGCGCCATTCGTCCGAGGAAGAAGCGACGAGACACGGCGGTCCTCCCGATACCGGGCGAGGTGATTGTAGACCTGACGCGTCGAAAGGCGCAGTTCCACCGCTGCCCGGCTGACAGCCTCCCGCATCGGCAAGTCGCCATCGAGAACCCGGTCAAGTTCGCGAGCGATCCGAACCGCCTTCGACCAAGCCTCGTCTGAAGCGCGGTAAGCTGCCCGCTCCAAAGGCCGATCTTTGCTGAGCGCTGTCATGCCGCCGTGCCCTTCAAAACCTATTGAAGTCCATAATGAAATTGAAATCGCAAAGCAGAAACCCGCGCCACTTCCGGAGGTACCTTGCGGAAATCATGTGAAAACCACGCAGTGAAATCGTGAAGGAAAAGCGACAGTGGTTCCTGCCAGGACCGATGGATGAGGAACCTGATTATCTGCTTCCAGGCCCAAGTTCTGAACCCAGCGAAACCTCAGTCGTAGCGGCATGGGCACGTGCCGAAGCGGGTTGTGCGGCCCGCCTCGCACGAGTGGCCGGAAGACTGGGCGCGCTTGACGACCGTCTGCGCCGCGGCCCATCGGGTTGGCGGCACAGATTAGCCCTGATCGAGGCTGCAGAACTGAGCTGGTTCGTTGGTGACCGGGTCAGCCCTGACCGCCTTGCACTCTGGATCGCGCTTCGTCTGTCTGGCGCTCAGGAAGACTCTGGGGCGCTGTCACGCGTTGGATGGGCTGTTCGACGTCTTACTGGGGGGCCTGGCCCCGAAGCTGGGCTAGCCGATTTTCTCGACCGGCGGGACTCTGAGAACATAGCGGATGACGCCGAGCGTTTCACTGATCGCGCCGATGGTTGGCTCGCCTTCATGGGAGCCGCCCGACATTTTCACCCTATCACCCGGGCTTGTCTGGGCTTTCACCTTTGGAGCTTGGCAGGTCTTGGTCAGCATGGTGACCGGATGGAGGCTGCGGTCACGGCAGGCCGGATTGCTGCAGCAGAAGGGAAGGGTGGAATCTTCGCACCGGTAGCAATGGGTGGGGCAGGGGGGCTTCGGGCCGGCGGACCTCCGGCAGAGCGGTTGATCCGCTGGCTGGACGGAATGGACAACGCATGCCTCGCAGCGATGCGGCACCTCGACGATCTCGAAATATGGTCCACTCGGGTGGAGACGGCTATGTCAGTTTTGTCTGGCCGTACGCCTCCGGCTTTGCGCGCTGTATTGACCGAATGGCCCTTGGTCTCTGCGCCGATGGCCGAGACTCTGAGCGGCGCCAGTCGTGCGGCTGTTCAGCGAAACCTGGCTTGGATGGAGGCGCACGGGCTGATCTGCGAGGTGACTGGCCAAGGGCGTTTCAGGATGTGGCGTGCAGCGGTTTAGATGCCAGATTTGACCACAGCTTTTTTGTGGGTTGGCTTCGATAGCCCAAGAATGTTGGGCGATCTTGTTAGATGAGATCACGCATCACCTATAGGCAAACATACAACTGCTTCCAGTCCACCTGCCAGCACATTGCGGAGCACGACTGTTCCGCCGTGTGCCTGAATGATCGTGCGGGCGATTGCCAGGCCGAGGCCAACGCCGCCGGTATCTCGGCTGCGAGACCCTTCCAAGCGTACGAACGGCTCAAAGACCGCTTCAAGCTGGTCTTCGGGCAATCCCTGGCCCTTGTCCGCGATGGTGATGACGGCCAATCCCGGCGTTCGGTCCAGCTTTACCATCGCCACCCCGCCATAGCGGACAGCATTGTCGATCAGGTTCCTTAGAGCGCGGTTCAAGGCGTGCGGGCGGACGGTGATGGGCAGAGGCGACGACGGGGCAAGATTGGCTCGTTCTCCCCCTACATCGTTGACCAGATCAGCCAGCAGGACGGCAAGATCGACTTCAGCGGCGGGTTCTGTCCGCGCAACCCCGCGTGCGAATTCCAGGGTCGCCTCGACCATGGCCTGCATTTCCTCGACCAATGCCTTCAGGCGTACGCTATCCTCGGTTTCGTCCAGCATTTCGATCCTGAGCCGCATTGCTGTAAGCGGTGAGCGCAAATCATGACTCAGGGCGGCGAGCATGTGCGTGCGCTCGTTCACGAAGCGGGTCAGTCGGGCCTTCATCCGGTTGAAGGCCTGCGTGGTCTCGCGCACCTCGGATGGTCCCGTCATCGGCAGCGGATCGGCATCAAGCCCACGGCCCAAGCGGTCCGCACCAACAGCAAGAGCACGCATCGGGCCGACGACGCGCCGCGCAGTCCACCAGGCCACCAAAGCTACCGCGACTGCCATCAACACCACCGGCAGCAGAGCCTGCGGAGTCAACTGGAGGGCAGGGCGGTAAAACATCGTGCGCACGTTCAGCCAGTCGCCCGCCGCAAGACGGATCGACAGCGTCAGCTCAATGGGGTCGGTCCGCCCCGCCATCATCGCCTCATGCATCGGGCGCATGGACGCAGGTACTCCCTCTGGCAATGGCAGGGACGCGAGGGACAGCGCATGAACATCGGCGCGAACTTCCCGTTCCGGCTCGCCAAGGATCTGGCGGATCTGACGCAGAACCATGTCCGCCTCGGCGCTGTTGTGGGACGCTGCAGGCTCGGGCCCGACTTCAAACCGGACAAGCGGAGAATTTGCCGCGCGGAGTATCGACATGCGCAGATCGGTGGGGGCGCCATCCAGAAGCAAGACAACATTCGCGGCACGCCCTGCCGCCTCGAGCCCGAGGGCTGCACGGACCGCCCGGTTCCGCTCGTCTGTCAGCAGCAACAGGCCAAGCCCCTGTGTGATGGCCAACGCCAAAAGCAACATGATCAGCAACTGCCCGCCAAGAGATTGCGGGAAGAGCTTGCGCAACATCGAGAAGCGCGCGCTCACGGCATTGCACTCACGTCTGCGGCAAGGCTGTAGCCACCACCCCAGACAGTTGCGATCAGCACAGGCTTGGCCGGATCGGCCTCGATCTTGCGGCGCAGGCGGCTAATCTGGTTGTCGATGGTGCGATCGAACACCTGTGCGGCGCGACCCGATGTAAGATCGAGCAGTTGTTCGCGGCTGAGCACGAAGCGCGGCCGTTCCAGAAACACCGTCAGCAGACGGAATTCTGCAGTTGTGAGTGCGACCTCGATGCCATCGTCGTCGGTCAGGGTCCGGCGGTCGGTATCAAGCACCCATCGGTCGAAGGCCAATCTGTGCCCGGCAAGGCTGCCACCAACGACGCCCCCCCGGTCGGATCGGCGCAGGATCGCCTTGATCCGGGCCAGCAACTCACGCGGATTGAAGGGTTTGGGCAGATAGTCGTCGGCCCCGACCTCCAACCCCACGATACGGTCAGTTTCATCACCCAGGGCTGTCAGCATCAAGATCGGAATGGCCCCCTGCGCACGCAAACGTCGGCAGACCGAGAGGCCATCTTCGCCCGGCATCATCACATCCAGCACGATCAGATCGAATTGACCCACCTTCATCGCCGCATCCATTGCGACGGCATTGGCGGCAGAAGTCGCGCGCATGCCGTTCTTTTCCAGATACTTCACCAGGGCATCGCGGATATCGCGGTGGTCATCGACGATCAGAATACGCGGCGGCTGGGTCATTTTATTGTCTCCTGATGTCGACCCTAGCTGAACGCGGTGGTGCTGCGGACAGAAGATTGTCGCAAACCTCTCTCAGGACCTTCGCTTGCGACAGTTTGATACAAAACAGGCGTCGCGCTGACAAACCTGTGGGACACCTCACTCCCAGATTGGACCCATCGCAATCTGATCCAGGAGAGACAGAATGAAACGTTCGACAAAATTCGCCCTCGCTACCGTTGCCGCCCTTGGCGTGGCCGCTGTCGCCGTACCGGTCGTCGCCCAGCAGGGTCAGATGCAGCATGATGGCATGATGGACGGAGGCATGGGCATGATGGGCCAGCATGGCGGTATGATGGGTGGCGCCATGGGAATGATGGCCGGCGGCCAGAGCTATGCGATGGCCACATTCGATACCAACAAAGACGGCACGCTCAGCCCCGAGGAAATGACAGCCGGAATTCAGGCTGAAATCAAGACCTACGACACCGACGCCAACGGTACTTTGTCGCTGGAGGAATTCGCGGTGATGCATGCGGCCCATACCCGACCAATGACCGTGCGTGCCTTCCAGATGCATGACGCCGATGGGGATGCGCAAGTGACGGAGGCTGAAATGGCCGCCATGGCAGACATGATGCAAAGCCACATGGGCGGGCAGGAGGGCAACATGCCGGGCATGGGTCATGGGATGATGGACAACGACTGACGCGCTTTATTCTCCCGCTAACTGGGCAAATCTCCGGTTAGCGGGAGGAATCCCAACACAGATCAGGAGGCCACGAAGATGAACGGCTACGGTATGGGATTTGGAATGGGCTTCGGCTGGCTCTGGATGATCGTCACCCTTGTGCTGGTCGGCCTCGCGATTGCGGCGCTGGTCAAATACCTGCGTAGATAGCTCAAAGGAAACCTGATGGACTATACGATCAACCGCCTGATCACAGGTGCTGATTTTGACGTGGTCGACGCCAGAACCCGTGCCGCGCTGTCCGAAAACGGCTTTGGTGTACTGACCGAAATCGACGTCAAGGCAACGATGAAAAAGAAGCTGGACGTGGATATGCCAGCCTACCGCATTTTTGGGGCATGCAACCCGAAGATGGCACTGGAAGCCATCGGGATGGAACCGCGCGTCGGTGCCATGCTGCCCTGCAACGTTATCCTGCGCGAGGTCAAAGACGGTGTCGAGGTGAGTGCTATTGATCCGGTGGCGTCGATGCAGGCCATCGACAATCCCGCCTTGCATGCTGTCGCTGGTCAGGTGCGCGACCTACTGGCCAAAGTTGTTGCGGCAATTTGATTGCACCCGCAACTGCAATCTTCGCTTGACCTTCCAATGATGGGAAGGCGCATCGTGAGTCGGTAGGCCTTTGCATCTGCCTTCGCGCGGCGCTGACCGCGACAGGAGAACGCTATGAAATCCACCGATCCGCACGGCAGCCATGCCCATCCCGACCCCGACATGCCTGAAAGCCAAGACGCCCCACAAAGTGGAACTGGGCCAACTTCCATCGACCCAGTCTGCGGCATGACCGTCACGTTGAAACCTGACACGCGGACCGAGGCGTTTGGCAGCAAGGACTTCCATTTCTGCTCTGGCAAATGTCAGACGAAGTTTCAGGCCGATCCGTGGTTCTACGCCTCCGGCCGTGCGGCAGGGCGCAAGAAAGTTGCCCCGGCCAATGTGCAGTATACTTGCCCCATGCATCCCGAGATTATCCGTGATGCGCCCGGCTCGTGTCCGATCTGCGGCATGGCGCTGGAGCCGATGCTACCCTCGGACGAGCCCAGCCATGAGTTAACCGATTTCACCCGCCGCATGTGGGTTTCAGCAGCTGCGGCGGTGCCGCTGATCGTGTTGACGATGGGAGAGTTCGTGGCTCTGCCGGTGCGTGACTGGATCGGGCATCAGGTGGCCAGTTACCTGGAGTTCGCGCTGGCAACTCCGATTATCCTTTGGGCGGCCCTTCCCTTCTTCAAGCGAGGCTGGGATTCGCTGGCGAACCGGTCACCCAACATGTGGACGCTGATCAGCCTTGGGGTGGCGGCGGCCTACCTCTATTCGCTGGTCGCGACGTTCCTACCTGGCTTGTTCCCTGAGGTCTACCGGATGGGTCACGGGGTTGGCACCTACTATGAAGCGGCGGTGGTGATTGTGGCTCTGGTCTTTGTCGGCCAGGTCCTGGAACTGCGCGCACGCGAACGCACCGGCGATGCGATCCGCGCGCTTCTCGACCTCGCGCCGAAGACGGCGCGGCGCATTCTGCCGGACGGCACCGAATACGATGCGCCTTTGGAGAACATCATGGAGGGCGACCGGCTGCGTGTGCGCCCCGGAGACGCTGTGCCAGTCGACGGCGTGGTGATCGAGGGTCATTCATCGTTGGACGAAAGCATGCTGACCGGCGAGGCGATGCCGGTCGAAAAAGGGCCGGGAGATGCGGTGACCGGGGCCACCATCAACAAGAACGGAAGTCTTGTTATCGAGGCTGGCAAGGTTGGCGCAGACACCGTTTTGGCGCAGATCGTGGCCATGGTGTCGAACGCGCGTCGGTCGCGTGCACCAATCCAAGGGCTGGCGGATCGGGTGTCCGCAATATTTGTACCGACCGTGGTTGGGATCGCAATTCTGGCCTTCGTAGCCTGGATGATTTTCGGCCCCGAGCCATCCCTGGTCTTTGCCATCGCCTCGGCGGTGTCGGTGCTGATCATCGCTTGCCCCTGCGCGTTGGGTCTTGCCACCCCGATCTCGATTACAACGGCGGCCGGACGTGGCGCGCAGGCGGGTGTGCTTATCAAAGACGCTGAGGCGCTGGAGCGGATGGCGGGGGTCGATACGCTGATCGTCGACAAAACGGGTACGCTGACCATGGGCAAGCCCGAGCTCACCGATACGGTGTCGCTTGGGGACTTGGCAGTCACAGACCTGTTGTCCCTTGCTGCGGCTCTGGAACGTGGGTCGGAACACCCCCTTGCCGAAGCCATTGTTGAGGGGGCCGACGCGCAGGGCGCGTCCCGACAAGAGGCCACGGGTTTCGAGGCGGTCACCGGCAAGGGTGTGCGTGGCAAGGTCAAAGGCCGCGCGGTTGCGCTTGGCAACGCGGCCATGATGCAGGAGATGGGACTGGACACTGCGCGCGCGGAGACGCAGGCGGACACTCTGCGCGCCGAGGGCAAGACCGCGATGTTCATCGCTGTCGACGGTGTGCTCGCAGGAATCGTCGCCGTCGCAGATCCAATCAAGGAGTCGACCGCACAGGCGATCAAGGAACTGCATGCCCAAGGATTTCGCGTCATCATGGCAACCGGCGACAACGAACGCACCGCACAAGCGGTAGCGGGTAAGCTCGGCATAGATGAGGTGCGCGCGGGAGTGTTGCCCGAGGCCAAGAAAGACCTGATCGACCAGTTACGCCGTGAAGGTCACAAGATCGCCATGGCAGGCGACGGCGTGAATGACGCGCCTGCGCTGGCGGCAGCGGATGTCGGCATCGCCATGGGTACCGGGGCTGACGTTGCGATGGAAAGCGCGGGCATCACTCTTTTGGGTGGCGACCTGATGGGCATTGTCCGAGCGCGCAAGTTGGCACGCGCAACCTTGCGCAATATCAAGCAGAACCTGTTCTTTGCTTTTGCCTACAACGCACTTGGCGTACCGATCGCAGCCGGGCTCCTTTATCCGATAACCGGCCTTCTTCTGTCGCCGATGATCGCAGCTGCTGCGATGAGCCTGTCGTCGGTCTCTGTCATCACCAACGCATTGCGTCTGCGGAGGGTCGATCTGTGAACCAACAAGAGCCGCTGGAAATAGGGTTGGTAGATCGAACAGGGTTGATCAGCCTCACCGGCGGCACCGGCCATTTGCTAGGACAACGCCCTTTGCGCTGCCCGTCGCTCGCAATTGCGCACCTCGGGCGGCCTCTCAAGATCGAGGTGATCTGAATTGGTGGTTCTGGCCTAGGCCAATGGCCACAAGTCTAGCGCATATTGCGATATTCAGGAGAATTTATATGTCGCCTCTCTCTCGTCGCGGCTTTCTAGCCACCACCGCGGCTTCGGCTGCTTCCCTTTTGCTTCCCAGCCGGGTCCGGGCTCAATCCACTCGGCTGTCCTTGACCGCCACCACCCGCACAATCGACGTGCGCGGCAGAGCCGCCTCCGTCTGGGGACTCCTTGGTAGCAATGGCCAGTCGGGCCTCGTCTTGGATCCGGGGCAGCGCTTTGCCGTCGATCTGACGAATTCGCTAGCCGATCCGACCATCATCCATTGGCACGGGCAGATCCCGGACAATGCTCAAGACGGCGTCCCAGACATGCCGATGCCAGTGCTGCAACCAAGCGAAACCCGGGCCTATGACTTTTCCGCGAGGGCCGGCACACACTGGATGCATGCGCATATTCCGGCGCACGAAATGATGCTGCTGGCAGCACCGCTGATCGTGAGGCGGCCCGAGGATGTTGCGGCAGATCGTCAGGAGGTGACGCTGTTCCTGCATGACTTCTCGTTCAAATCGCCCGCCGAGGTGCTGGCCGAGATCACCGGCGGTGCGTCGATGGCCGGAATGGATCATGGCCAGCCGGGGCAAGGTGCCATGGAACATTCCGGGATGGACATGGGCGCCATGGGGCAGGGCGGCATGATGGCGATGCCGGCCATGGACGGCATGGCAATGGACCTTAACGACTACAACTTCGATGCCTATCTCGCCAACGATCGGACTCTTGACGACCCGGAAGTCGTACAGGTGGACAAAGGCGGGCAGGTGCTGGTCCGCGTAATCAACGCCGCCGCTGCGACTGTCTTCTGGATCGATACGGGCGCGCTTCCCGGACGGCTGGTTGCGGTGGACGGTGAGCCGGTGCAACCACTGCCTGGCAGTCGCTTTGGTGTCGCGATGGGCCAGCGTCTCGACATCGAACTGGATATACCGAGGGAGGGCGGGGCGTATCCGGTTCTCGCCCTGCGCGAGGGCGCCAACGAAAGGACGGGTGTTATCCTGGCCACGCCGGGGGCCGCTTTGGCGAAGATCGCTGACGTGTCGGAGGGAGACCATCCCGCCTTCAGCGGCGATCTCGCACAGGAAAGCTTGCTTCGCGCGGTCACTCCGTTGCCCGAACGTGCGCCCGCATCGCAGCCAATGCTCATGCTGGGTGGTTCGATGATGCCCTATGTCTGGACGATCAACGGACAGACCTGGGGCACCCATGTGCCGGTGACGGCGAAATCCGGCGATCGGGTAGAGATCACGTTCCATAACATGTCGATGATGGCGCATCCCATGCACTTGCACGGTCACGCGTTTCAGGTGGTCAGCACAGGCGGTGCGCGTTTTGCAGGTGCGGTACGCGACACCGTGCATGTGCCGCCGATGGGCATGGTGACGGTTGCGTTGGACGCAGGTGAAACCGCGCGCTGGATGCTCCATTGTCACCACATGCCCCACCTTTCGATGGGCATGATGACGGAGTTTGCGGTTTCCGCCTGAAACTCGCTGGACCTGCGGCCGCGCCGCAGGTCCGGGCCTATCTCCCAGGGGACATGCCATATCTGACTGCATCGGACGTCGAGCTATTCTTGGTGGACTTGCAACGCCGTTCATGGCGATGCCAGCGTTGGCGCGCCCGCCCTTCCGCCTAGGAAAGGACCCGCAGCCACTTCTCTCGCCGCCGATCCTCGACGAGGCGGGAACCACGTGCAAACTGGACGACTTCATCGGGCGGGTCGTACTTCTCAACATCTGGGCGACTTGGTGCCCGTCTTGCCGCGAGGAGATGCCAGCGCTTGACCAGCTGGAAGAAGCCTTGGGCGGCGATCGTTTCATGGTTCTGCCTTTGAACATCGACGAAGGCGGGATCACCCGTGGACGCGAATTCTACAACGAAGTCGGCATTCGGCATCTGCCGCTCTTCTGGGCGGAGCCGTAAAGAGTTCAACTCGCCTTCGCCTTCATTGGACTGCCGACAACGCTGCTGGTCGACAACCGAGAGAACGAAATTGGTCGCCTTCAGGGGCCGTTCGACTGGAATGGTCGGGGAGCCGTCGATCAGCTCCGGAATGTCCTGAGATAAGGAAAAGCCACTGCAACAAATCGATACAATCGGGCAACAGTGTCGTAGTGTCTGAGTGCCATTCAGCGCGTGCCCAGAGACGAGACCGAAGACCAATGTTGCAACAGTCGACCGCAGTTCAAGCGACCGAAGGCAAGGTTCTTGTCGTCGATGATGACGGCGAGATCTTGTCGCTTGTTGCCAAGTTCCTGCGCGCCAACGGGTTTGTTGTCTCGACCGCCCGCAATGGCGCAGAGATGAAGGCCCAGATGCAGTCATCCCAAGTGGATCTTGTTGTGCTGGACATCATGCTGCCGGGGACGAACGGGCTCGACCTATGCCGGGCGTTGCGCGCCGAAAGCACGGTGCCGGTCGTGATGCTGACGGCGAAGGGCGACGAGATCGACCGCATTGTCGGGTTGGAGGTCGGTGCCGATGACTACCTGCCGAAACCGTTCAATCCGCGCGAACTTCTGGCCCGCATCAAGGCAGTCCTCCGGCGCAGCCGGTCAGTGGAGGGGTCTGCACCGCAAGGTTCAGGTCGTTCGATCGAGTTCGAGGGGTGGCATTTGGATACCCTGAAGCGAGAGTTGGTGAATCCGGGCGGCGTCGTCGTTGACCTGTCAGGCGGTGAATATGACCTGCTGATGACGTTTCTCGAGGCACCGCAGCGGGTCTTGTCCCGAGACTACCTTCTCGACAGCACCAAAAACAGAACCCTCGACGTGTTTGACCGCTCGATCGATGTGCAGGTCAGCCGCTTGCGCCGGAAAATCGAGGCGCAAGGAGAATTAATCAAGACCATTCGCGGCGCAGGTTATCTGTTCGCAGCGGCCGTGCGGCGCAAGTGAAGCGGCTCAGGGCGCTGCTTCAGGCAGCTTTGGCGTTCAGGTTTGATACACTGGTAGCCAGAACGACCATCGTCCTGATCCTGGGCATCGCCACCGTACAGATTGTTGGGCTGCAAACCTATCGCGCGTCGCTGAGCGCCGATCTGTCCGATGCGACGGAACAGCGGCTGGCGGATCGCTTGCTGACCATCAAGCGCACGCTGGCCGGATTGCCGGAGGGCCTTCGCGAAGACGCCGCGCACGACCTTTCGAGTGGCGCGATCGAAGCGCATTGGAGCCGGGACCAGCGCGCGGTCGAAGCGGACGCGACCAACCCATTGTGGACAGATCTGCAGACGCGTTTGGTGGAATTGGCCCCGGAACTTGGCGAGGGCGGGCTGAGCGTCGGCGAACAGGCTGGTCAGAGCCCGGACCCGCACGTCGCGTTGATCTCGATGCGCCTGACGGACGGCACTTGGTTGAACGTGAGCCTGCTGAGCTGGACACCCCGCATCCCAGGCGCACCGCAGACCGTGATGGTGGCGTGGATGATCGCAGCCGTGGCTCTGGCCACAGCCATCCTGCTGGTGCGCTGGATATCGCGGCCGCTTGGTCGCTTTGCCGAGGCGGCCAACGGGTTCTACACCACCGGAAAGGTAGCGGCGGTGCCTGAGACCGGCCCCTATGAAGTTGCCGTTCTGGCCCGAGCTTTCAACGACCTGCAAGACCGGCTTGCCCGCTCAATCGACGACCGCACACAAGCTCTGGCTGCAGTATCCCATGACTTGAAGACACCCATCACCCGGTTGCGTCTGCGCGCCGAGGAGATCGACAGTCAGCCTCTCGCGCGGTCCATCGCCCATGATCTGGACGAAATGGAGCGGATGATCGATCAGACGCTGTCTTATCTGCGCGGTGACCGATCCGACGAACCGATACGCCCCGTGGACCTTGTCGCGATCCTTGAGACCGTGACAGATGATCAGACCGATCAGGGCGCGGTGGTTTCCTTTGCTGGTCCACGAGCGGCGGTTGTTCCGGGGCGGCGGCTTGGGCTGAAGCGTGCCTTTGGCAACCTCGTGGGCAATGCCGTCAAGTATGGCGGAACAGCACGCGTGGCGGTTTCCGAAAACGCGCAGGATGTGGTCGTGGTGATCGATGACGACGGTCAGGGAATTGCCGCTGCGGACCGGGACCGCGTGCTTTTGCCCTTTGTCAGGCTTGAATCGTCGCGCAACAACAAGACCGGGGGCTTTGGCCTGGGGCTGACAATTGCACGCGCTGTGATCGACGGCCACGGCGGCACGCTGGAGCTTGGCGAAGGGCCGACCGGTGGCTTGCGTGTCACTGTGTCCCTGCCCAGACAGGGGCGCTGAAACACTCGGTTACAAAGCGGCAATCGTTCAGAGACGTCTGTCGGTCATCTCGACACCAACAAAAACAGGCGTCGAGGTTCGGATATGCGGTTTGTAGGGGCTTTGGCCGTTGTTCTGATGTTTGGCTTCACGGGCGGCGTGGCCGCACATGAAGGCCATGATCACGGCGCACCGCCGCCGCCGGTCAGCACCACCATCGCCCCTCGGGTCGAAGCAGCATCAACGGTGTTCGAAGCGGTCGTGATAGCCCGCGGTGCCGAACTGCAGGTCTTTATCGACACATTCGACACCAACGCGCCCGTTGCCGGGGCTGCGGTCGAGATGGACACGCCCTCTGGTGTTATCATCGGCACGGAAACGGAGCCGGGGATCTATGCGTTTTCCGCACCCTGGGTCGCGACACCCGGCAGCTACGATCTTGCGATCACCGTCATTGCCGATGCTGGATTTGACGTTTTGGTGGGGTCGCTGACGATCCCCGCACCACCACCAGCGGCAGTGGTTGAGGTAAACGCTGCAGCAGCGATTGGCGCGAGTGTTTTGGGTGACTTGCGGGCGCGCCTGGAGACCCGCGATCTAACGCTCGCCGCCGCGGCTGCTATCGGTCTGCTGGTAGGCGTTTTCGGCATGCTGTTGTTGCGGCGCAATCGCCGGCCAGTTGCACCTGCCAAGATTACAGCTCTGCTGGTAGCTCTCCTGCTTATCCCGCCGTCGCAGGGGCAGGCGGAGGTTGCTGCCGCCAGCGCGGCCAACGCAGCATTGCCCATGCCTGCCGCTGCGACGCGCGATGTCGCCCAACGCTTTCCAGATGGGGCCATCTTTGTTCCGAAAGGGACGCAGCGTGTGTTGGGCATTCGCACGCTCGTCACGGAAACGGCTTTGCATGGGCGGCGCATCGAACTTCCGGGGCGCATCATTCCAGATCCGAATGCCTCGGGCTATGTGCAGGCGTCACTTGAGGGCAGGCTGGTGGCCCCACCGGGTGGTTTTCCACAGCTCGGGTCCTTAGTGAAGGCAGGTCAGATCGTCGCCATCGTCGAGCCGACCATCGGTGCGGTAGATCTTGCCGACCGCCAACAGCAAATTCGTGAGATCGAACAAGAATTGCAGCTTGTCACTCGCCGTCTTGACCGGCGTAAGCAGTTGGAAAGCGTGGTGGCGCAGACCGAGATCGAAGAGTTGGAGATCGAACAGGAAAGCTTGATCGCCCAACGTGACGCCTTGGTTTCGCTGACCGATGTGTCGGAAAATCTGATCGCCCCGGTTGACGGGGTCATTGCCGCAGGCCAAGCCATCGCGGGCCAGATCGCCTCCCCGGGCGTCACCGTTTACGAGATCGTTGACCCAGGAAGGTTCTGGGTCGAGGCGCTGAGCTATCGATCAGAAGCTTTGGGCTCAGAAGCAGTGGCGGTCTTCGCTGACGGATCGACCATCGATCTTGTCTATCAGGGGACGGGTCTTGCCGACCAGGGACAAGCCGTTCCTGTGCGGTTTTCTGTCGTGGGAGAAGCAACTGGTTTGCGGGCGGGTCAGTTGCTGAGGGTGATCGCGGCCACTCCGGCAGAGCATGAAGGAATCGTCGTACCCCGCGATGCTGTCTTGCGCGGGGCCAACGGGCAGCTTGTGGTCTATGTGAAGACCAATGCCGAACGCTTCGTCCAGCGCGAGGTTCGAGTAGAACCGCTGGACGGCGACACAGTGCTGGTCGTGGCGGGCCTTGAGGTCGGGCTTCGTGTCGTGGCCGAGGGTGCCGAACTCCTCAACCAGATCCGATAGGCACAGACCATGTTCAACTTTCTGGTCACGCAATCACTGCGCAACCGCATGTTCGTCATGGCGATTGCCATCGTCATGGTGCTTTACGGTGCCCTGACGGTCACCCGCCTTCCGGTCGATGTGTTCCCCGATCTCAACCGTCCGACCGTTACCATCATGACCGAGGCCGAGGGGCTTGCCCCGCCCGAGGTCGAGCAATTGGTCACCTATCCGCTGGAAACCCAGATGAATGGGCTGCCCGGTGTCACGCGGGTCCGGTCCACTTCGGGCGTGGGCCTTTCGATTGTCTATGTCGAGTTCGACTGGAACACTGACATCTACCGCAACCGTCAGCAGATTGCTGAAAGGCTGACCCTGGTGCAGGCGCAGCTGCCCCAAGGCGTGGTGCCACAGATGGGGCCGGTCGCCTCCATTATGGGGCAGATCATGCTGATTGCAGTCACCGGGCCGGATACGGTCACCCCGATGGAGCTGCGCGAACTGGCCGATTTCACCATCAGGCCACGGCTCTTGACCATTCCGGGGGTGGCTAACGTCATCCCGATCGGCGGCGAGGTACGGCAATACAGGGTTGCGCCAAACCCGGCAGCAATGCGCGCCTTTGGCGTGACCTATGAAGATGTCGAAGCAGCACTGACTGGCTTTGGCGCGAACACGGGCGGTGGCTTTGCCGACCAGTACGGACGCGAGTTCCTGATCCGCAACATCGGGCGCACCCAAAGCCTGGATGACCTTGGAAACCTTGTCGTGGCCTCCGTGAATGGTCAGCCGGTGGCTTTGGATC
>CANJQT010000066.1 GCA_947476475.1 Paracoccaceae bacterium | reverse complement strand
GTCTTCTGCGTCGATCAGGAACACGCGCTTGAAATGCGGCAGGCTCTTGCCGCCTTGAACACAGACCTCGTCAAGGATCATCCGGACTACGTTTGCCGTGTGACGTCAGATGAAGGCGATGTCGGCAGTGCGCATCGCGCCAAGTTTCAGGATGTCGAGACACAGACGCCGGTCATCCTCACTACTTCGCAACTCCTCACAACCGGCGTGGACGCCCCGACATGCAAGAACGTCGTGCTGGCACGGGTCGTCGGATCCATGCCCGAGTTCAAGCAGATCATCGGTCGCGGCACCCGCCTCAGGCCCGACTACGGAAAGCTGGCGTTCAACATCATCGACTACACCGGCACGGCGACACGAATGTTCGCCGACCCCGCCTTTGACGGTGATCCTGTCCGCGAAGATGAGGCGGTGATCAACGCGGATGGCGACATCGTAGAAGAGCGTGAAGCCGTGGATGCAGCGCCGGATCCCGAGGATTTCCCAGACGGCACGGAGGCCCCGGGCGGTCCTGTCGATCTCGGTGTTGAAACGGATACCGGCCCCCGCAAATTCTATGTCGATGGTGGTGAGGTCGCGATTGTCCGGCATCTCGTTTACGAACTTGATGCCGATGGGCGACAGCTTGCTGTCCGCCAACTGACTGATTACACGGGCGACAAGGTGCGCACGCTCTATCCCAATGCGTCCGAGTTGCGGACAGACTGGCTTGATCCCGAACGCCGGGCGGAGATTGTTGAGCAACTTGAAGAAAAGGGTATCGACCTCGAATCCTTGGCGGATTCAGTTGGAAGACCCGAGGCTGACCCCTTCGACTTGCTGTGCCATCTTGCCTACAACGCCCCGTTGCGAACGAGGCGCGAACGTGCGGACCGGCTGCTGAGGGACCAGGACGAGTTTCTGGCCCGCTTCGGTCCGGACGCTCGCGAAGTCCTGGACGCTGTGCTCGAGAAGTACGCCGAACACGGCAGTGCCCAGTTCAAGCTGCCCGACATCCTGGAAGTGCCCCCGTTCAATGAATGGGGCAATGTCATCGAAATTGCTGCCCGCTTTGGCGGTGGCAAAGAGCTGCGTAGCGCCGTTACAGAGCTGCAGCGTCTGCTCTACACTGCTTGAATTGAAGGAGTTCTAGATTGGCCACAACCGCCCGCAAGAAGGCTGCGCCGAAGCAACTGACCACTGCCCAGCGTCTCGACAGCATCATCAAGTCCGCGCGCAAGATCATGCGCAAGGACAAAGGCCTGAATGGCGACCTCGACCGCCTGCCAATGCTCACCTGGATCATGTTCCTGAAATTCCTCGACGACATGGAGCGGATCGAGGAAGGGCGAGCGGAAATGGCGGGCAAGGACTATCGTTCGATCATCGAAGCCCCGTATCGCTGGCGCGATTGGGCGGCCGACGCTGACGGCATAACCGGGCCTGACCTGCTGTCATTTCTCGTTGCCGAAGTGACCGAACTGCCTGACGGCACCCACGGTCCAGGTCTGTTCGCCTACCTGCGTGCCCTGCGCGGCGACAACGGCCGACGCGAGCGGCGCGACGTGATTGCCACCGTCTTTCAGGGCTTCGCCAACCGGATGGAAAGCGGCTACCTGCTGCGCGACGTAGTCAACCTGATCGACGGCATCCATTTCGACTCGTCCGAAGAAGTTCACACCCTCGGTCGCCTTTACGAGACGCTGCTGCGCGAGATGCGCGACGCTGCGGGGGACTCAGGCGAGTTCTACACGCCCCGGCCGGTCGTCCGCTTCATGGTCGAGGTGACAAATCCCAAGCTCGGTGAGACTATTCTCGATCCGGCCTGCGGTACAGGCGGCTTTCTGACGGAAGCCTACCTGCACCTCGAACGCCAAGCCGACACGGTGGAAAAGCGGCGCGTGCTTCAGGACGAAAGCGTTCAGGGTGGTGAGGCCAAGTCACTGCCGTTCCTGCTGTCGCAGCTGAATCTCCTGCTGCATGGCCTGCATGCCCCGCGCATCGACCCCGGCAACTCCTTGCGCTTCCGACTGGCAGAGATCGGCGAGGATCAACGGGTCAATGTCATTCTCACTAACCCGCCCTTCGGCGGCGAGGAAGAAGCAGGCACCCTCAACAACTTCCCCGAGGATCGGCGCACCGCCGAGACGGCGCTACTGTTCCTGCAACTGATCATGCGGCGGCTGAAGCGCGCCGGGCGCGGGCGCGCTGCGGTCGTCGTTCCCCATGGCACGCTGTTCGGTGACGGGATATCGGCGCGCATCAAGGCCGACCTGCTGGAAAAGTTCAACCTGCACACCGTCGTCCGCCTAAGAGAAGGCGTGTTCGCGCCCTATACCGACATCCCGGCGAACATTGTCTTCTTCGATACCAGCGGACCGACGAAGGACATCTGGTATTACGAATTGCCACTGCCGGAGGGCCGCAAGAAATACTCGAAGACTGCGCCAATGGCCTATGAGGAGTTCTCGGGCTGCCTTGCTTGGTGGAACAATCGCGAAGAAAACGAGCGCGCTTGGAAGGTATCTGCCGCTGACCTGATTCAGCGCGATGCGCAAGGTCGCGTCACGGCCTGCAACCTCGACATCAAGAACCCGCATTCCGGCGAAATCGCCGACCACCGTGCGCCGACTGAAATCGTGGATGCGATCATCGCCCAGGAAAAGCGGATCCTCGGCATCATGGACGAGATCAAGGCCGCTCTGGCGGAGCGCGTGTGATGTCTCGAACGATCACCATTGACAGGTTCCTGACCAAGTCAGAGCACTGGGTCCCTGTTGCACCAGACGGACAATACAAGCAAATCACAGCACGCTTATGGGGGAAGGGTCTGACGCTTCGCGGCGAAGTACCTGGGGCGGCAATTGCAGCACCGCGTCAGTTTTGTGCCAAGGCCGGTCAGTTTCTGATTTCCCGGATCGACGCGCGCCACGGCGCATTCGGCATTGTTCCGGCAGAATTGGACGGTGCCTTGGTCAGCAACGATTTTCCCTGCTTCGATATCGACGCCTCAACGGTGCTGCCGCATTACTTCGAGTGGTATTCACGCACCCCGCAATTTGTCGACCTGTGTCGCCGAGCAAGTGAGGGATCGACAAACCGCGTGCGGATGAAGGAAGAAAAATTCCTGAAAATGGCTGTGCCGCTCCCATCTCTCGAAGAGCAGCTCCGCATCGTCCAGCGTCTGGACATGGTAGCGGCGCTGGTGGCGGAACGCCGTCGCGCCATCGAAGCTGCCGAACGGGAAACCCAAGCACTGCTGCTGAAAGCCTTCCAACGCGCCATCGACGGCGCACCACTGCGCCCCATGTCCGAAGTGGCCCCCTTGGTACGCCGCCCGGTCGAGATCGACCTAGAAGGCACCTATCCCGAACTTGGCGTCCGTTCCTTTGGAAAAGGCACGTTTCACAAGCCTGATCTGCCAGGCGCGGAAGTAGGCAACAAGAAGCTGTTTCGCATCGATGCTGGCGACCTGCTGTTCAACATCGTCTTCGCTTGGGAAGGTGCAGTGGCGGTTGCTCAGCCGGAAGACGATGGTCGCGTGGGATCGCACCGCTTCCTATCATGTGTGCCAGCGCCGGACATGGCGACCGTGGAATTCCTTCGCTTCTACTTTTCAACACGCGAAGGTCTGCAGAAGCTGGGTGAAGCATCGCCCGGTGGGGCGGGGCGAAACCGAACGCTCGGATTGAAGAAGCTCGAGGACCTGGAAGTGCCCGTGCCATCAATCGAGCGCCAGCATTGGTTCGACCGTCTTCAGACCAAGACCCGCGAGGCCCGCGCCATCCGTGCAAGCACCGCGCGGGATGTCGAGGCGCTGGTCCCCGCTATGTTGCACAAGATTTTCAACGGCCGCTCGATGGCCGCCTGATGATGACCCACGGCGATCAAACTGACCTGCTGTCAGACCTGTCCGATATGGACTTCGTGCGCCATCTGCTTGCCGACCTGCACGACAACCTGCCAGAGAAAGTCAGCCGTTTCAGAATGTTGACTGATCTTGGTGGCCAGATGGGGCCATCCGGCACGATGATCTTTGGCGGTCATGCGGCCTACCACGCATGGATCGAAGCACGTTCGTCGTTTTTGCACGGGAATTTCGTGGCCACGATCCTGCTGTGCCAGGGGTTGGCAGAGCACCTGCTTGCCCACTATCTGTACGCCGGCCTGTTGGTCGACAAGATTCCGGACCGCATCCAGTTCGCAGATACGCTTCGGCGCTGCAGGGAACGCAACGTGATTTCCGACCAAGATGTTGCGGACCTTCGGCGCATGATGGATTTGCGCAACCCGTTGTCGCATTTTCGGCATGTCGATGACAGCAGCAACCTTGATCGCCGAACTATCGATTCCGGCGTATCAGCCGACAATCTGCTGCGTCGTGACGCAATCCTTTCAATTGGTCTCGTCGTGAGCATCCTTGCGAAACCTGCCTTCCGGCTCGGATGATTTACCGTTCGCCCGCTTCTTGGGCGGGGTGATGCGATCCCCTTTCAAGAGAATATGGTCGGCGATCTTGTAGCCGAGCGGGTGGGGCCCGGCCCAAAGCATATAGTAGATAGGAACGCCCCGAGTGTTCCGTACGATGCTTGGCGTGGCCGCGTGGCCAAACAAGGTCTTCAAGCGGCCAACGTAAAAATCAAGAAGCCGCTTGGCAGCGTCATCGACTTTGTGACGGGTCGTGTCGCCGAAAAGGTCCGTCCGGTCCGCATAGACAAGGCTCTCCCAAGTGGCCCCGCCGAAGCATCCATTTAGTCCGGCGCGCCATTTGTCGGGTATGTCGCCAGAGCGGGTGATCAGCCTGTTGATCGCCATACCAAGGGGAAAGTTGATGATGACCTCGAACTTCTTGGTCCCTCCAAGTGCTTCGAGGGTTTTCCAGTCGAGGTGCGGGCCATACGGATCAAGGAAAGCGACGCCCTTCGTATTTCTGCCGTTCAGCCGCGGCGCCAACTCCTGAATCAAAGCGTTAGCGTCCCCGACATTAACGTTGATCTTGCGGCCCGGGTACTCGGTCCGAAGATCTTCGAGAAGGGCTGCCCGCCCTGCGTCTGCATCGAAGAAATGGTACTGAGAGAACGGGTTCTCCAAGGCGAGGGCCCTGTGCGGCGAGCCTTCGATAAATTGCTGTTCGGCCTTTACGAATTCATCATCGAGGAGCTGCAGATCTTCTTCATCCGCGCCTTCCCAGGCCGTGCGTACCTTCGATCGGCCCGCTCCGGCGAACGCGTCGATGTAGATCAGTTCGAACGGCTGCTTCTTGAGCGCCATGGTATAGGCATGAAGATAGGCTTGAAGACCATCGAGCTTTTGTCGTGCCCAAGGTCCTACAGTGTTCTCAACATGAGATTTTTTCAATGATCACGGCGCTCCATCGCAAACGGTTCATGCTGAAATCTGTTCGAGGATCGGTTTCGGGACGATCTTCCAAGGAAACCCATTCCATTCTTCTCCATCGAGCAGACGCCCGCCTGACTTCGGTCGAGCGCCTCCCCATTGTTTGAAAAAGAAGGCCACTTCGTCACGGTCGCAAATGCCTCGAAGTTCGCGCACCCAGCTTTCTTCCATTGAGCGTGCCCGGGGCCCGCTCTCACCGCCAACGATCGCCCACGCGACACCCGCCAAGTCAACCTCGCCAATCGGACCCAGCAGCGGCTCGAACGAGATGAAGCGGGCAACAGAGTTGATCTGCTTCAAGTGCTCTATGCGGCCGACGTGCGCCGCGTCCTCGACGGAGACACCGAGCCAGATGTGGCGCGGGACAGGTCCTCCTTCGTACCGCTTCCGGATGTAGTTGCGCATGAGCGAACTGCGCTTGGTCAGCACCTGATAGACATGCCAGTTTGCGCGCTCCATAACCTCGAAGACCTGGTCGATGTAGGCCCTGTCGATATCCTTGTGAAAGAGATCGCTCATCGAGTTCACGAATATCATCCGCGGCTTCTTCCAGAGCGCGGGCTGTTTCAGTCTCGATGGCCAGAGCGTCAGGTCGAAACCTTGCTCGTAGGGGTGCCCTGGAATGCCCCGCCAACGCTCTGCGAAGCGTTCGGCGTAGCAGTTGTCACAACCCGGACCGACCTTGGTGCAGCCCGTCACCGGATTCCACGTCGCATCCGTCCATTCGATGTCAGACTTCTGGGCCACTGCTCGCCTCATGCTTTTTCAGTGATACTAGCACGCAGGTGACTCGGCACAAAGCGCGAACAGCGACACTGTGGGATTTTGAACGCAAGCGCGCCAGGACCGCCAACTATGTCCAGTTGTTTGTTCTGTGTCTCGTCCGGAAGCCAGATGAACAGGCGAAATCAGACGAAGGCGTGGGCCAACAAAACGTCGATAAAGCAACGCTCTAGACCTGTTTACCGTAGCGCGCGCGGTTAACAGGTCTAGAGAATATCGGCCCGGAGAGAACGCTTTCTGACCATCTAGGGAAAGTGCCGGTTAACAGCTCCACCCGTATAACCCCCGAAAACAACGGAAAAATCCGGCCGCGGCCGGATCGGGAGAACGCTTTCGTGAGGGCAAGTGGCGGAGGAGGTGGGATTCGAACCCACGGTGGAGTTCCCCCCACGTCGGTTTTCAAGACCGGTGCATTAAACCGCTCTGCCACTCCTCCGACGCAATGTGCTCTAGACGGTCAGATGCGATTCTGAAAGACCAGTTGCGCAAGTCTTGGCCAATTCCGCGAGCCTTCCGCATTGCGCAGCGACAGTGGCTTTCCTTGGGTCGGCTGCTCATGTAGAATTATACAAAGCGCCGGTAAACGCGCGGCAGGACGGGCAGGACTTTCAAAAGCATCGCGCAGGGTTTTCCCTGAACGGTTCTTTTTTCGATGTGCGCACGTCATCACATGTGCGAAGAGGGACAGGCATGATCACAGTTTTCAGGGGCCGTTTGATTGTAACCATTGCGGCAGGCTTGTCGCTTTCGGCTTGTCAGCTGGGTCTGCCGAGTGGCAAAAGCAAAGCCCCTCAGACTGGCGTGACGCAGAACAGTGCCCCGGTCGGTGTCGCCCATGACGTCGAAGCACCCGAATTGTTCCAGAAAACCGATAAGGCACTTTGGGATGGCCGCCCGTCGCTTGGTGGCGTCTGGGTTGCTGAAACCTCGGTAAAGGATCCGCAACGGGTGCTGATGCGCAACAAGGCGAACGGCCGGTCCGTCATGGGCGCCCTTTTCCGGCGGGAGTTCGACAATCCCGGCCCCAGCCTACAACTGTCGGCCGATGCTGCCGAAGCACTGGGTATTTTGGCTGGCCAGCCGACCGTGATCGAAGTTGTGGCGCTGAAAACAGTACAGCCCGAAGCTCCGGCGGTCGTGGCGGCAGCCCCTGTCACACAACCTGCCCCCAAAGCCAAGCCTGCCAGCATATCCACCGCAGCACTCGCAGCCACCGCAACTGCCGCCATCGACAAGGCTGCTGTCACCGACGACACGGCCAAGCCAGCCGCCCCGCCTGCCAAAGTCGCACCTGTTGCGCCGAAGGCCGCCCCAAAGGCGGCAACAACCGCAGAGCCGGTCACAAGCGCCCCGCTTTCGGCGATAACCATTCCAAAGGCTTCGGCTGGTGCGATGAATCTGCCCTTCATCCAGGCTGGGGTCTTTACTGTCGAGGACAATGCCAAAAAAGCCGCGGCAGAGTTGGCAAAAGTCGGCCTGTTGGCTCAGGTCAAAGCCGAGAAGGGGACAAAACCCTATTGGCGTTTGATCGTTGGCCCTGCTGCCAATCAGGCCGAGCGCGATGCGTTGGTCGCCAAACTCAAGGGCCTTGGCTATGCCGACGCCTATCCCGTCAAGAACTGAGACCAGAATGAAAACGGCCAGCATGCGTCCTTTCTTTGCCCTGAAGTGCCTGATCCTTCTGACGCTGGCATTGCTGGCCATTGCCCCGCCCCTTCAGGCGTTCGAAACGCGCGCCCGCGCGGCCTGGGTCTATGATCTGACCACCAACACGGTTTTGCTGGAGGAAGACGCGCATGAGATGATGCCGCCTGCATCCATGTCCAAGCTGATGACGGTCAACCTTCTATTCGAAGCCCTGCGCGACAACCGAGTCACGCTGGACGAAAAGTTCTCTGTCTCGACCCGCGCAAAAGAAATGCAGGGGTCGACCATGTTCCTTAACGAACTGGACCGCCCTACCGTCGAAGAGCTGATCAAGGGGATCGTTGTCCTGTCTGGCAATGACGCTTGTGTAGCTGTGGCCGAGGGGCTGTCTGGCAGCGAAGAAGAATTCGCGGTCAAGATGAACGAACGCGCCAAGGCGCTGGGTCTGACGGAATCGCGCTTTGCCAATGCCACCGGATGGCCCGACCCCGGCCATCTGATGAGCATGCATGATCTGGGCTTGCTTGCCGTGCGGCTGATCACCGAGTTCCCCGAGTACTACAAGTATTTCTCGATTACCGAATTCCCCTATGACGGGCGGGCACCTGACAATCGTTTCAATCGCAACCCCCTTCTCAAGATGAACATCGGTGCTGACGGGTTGAAGACCGGCCATACCGAGGAAGCGGGCTATGGCCTTGTCGGGTCAGCGGCACAAGACGGGCGTCGTATCGTTTTTGTCATCTCGGGGCTGGCCAGTGAAAAGGAGCGCGCGGATGAGGCACGCGCCATTGCGACTTGGGCGTTTCGTGAATTCAGTATGCGCACTTTGGTCAAGGCAGGCACCCGCATGGCTGAAGCACCGGTCTGGCTTGGGGCTGCCGAGAGTGTTGGCCTTGTGGTGGACAAGGACATGACCCTGCTTTTGCCGTCGACCGCGCAAAGCAAGCTGACAGCCAATGTCAGGTACACCGGGCCGGTTCGGGCCCCCATCACCAAGGGCACCCAGCTGGCGGACATGGTCATCGACATTCCCGGCCACGAGCCTGTTACAGTGCCGCTGGTCGCCGAGGCCGACGTTCCTGCTGGCGGTTTTGTGACCCGTGTCGGAACCGCCTTTGGCATGATGACCCGGCGGTTGATCGCCCAGATCGGCAACTGAAGCGCGATGTTCATCACCTTTGAAGGGATAGACGGTTCGGGCAAAAGCACACAGGCGCGGCTTTTGGCCGAGGCATTGCGTCACGACGGACACGATGTGGTCTTGACCCGCGAACCTGGCGGCAGCCCAGGCGCCGAGGAAATCCGGCGTCTGGTGCTGGAAGGCGACCCGGACCGTTGGTCGGCGGAAACCGAAATCCTGCTCTTTACCGCCGCCCGCCGTGACCATCTGGAACGCACGATTCAGCCGGCGCTGGAGACGGGCAGGGTAGTGATATCGGACCGGTTCGCAGATTCGACGCGCATGTATCAGGGCATGTCGCGCGGCGATCTGCGTGCTACCGTCGATCAGCTGCACAAGCTGATGATAGGGCGCGAGCCGGACTTGACCTTTATCATCGACATGGACCCCGAAATGGGCCTTGCCCGCGCCAAGGGGCGTCAGGGACACGAAGAACGGTTCGAGGATATGGGCCTTGAGATGCAGCGCCGGATGCGCGCAGGCTTTCTGGCGCTGGCGGGCGAATTTCGCATGCGTTGCCATGTGATTGACGGGGCGCGCAGCACCGACGCGGTTGCGGCAAACGTCCTGTCCATGACCCGCGCAGCCCTTGCCAGGCCGGATTATGACTGACGACACCCTTCCTGAGCCCGACCGGATCGAAGGCGCGCCACATCCACGTGAAACTCGGACTCTGTTCGGCCAGTCCGCCGCCGAGGCCAGTTTTCTTGAAGCCTACGCCACCGGCCGGCTGCATCACGGCTGGCTGATCACCGGTCCGCGCGGGGTGGGCAAGGCGACACTCGCCTGGCGCATCGCGCGCTTCCTGCTGGCTACGCCGCCTGCGGACGACGGCGGCCTTTTCGGCGATACACCTCCTGCCCCCGCCAGCCTCGACATTCCCGAAAGTCATCCGGTCGCGCGCCATATGCGCGCAGGCGCAGAACCCGGCCTGTTCGTCCTGCGCCGTGGCCCAAACGACAAGGGCGACAGACTGTCGGCCGAAATCCGCGTCGACGAGGTGCGCAAGCTGAAAAGCTTCCTCCACCTGTCCGCTGCCGATGGCGGCCGCCGCGTTGTGATCGTCGATGCGGCGGACGAACTGAACGTGGCCGCAGCCAATGCCCTGCTGAAACTGCTGGAAGAACCGCCCGCCGGGGCCACGCTTCTGCTGATTTCGCACCAGCCCTCGGGCCTTTTGCCCACCATCCGCTCGCGTTGCCGCGAATTGCGGCTGGTGCCCCTGTCAACCGACGATCTGGCACGGGCGCTGGAACAGGCCCAAGTCGACGCGGCCGATCCCGCTGCCCTTGCAGCCCTTGCCGGCGGTTCGGCGGGCGAGGCGATCCGGCTAGTGAACCTGGACGGGCTTTCAACCTATGGCAGGATCGTAAGCCTGTTCGCCACCCTGCCCCGGCTGGACCGGCCCACTGCCCTTCAGCTGGCCGACAGCGCTGCCCAGCGTGGCGCCGGTGAAAGCCGCCTGGCGCTGATCCTGATGCTGATGGACCTGTTTCTGGCCCGTTTGGCGCGCGCGGGCATCACCGCCACCGTTGGCCCAGAGGCCGCGCCCGGCGAGGCGGTCCTCTTTCAGCGCCTTTCGCCCCATGCCCATGCCGCCCGCGTTTGGGCCGACCTACATCAGACTTTGGGCGCGCGCGCCCGCCACGGGCAGGCGGTCAACCTTGACCCTGCCGCGCTTCTTCTGGATATGATCTTTAAGATTGACCAGTCGGCAGGCCAGCTTGCCCCCTGAGAGCAGAGCCATGACCGACAAACCCCTGATCACCGACAGCCACTGCCATCTGGACTTCCCCGATTTTCAGGGCGAACTTCAAGACATCCTGAGCCGCGCCCGCGCGGCAGGTGTGCATCGGATGGTGACGATCTGCACCAGGCTAAAGAACGAACCCGCCGTCCGCGCACTGGCCGAGGCGCATGAGGGCGTCTTTTACGCAGCTGGCACCCATCCAATGAGCGCGGCAGAAGAGCCGATGGCAACAGTTGCGGAATTGGTGGCGCTGGCTCGCCATCCGAAGTTCGTGGGCATCGGGGAAACCGGCCTTGATTACCATTACACCGCCGACACGAAAGCGGTGCAGCAGGACAGCCTGCGCATCCATATCGCGGCTGCGCGGGAAACCGGTCTGCCGCTGATCATCCACGCCCGCGCGGCGGACGAAGACATGGCCCGCATCTTGACCGAGGAACACGCGAGGGGTGCCTATTCTTGCGTGATGCATTGCTTTTCCTCGTCCGCCGAACTGGCGCGGGCAGCCCTTGATCTGGGCTTTTACCTCTCAATGTCCGGGATTGCCGCTTTCCCCAAATCCACGGACCTGCGGGAAATTTTCGGTGCCGCCCCGCTGGACCGAATCCTTCTTGAAACTGATGCACCCTATCTGGCCCCTCCGCCCCATCGCGGCAGGCGCAATGAACCGGCCTACACCGCTTTCACCGCCCAGGCTGGGGCCGAGTTGTTCGGCCTGCCGCTTGCCGACTTCGCCGCCGCGACCGAGGCCAATTTCAACCACCTCTTCACCCGTGCGGCCCCTGCCGCAAAGGCGGCCTGAATGGCGCATTACCGCTTCACCATCCTTGGCTGCGGATCGTCGGGCGGGGTGCCGCGGATCGGCAACCATTGGGGCGATTGCGACCCTGCCAACCCAAAGAACCGCCGCAGTCGCTGTTCACTTCTGGCTGAACGGGTAACGGACGAAGGCATCACCCGTGTCTTGATCGACACCTCGCCTGACATGCGCGCCCAGCTTCTGGCCACCAATGTCGAGGCGCTTGACGCGGTGGCCTATACCCATTCCCATGCCGATCATGTCCACGGCATCGACGATCTGCGCCAGATTGTCATCCACAACCGCCGCCGCCTTCCCGTCTGGGCCGACATGCCCACGCAAGAGGCGCTGTTTGCCCGTTTCGGTTATGCGTTCGTGCAACCTGAAGGATCATCTTACCCGCCCATCTGTAACATGCACACGATCAAGGGGCCCTTCACCATATCAGGCGCCGGGGGCGACCTGACCCTGACCCCTTTCCGTGTCCAGCATGGTGACATGGAGGCTTTGGGCTTTCGCATCGGCGGCATGGCCTATCTGCCCGATGTCTCTGCGATACCGGACGAAGCTGTAGCGCAGCTGGAAAGACTGGATATGTGGATCCTTGACGCGCTGCGGCGCAAGCCGCACCCAACCCATTTTCATCTGGAAGAGGCGCTTGACTGGATAGCCCGCATGGCACCCAAACAGGCGGTGCTGACCAACATGCACAATGATCTTGACCACGGGGCGGTCGAGGCCGAAACCCCGCCCCATGTCCACGCCGCCTATGACGGCATGGTGATCGAACTGGCCTGTTAGGATGCAGGCGCTGATCGAGGTTATCCTGCCGGTCTTTCTGGTGATGGGGGCAGGATGGCTGGCCGTGCGCACGCGCTTTCTGTCAGAGGCGGCAATCGACGGGCTGATGCGTTTTGCCCAGGGGATCGCGGTACCCTTGCTGCTGTGTGCCGGTGTGGCAAAGCTCGACCTTGGCGGTGTTCTCAGCACTGGGCTGTTCCTGTCGTTCTATCTTGGGGCTTTCGCTGCCTTCGTCATCGGTGGCCTGGCGGCACGGCTGGTTTTTCACCGCCCCGGTCCCGATTGCGTGGCGATCGGCTTTGCCTGCCTTTTTTCCAATACTCTGCTTTTGGGTCTGCCAATCACCGAACGCGCCTATGGGGCAGATGCGCTTCAAGCAAATTATGCGTTGATCGCCCTGCATTCACCGCTGATGTATGCCTTCGGAATCACGGCGATGGAGCTGGTTAAGGGCCACGGCACAGGTCTTGCCACCGGCCAGCTTCTGCGCCAGATCGCGGCGGGCTTGGTCAAGAACCCGCTGATCATCGGCATCAGCGCCGGTTTCATGTTGAATCTGTCCGGCACTTCTTTGCCCGGGCCGCTATGGGCCGCGATCGAAATGATCGGTCGCGCGGGCCTGCCAGCCGCCCTTTTCGGCCTTGGCGGGGTTCTGGTCCGTTACCGCCCCGAAGGGGATCTGCGGATCGTAGCCATGATCAGCGCGCTGTCGTTGCTGCTACACCCGGCGATCACATTCCTTCTGGGTACGCACGGCTTTGCACTTTCCATATCCGATCTCCGGTCGGCCACCGTCACGGGCGCCATGGCACCCGGCATCAACGCCTATCTGTTCGCCCACATGTATGGGGTGAGCAAACGCGTAGCCGCCACCTCGGTTTTGGTGGGTACGGCGTTGTCGATCGTGAGCATATGGTTCTGGTTGCAGATCCTGCCTTGAGGCCAGATACGATACGGTTTGTCGGCCCTTCCACTTCGCAAAAACGGTGCAGCATGTTTGCCGCGGAGAAGGAGAACAGGAGACCCCTCGTGCCGAGGGTGACTGCGGCGCTGCCTGACCACGCGGTCGGGCCTTGCATGCGTTAACGCGTTGCCCCTAGCGCGGAGTGACGCCCCTCAGCCGCTCTGACCGGCGCCGCAGCAATTCGACCATCGCCAGCAGCAAGACCGAGACGATGACCAGGATTGTTGCGACTGACAGAATCGCGGGGGAAATCGCCTCGCGGATACCGTTGAACATCTGTCGCGGAATCGTCTGCTGGGCGGGTCCGGCGATGAAGAGGACCGCCACCACCTCGTCGAACGAGGTGACAAAGGCGAAAAGAGCGCCCGATATGATGCCCGGCAGGATCAGCGGCATGATGACCTTGAAGAAGGTCGTGCGCGGGTTTGCACCAAGGGAATGCGCGGCCCGGATGAGGGATTGGTCGAACCCGGTCAGCGTTGCGGTCACGGTGATGATCACGAATGGAATGCCCAAAACAGCATGGGCCACGATCACGCCGAGGTAGGAGTTTGCAAGACATCCCTTGTCGCTCAGGAAGACGCCAAAAATCGCGCCGATGGCGCTGTCGGGGGCGACGCAGGCCTTGGCGAAAAAGAAACTCATGCCCACGGCGATGATGATGATAGGGACGATCATGGGCGAAATCAGCAGCGCCATGATCAGGCGGCGATAGGGCATTTCGGGCCGTGACAGGCCAAGGGCCGCGATGGTGCCAAGGGTCGTGGCCAAAACCGTCGCCCAAAGCCCGACCCAGAAGCTGTTCTTGGCCGCCTGCACCCAGGTTGCACGTTCCCAGACGGTCGACCACCAGGAGCTGTCGCGGACAGCATCGGGGGTCGGGTGGCCAAGGGTCAGGAGCGTGTCATACCAGCGCAGGGAATACCCTTCGGGGTCCAGCGTCAGCATCTTGGGCGTGAAGGTGAAATAGGGCTCGGCGTTGAACGAGAGCGGGATCACGATCAGGATCGGCGCAATCAAGAACAGGAACACCACACCGCAGATCACGAGGTAGGTGTAATACCAGGCGCGTTCCAGGGGCGAAGCATAGGTGGGAAGGGCCATGGTTTTCTCCGTTACCCAAGCTTCAGCCGGTCGATGCCGATCAGCCGGTCGTAAAGCCAGTAAAGGGCCAGGATCGCCGCCAGAAGCATTCCGGCGATGGCGGCGGCCAGCGACCAGTTCGACTTGTTCATATGGAAGCTGATCAGGTTCGAAATCAGCTGCCCGTCCGCGCCCCCAACCAGGGCGGGGGTGATGTAGTAGCCAACCGCCAGGATGAAGACCAGAAGCGAACCTGCGGCGATGCCGGGCAGGGTTTGCGGCATGTAGACCCGGCGGAAGGTGGTCCAACTGGTGGCCCCCAAGCTGCGGGCAGCGCGAGCATAGCTGGGCGGGATCACTCGCATCACCGAGTAAAGCGGCAGGATCATGAACGGCAAGAGGACGTGCGTCATCGCGACGATGGTGCCAGTCATGTTGTACATCATCGTCAGCCGCCCCTCGTCCGAAACCAGGCCAAGGCCGACCAGAAGGTCATTCACCACCCCCTGCTCCTGCAAAAGCGCGATCCAAGCAGAAGTGCGGACAAGAAGCGAAGTCCAGAACGGCAAGAGGACGAAGATCATCAAGAGCGAGGACTTCGCCATCGGAAGCGTCGCCAGAAGATGCGAGACCGGGAAGGCCAAGAGCAGGCAAAGCACCGTGATGATGCCCGAAATGACGAAGGTTTTGAAGAAGAGGTAGAGATAGATCCGTTCCTTGTCTTCGCCGCGTGCCCAGCCGTGGTCGTTCAGCTTCATGTCCGAAGCGACAAGGTAGAATTCAGTCGTATAGACGTGCGAGGCCGAGGCCATGCCACGCCAGAGCGCTGGACTTGCCCATTCGGGATCGATGGCGATCAGCGAGTCCCTGAAGGGGGGCGTGAGGTTCTTCGCCTCGCGAGCGCCTTTCTTGAACATCGAGATCGAGCCGGGGACGGAATAGTTGATCCTTGTACCCGCCATGCCCGTGGTCTTTTCCACCTGCATCCGGGCAAGGTCTTCGACAAGGGCCGCATAGGCCTCTTCCGGCGGATCGGCGGGGTCGAAGCCGCGGTTTTCCCCGAACCAAGCGACAAGCGCGGGGGCCGACGAGGCGAAGCCGTCATGCTCGAACGAACGTTTCAGCATGTAGCCGATCGGCACGAGGAAGGTCAGAATAATGAACAGGAGAAGCGGCAGCACCAGAAAGAATGCACGACGCTTGGCGCGTGACTGGGCTGCAGCAAGCGCAGCCTTCAGCGGGCGACCATCGGCGGTTGTCAGAAGTTCCTGGGTGGCCTCGGCCATGCCTGCCTCTTCAAATTGCGGTCTGGGCGCGGAGAATTCCCCCGCGCCCGTGACGTTCGATTACTGGGCGAGCCAAGCCTGGAAGCGCTCGTTCAGTTCTGCGTCGTGGTCGACCCAGAAGTCGGACGAGGACAAAAGCGCATTGGTCAGGTTCTCGGGCGCGGTCGGCAGGTGCGGTGCCATCACCGTCTTGCCGTCCTTGTAGATGATCTCTTCAGCCATCGACGACTTGCGGGCCGGGCCGTAGGAAATTTGCTGCGCCGAGGCGCGCAGGCCTTCGGTCGAGGTGGAGAAAGCGATGAATTCCATCGCATCGGCCATGTTCGGTGCGCCCTTCGGAACAACGAACATCTCGTTTTCGTAGACCTGACCGTCCCAAACAATCTGGAAAGGCTTGGCTTCGTTCATCGCGGCGGCGAAGAGACGGCCGTTGTAGGCCGTGGTCATCGCCACTTCGCCATCCGCCAGCAGCTGCGGCGGTTGCGCACCGGCTTCCCACCAGACGACTTCCGACTTGATGGAGTCCAGCTTGGCAAAGGCACGGTCCACGCCCTCGGGGGTCGAAAGCACGTTGTAGACTTCGGCAGCCGGGACGCCGTCGCCCATCAGTGCGAATTCCAGAACAGCCTTGGCACCCTTCCTCAGGCCGCGCTTGCCGGGGAACTTGGCCAGATCGAAGAAGTCAGCTGCCGTGGTCGGCGCCGCATCGGCCGGGAACTTGGTCGTGTCATAGCCGTAGACGTTGGCCCAGATGTCGGTCGAAACTGCGCATTCGGTCACGGCGCCGGGCAGGAAGTCTTCCATCGCCGGGGTGCCGTCGGGGGCAGCCGGCAGGCTGGCCGGGTCGATCGGTTCCAGTATGCCTTCGTCGCAAAGCCGGATACCGTCGGCATATTCGACAGAAGCCACGTCAACGGTGACGTTGCCAGCTTCGACCATCGCCTTCATCGCCGGGGCCGGGTTGTCGGCGTCGACCATGATGACCGCCTTGCCAGTGGCCGCGATGAACGGCTTCACGAAGGCTTCGGTCTGGGCTTCGCCATAGGCGCCACCCCAGGACATGACCGTGATGTCAGCCTGGGCCGCGAAGGCCAGGTTGGTCAGGGCGGTGGAAAGGATCAGGATTTTCTTCATTCGCAAACTCCCGTGGTTGATTTTCAATATTCCCGTCTGGCCCCGCACGCGGGGCACAGCATCAAGGGTCCAGCGCGCGGGCATCCTGGGGGTGCCAGCCCACCTTGATCTTCTGGCCGGGGGAAAGCCGCGTTTGCCCCAGCGTATTGCGCATCTTGATCACGAAATCATCGGTGCCCGCGACCTTGAGAACCGCGCGGAGGATGTCGCCCATATAGATGACTTCGATCACTTCGGCGCCGATCATGTGGGCACCTTCGGGCATCATCTCGGGCTTGAACTCCACCCGTTCGGGCCGGATCGACACCAGCGTCTTGCCGCCCTTTTCCTTGGCGTTCACCGCCGTGGCATCAATCAGCTCGCCGTTGGCTAGCCGTACCAGCGCCTTGTCACCATTCAATTCCTCGATCACGCCGGGCAGCTTGTTGTTTTCGCCGATAAACTGGGCCACGAAGCTGTTCTCGGGGCGTTCGTAAAGGTCGGCGGGAGAGGCCAGCTGCTGGATCCGGCCGTCGTTGAAGACAGCGATCCTGTCGGACATGGTCAGCGCCTCGCCCTGGTCGTGGGTGACGTAGACCACGGTGATGCCTAGCGATTCATGCAGGTGCTTGATCTCGAACTGCATATGTTCGCGCAACTGCTTGTCCAGCGCACCAAGCGGTTCGTCCATCAGCACCAGTTCGGGGTCGAACACCAACGCGCGCGCCAGCGCGATACGCTGCTGCTGGCCACCTGAAAGCTGCGCGGGGCGGCGGTTCACGAACTTGCCCATCTGAACCATGTCGAGGGTGCGGATGATCCTTGCTTCGCGGTCGGACTTGGCCATGCCGCGCACTTCCAGCGGGAAGGACAGGTTTTCTCCCACTGTCATATGCGGAAACAGAGCGTAATTCTGAAAGACCATGCCAATCCCGCGCTTGTGCGGCGGCACCTGGTTGATGTTGCGGCCATTCAGGCGAATCTCGCCATTTGTCGCAGTTTCGAACCCCGCAAGCATCATCAGGCAGGTCGTCTTGCCCGATCCTGACGGCCCCAGCATGGTCAGAAACTCGCCTTTGGGCATTTTCAGGTTTAGTCCTTTGACAACCAGAGTCTGGCCATCATAGCTTTTCTGAACTCCGTCAAACTCAACGAATGCCGCGTCACCGGTGCCAGCAGATGCTGTCAATATCGCACTCCCCGAAGTGTCGTTCTTTTTGTGTCGTTGACCGTCAGCTAATAGCAGCCCCAAATAGTCTACAACATGTTTTTTCGTTATTTCCCGGCCATTAGGTGGCAAGCTTTTTATTGCCGCGGCCACAATACGACGGAATCGTAGAACAATGCGACATGATTTCACATTTTGCGCAAACAGTACCAACCGAGGTCCGGATGCACGGAAGCCCTAGAGGTTGCCGTTGCAGCATCCGCTCGCTGCACCGCGGAAAATGTCGCAAAAAGTCATTTTGATCCGGGAAGAGAAAGTGGTGCGGATGAAAGGACTCGAACCTTCACGGGGGTTAGCCCACAGCGACCTCAACGCTGCGCGTCTACCAATTCCGCCACATCCGCACTCTTTGCCGGGCAAGACCCGGCTGAGGTGGCGTGCTTCTAGCCGAGCATTTCAGGAAAGGAAAGTGGGATTTTCCACCTTCGCCCGGCTTTTCGTATGGGTGACTTCCGTCAGGAATAGCTGACAACCTCAATCTCGATTCCGTCCGGCTCGCGAAAGTAGAATCGCCGCCCCGGTTCGTAGTCGGCGTGATTTTCGGGGACCAACCCCGCTGCCTTGACCCGTGCCTCGGTGGCACGCAGATCCGCGACCACCACTGCAATATGGTTCAGCCCTGCGCGGGTGCGATAGCTTTCCTCGCGGCTGGCGACTGCATCGCCATAGGAAAACAGCGCGACATAACTGTCTTTCCCTCCCACATGGACGGCTCGGCCGCTGGTCATTGCCGGCCCCGCCCAGCGCACCTTCCAGCCAAACAGTCCGCACAGCAGCGCCGCCGTCCGGTCCGGGTCGCTGACCGTCAGGTTCACATGTTCCAACCGCGTCATTGCCGTCTCCTTTTCTGTAGTCTGAAGTTGCTTTCGTGGCATTGCGGCGCCCAATCCCATGGCGCCGCCCTTATCAGTTGTCATCAGTGCCAGTTCCCCTTGCCCAACGGGGATGTCCGGCTTCCGGCGCAGGCACGTCCAGCCCCACATCCCGCCTCAGGTGATCCGAGAGTGTGGCAGGATAGCTATTTCTCCGCCATTTGCGTGGCCAACGAGCCTTGCTGCCCCGCCAACCCGTTAAAGTCCACATCACCGCCTCCTTGACTTGCACGCGATGCTCAAACGTGTAATTCCTCAAGTTAACTTTAGATCAAGAGGGTTTTTCATGCCCCGTCAGGGAATGACCATCGGCGATCTGGCGCAGCGCAGTGGCCTCGCCGTGTCAGCGATCCGCTTTTATGAAACCCATGGAATCGTGCGGCCCTTGCGCAATCAAAGCGGCCATCGGCGCTATGGCGGTTCCGACCTTCGCCGCCTTTCGTTCGCCCTGATCGCCCAGCGCCTTGGCTTTGCGTTGGCCGAGATCGCCAGCCAGTTGGCAGCCTTGCCCGCCGACCACGCCCCGGACCGCAAGGATTGGGAGCGGATCGCCACCCGGTTTCGCCGCGATATCAAGACCCGCATCGAGTCCCTTCAGGCGCTGTCCGACAAGCTTGACGGGTGTATCGGCTGTGGGTGCCTGTCGCTGGACAAATGCAGCCTCTATAACAAGGACGACCGTGCCGCCCGCCTCGGCCCCGGCCCACGCTATCTCATGGGTGACGCACCCGAGGATGACGACAATGGTTGAATGGATCACCAGCCCTGGGCTTGTTCCTTATCCGGACGCGCTTGCCTTCATGGAGGCGCGAGTCGAGGCTATTCATGAAGGCCGCGCCGATGAATGCGTTTGGCTGTTGGAACATCCCCCACTTTACACGTCCGGCACCTCTTCCAAGCCCCAGGATCTGACCGACCCGGACCGCTTTCCGGTCTATGACGCTCGCCGGGGCGGTCAATATACCTATCACGGCCCCGGACAGCGCGTGGCCTATGTGATGCTGAACCTCAACAAGCGCGAAAAAGACGTGCGCCGCTTCGTACAACGCCTTGAAGGCTGGATCATTGCCGCCCTTGCCGATTTCAATGTCGCAGGAGTGGTCCGCGACGGTCGCGTCGGGGTCTGGGTCACACGGCCTGACAAGGAACCGGCACCAGATGGCAGCCCGCGCGACGACAAGATTGCAGCAATCGGGGTAAAAATCCGCCGCTGGATCACTTTCCACGGCATTTCGATCAATGTTGAACCTGACCTCTCGCATTTCGACGGAATTGTGCCCTGTGGCATTCGCGCGCATGGAGTCACCAGCCTTGTCGATCTTGGCCTGCCGGTTGCCATGTCTGATCTTGATGTGGCACTGCGCGCCACGTTTCTTGAAGCCTTCGGGGATCAGACGGTGGTCGACTGAAATTCATGGCAAAGTTGCCCGGACTCCTCGGGCGACAAAGCCAATTGCAGCAGCGCGCAATAGGAACCGGGCAGATGGTGGCGGCAGCTTGCACATAGGCCAAAGCTGCGTGCACCCGCCGTCAAATGCAGCACCAGTTGCTCAAGCGCTTGATCCAGCGCCGCCCGTTCAGCATCGCCCAGCCCTACGAGTCCCGCGTCGGTTTGCGCCTCTGGCAGTCGGGCACGGCCCGCCGCCGTGATACTGTAACTCAGCGAACGTCGATCTTTGGTTGAAGCATCAGCTTGCACCAGCCCTTTGCGCGCCAGTGCCTGAAGGGTCTGCGATGCCGTGCCGCGCGTGGTACCCAGAAAATCCGCAACGTGCGAGGGCGCTCGCGAGAAGCGGTTCGCCCGCGCCAGATAGTCAAGTGCCGCAGCTTGCGCCGGATTCAGCCCGCGCGACCAGGCACCAGCCTGCATCAGCCGGGACAATCGATCCAGAAGGAAGCGTGTATTGCTCATTATTAAAAAATAGCGACTCGATATTTCACTTGCAAGCTCCCGCAACCTGCGTCAGAAATACAGTATCGACTCGCTATTATTGGAGGACGCCATGCGCACGCCCCTGACTTTTGCCATCCTGATTGCCGCCGGTCCGGTTCTGGCCGCCATCACCGCGCCGGAAACACCGGCTGCCTCACCTGCATTTGACATCATGTCGGCGGACATCAGCCGCACAGGGGAAAAGCTGACCTTCAGCATGGCGATCAGCGGCGATGCAGGCACCGACGTGCCCACCGCAGTCGGCGCGCTTGCCGGTGCTCCGGTCTGGTCTTACGTCTGGCCGACCAGCCTTGACCCCGCGACTGTCGGATTCGAAGACGGCACAGGCATCCTTGCCCTTGCCTCGACTGCCCATCCCGATTTCGACGACACGCCGCTCTATGATGAGGATGGCGACGGCGACAAAAACGATGACGGTGCTGGCTGGCACAGCCATTGGGTGGTCCTTATCCCCAACGACGCCTGCGGCGCGGGCGCACTCTCGGTCCGCGACATTCCCGAAGGTGCATCGCCGAAGCTGCCCGCGACCTGGCCGGGGCTGCCCCTTTTCATCGACAGCCCGGACGCCCGACCGCTGTTCGAAGGCCACAACATTTCCGTGACCCTCGCCTTACCGTCGGGCACGGATCTTACCGCCTTCAAGTTTGACGGCGTCACTTCAGCGCTTCGGGTGAACCAGTCTGTTCACGCGCCACTTCTGTGCTTGGTGGATGTATGGGATGTTGCTTCGGGTGACCTGTCGCTGCCAGGAACTGTCGAATGACGATTGACAAGATCAACGCAGCCGAGTGGCTGAACGCGCCCGACGCGTTCAGCCTTTCCGCCCTTCGCGGCAGGGTCGTGGTAATCGAAGCATTCCAGATGCTTTGCCCGGGCTGCGTGAGCCACGGCCTGCCGCAGGCGAAGGCGATCCACCAGATCTTCCCTGC